>JBBIOW010000209.1:0-4877 GCA_037443165.1 Nitrospiraceae bacterium | reverse complement strand
CCAGTGGATCAAAGCACGCCCGGACGTCGGTGTGACCATAGAGGGCCCCTGCGACGAGCGTGGCAGCTTTGAATACAACTTGATCCTGGGAGAGAACCGGGCGAAGGCGGCTCGGAATTATCTCACCAACCTCGGCGTGAACCCGGGCCAACTCGCCTGGATTTCATACGGCAAAGAGCTCCCGTTCTGTCGCCAACACAATGAGGCCTGTTATCAGCAAAACCGGCGGGGGCATCTGCGGCTCGTCCCCGCGCAAGACATGAAGTAACAGATGGCTGACCCGAGATCGCGGACGGCTGTCGTCCTCAAATCCTGTGGCCGGAACGGCTTTACTTTGCCGCCGCCAGCGCCCGGGCAATCAGCGCCTGGGCCTCTTCCTGAATGCGGCGGAGGTGCTCAGCGCCGCGGAAGCTTTCGGCGTACAGCTTGTACACGTCTTCGGTGCCGGAGGGCCGGGCGGCAAACCAACCGTGCGCTGTCACGACTTTCAGCCCGCCGATCGGCGCGCCGTTGCCGGGCGCCGTGGTGAGCTTCGCAATGATCCGGTCTCCGGCTAGTTCGGTCACCGGCACCTGCTCGGGTGACAACTTGGCCAAGATCGCTTTTTGTTCCGGTGTCGCGGGCGCGTCGATCCGCTCGTAGGCCGGATCGCCCAGTTCACGGGTCAGCTCGCGATAGAGTTGAGCCGGATCGCGGCCGGTCCGCGCCATCATTTCCGCCGCCAGCAGATCCATGATGATGCCGTCCTTGTCGGTGGTCCACACAGTCCCGTCGCGGCGGAGGAACGACGCGCCCGCGCTCTCCTCGCCGCCGATCCCCAGCGACCCGTCCAATAAGCCGCTGACGAACCACTTGAAGCCGACGGGCACCTCGATGAGCTTCCGTCCGAGTTTGCCCGCCACGCGATCGATCAGGCTGCTGCTGACGAGCGTCTTGCCCACCGCCGCGTCCGGTTTCCAGTCAGGACGATGGGAAAACAGATACCAGACCGACACGGCCAGGTAATGATTGGGATTCATCAGACCGGCCGAGCGCGTCACGATCCCATGCCGGTCGTTATCCGCGTCATTCCCGAACGCCACATCGAAACGATCCTTGAGCGCGATCAGGTTGGCCATGGCGTAGGGCGAGGAGCAGTCCATTCGGATTTTCCCATCCCGGTCCAGAGGCATGAAACGAAACGTCGGGTCCACCGTGCGATTGACAACCTCGATTTCCAACCCGTACCGCTCGGCGATCGGCTCCCAATAGGCCACACCGGAGCCGCCGAGGGGGTCCACGCCGAGTCTAAGCTTGGCCGACCGAATGGCCTCCACGTCAACGACGGACTGCAGGTCCCCGACAAAGGCGCCAACGTAATCGTGCGCATGAGTCGTAGAAGCGCGGCGCGCGCGCTCATAGGGCATCCGCGCAATGCCGTCCAGGTCGGCGGCGAGCAGTGCGTTGGCCCGTTCCTCGATCCAGGCGGTCACCCGGGTGTCGGCGGGACCTCCTTCCGGCGGGTTGTATTTGATGCCGCCGTCCTCGGGTGGGTTGTGCGAAGGCGTGATGACGATGCCGTCGGCTACACCGGAGGTTCGGTTACGGTTGTAGATCAGAATCGCGTGGGAAATAACCGGCGTGGGGGTGTAGCTGCAGGCGCCATCCACCATGACATCGACCCCGTTCCCCGCCAACACTTCGAGGGCACTGACGAACGCCGGTTCGGAAAGCGCATGGGTGTCCATGCCCAGATAGAGAGGACCGGTGATGCCGTACGCCTTTCGGTACTCGCAGATCGCCTGGGTGATCGCCAGAATGTGCGCTTCGTTGAAGCTGCGTTTGAAGGCCGAGCCGCGATGACCGGACGTTCCGAAGGCGACCCGTTGCTCGCGCACGGCGGGGTCCGGCTTCTCCGTATAGTACGCAGTGATCAGTCGGGGAATGTTGATCAGGATCGAGGCAGGGGCGGGTTTGCCCGCGAAGGGATTCAGGTCCATGAGCGAGTCCTTTCTGAGTCCGTTCCGACTACATGCCCGTCGGCCATCCCGACCATAGTGACTCCGCCGCCTGCGTGTCAACCGGTGGAAGTCGCGTTCTCCAGTCGAATTGACTCTACTCCGACCCCTCCCTATAATGAGTTTCGCTTCACAGAATCTGGCCATCACGACTCATCATGGCCGTATTTTCCAGGGAACTTCTCGCAAAAAAGGTCGGCACGTTTCGGGCCGAGTTCCGACGTGCCTTCGCTCTGACGGCGGACGGGGAGACGTTCAGCGTCGAGGATCTCGCGCTGTTGGAACGAGTAGCCGCCGCCGTGGTGCAACGCGGGATGGCGACCCCGGCGACGTTGTTCTTGGAGTCCGTGGGGCCGATGAACTTCCTCGGGAGCCAAGCGTTGCACTTCCTCACGCCGATCCTAGAGTTGGCGTTCAGCACGAAGGAAGTCGCACAGGTGGCGCATCTGCTCGAGCACCGCGAGACCATCCCCCGCCTGATCTCCCTCATCGAAGCGAAGTCCGCACCCAAAGGAACGTCCGTTCGATGACCGCGACCGGTCGATCCGCTGACACGCAGGAGAATGATCGGCCGCTGAACGTCATCGTCGCGACCGACTGCGGCAGCACCACCACCAAAGCCATTCTGATCGAAAAGATCGGCGAGGAGTATCGCCAAACCTACCGGGGCGAAGCGCCGACCACCGTTGAGGCGCCGTTCGAGGATGTCACGCGGGGCGTGCTCAACGCGATCGCCGAAATCGAAGAGCTGTCCGGCCGAAAGATTCTCGACGGTGAACGCCTCATCACGCCCAATCGGGCGGCGCAGGGGGAACCGAGCGTGGGGGTGGACATCTATATCTCCACGAGCAGCGCAGGCGGCGGGCTGCAGATGATGGTCACGGGCGTCGTCCAGAACATGACGGGGGAAAGCGCCCAACGGGCGGCCCTGGGCGCGGGCGCCATCGTCATCGATGTGCTAGCGTCGAACGACGGGCGGCTGCCCCACGAAAAGATCGAGCGGATTCGGACCTTGCGGCCGGACATGATTCTCATGTCCGGAGGCACCGACGGCGGAGCGGTCACGCACGTCGTCGAGATGGCGGAATACATCGCCGCCGCCGAACCTCGCCCTCGGTTCGGCAGCACGTACACCTTGCCGCTCATTTATGCGGGCAACAAGGAAGCGCGCGAGCAGATCAGCAAGATCCTGGGGAAGAAAACCGCGCTGGTGATCACCGACAACATCCGGCCCGTGTTAGAGCGGGAAAACCTGGCGCCGGCCCGGCATAAGATCCACGACTTGTTCCTCGAGCACGTCATGGCCCAGGCGCCGGGGTACAAGAAGCTCATCGAGATGGCCGGCGCGCCGATTATGCCGACCCCCGCCGCGGTCGGGTTGATCATGGAGACGATCGCCAAACGGCAACACCTGAATCTGATCGGGGTGGACATCGGAGGCGCGACGACCGACGTCTTCTCGGTGTTCGACGGCGTCTTCAACCGCACCGTCAGCGCCAACTTGGGCATGTCGTACAGTATCTCCAACGTGCTGGCCGAAGCCGGACTGGCGAATATCATGCGATGGGTGCCGTTCTCCATCGACGAACAGACGTTGCGGAACCGGATCAAGAACAAGATGATCCGACCCACGACGATTCCGCAGACGCTCGACGAGTTGCAGGTGGAGCAGGCGATCGCGCGGGAAGCGCTGCGGCTGGCGTTGATCCATCACAAGTCCCTGGCCACCGGCCTGAAGGGCGTGCAGCAGGAACGGACGATTTCGGATATCTTCGAGCAGCAGACGTCCGGCCGGACGCTGATCGACATGCTGAAACTGGACCTGATCGTGGGCAGCGGCGGCATTCTGTCCCACGCGCCGAGGCGGGTGCAGTCGATGATGATGATGATCGACGCTTACGAACCGCTGGGCTTTACCCGCTTGTCCGTCGACAGCATTTTCATGATGCCCCATCTCGGCGTGCTCTCGACAGTGAATGAAAAGGCAGCCACCGACGTGTTCATCCGGGATTGCATGATCTATCTCGGCGTGTGCGTCGCGCCGATCGGGCAAGGCAAAGACGGCGAACGTTGCACCGACTACGCGATCGCGTTCGACGACGGTCGGCCGGAGGAACGAGGCACCTTGCGATTCGGCGACCTCCGCCTGTTCCCGCTGACTCAGGATCGGACGGCGCGCGTGACCATGCAGCCGGCCAAGACCGTCGATCTCGGCGAAGGTCCGGGCCACGCCGTCAGCCGCGATGTGCAAGGCGGAGTCGTCGGGTTGCTCCTCGACGGCCGCGGGCGTCCGTTGCAACTTCCGCGTGACGATTCCGCGCGCTTGGCCGCGCTGAGGAAATGGCACAGGGCCGTGGGTTTGTACCCGCTGGAGTGGGCTATGGGTGGCCATGGGCAATAGGCCATGGGTAAAAGAACAACTCGCCTCTAGCCCATCCCCTGTCACCTAAAATCGTATGGCGCACGCGTACACACCCGGGCTCACCGTCACCGAACGCACGATCGTCCGGCGGAAACGGTTGCTACCGCTGCCGGGGACCGTGCTGGTAGATGTCGGTGACGAGGTACACGCCGATTCGCCGGTTGCGCGCGCCGAGTTGCCCGGCAAGGTGCAGGCGGTCAACGTCGCCAATCTCCTGGGCATCGCGCCCGACGAGATCAAGGAGTATCTGGTCAAACGGGAAGGCGACCCCGTGCACAAAGACGAGGTCATCGCGGAGAACAAGCCGCTCATCAAATGGTTCAAAACCGAAGTCCGGTCGCCGATTCAAGGCGCTATCGAAGCGGTCTCGACGGTGACCGGCCAGGTGCTGTTGCGCGAGCCGCCGCGCATCCTGGAACTCCTGGCGTACATCGACGGGACTGTCGTCAAGGTGCATC
>JBBIOW010000208.1:0-4878 GCA_037443165.1 Nitrospiraceae bacterium | reverse complement strand
TATGATCTCTTCGGAAGTTGGCCGTTGGCGATGGCCGCCTACAATGCCGGCGAAGGAAAAGTGCTGCGTGCGCTTGAGAAGGCCCAAGCTGAGCGCTTCAAAGAAATTTCCCGCACCAAGCTGATCCGTCGGGAAACCAAAGAGTACGTTCCCCGTTTCATGGCCGCCACGATCATCGCAAAGAATCCGGATCGTTATGGATTTCCTCTGGAAGACGTCATACCCCACAGCTTTGAAGAAGTAGTTGTCCGCCGTCCGATCCATTTCCGGGCGATCTCGAACGTCACCGGCATTCCCTATCAGGAGCTGAAGAATCTGAACCCAGAGCTTCGCCGGGACGCGACACCGCCCGACGACGCTGAGTATCATCTAAAGGTACCGGCAGGAACCAAAGAGAAGGTCGAGCAACTGCTGGACCGCATTCCGACTTACAAACACATTCCGCTTGCCGTGAAGTCTAAGAACAGCCGCACAGACCACGGAAGCACGAAAGTGTATCGCGTACGGGGGGGCGACACGCTCGAAAAGATCGCCAAACGCTTCCGAATCTCGGTGAAAGTGCTGAAGGCAAGAAACAACCTCACCAGTACCCTGATTAGGCCGGGCGACGTGCTCGCGATCAGATAACGCTCCACGCTTTCCTGCCAGACAGACGCTCTTCGTGTCTCTGAACAATATGAATCGGAAAAATCGGCTAGCGTTGTGTCGCGTCCGGTGAAGAGGAAGAGGGATGGTCGGCTGGATTCGTAGCGGACCCTCCGGGTTGCGATTCGGTCCCCGCGGTTCCAGAAGAAGTTCCCGCCGGCCCTTTCTTCACTTCCAACACCTTGATACGGACCGCAGCTTCGCTGGCAAAGGGAGAGTTGGGATAGTCTTTGATCAACTGCTGGTAATGGCTCAACGCGCCTTCCGGCCGCGATTGAGCCTCTTCGAGCTTGCCCAGTTCAAAAAGCGCGTTGTCTTTGTTCAGGGCCTCTGGCAGTTGGACGACCGTTGAAAACGCTTTGGCCGCCTGATCCCGATCTCCTTTCAAGAGATACGCGTAGCCCAATCGTTGCTGAACCAGTCCGAGCAATGCGGAATTGGAAGCATACAGCAGGACGTACCGCTTGTAGGCCTCGATCGCCGCATCGATCTCGTTCGCCTGCACCAATGCATTTCCCAAATGGTATAAGGCGAGCGGTGCGCTGGGAGTGCGCGGATACTGTTCCACCACTTGGCGATACTTTTTGATCGCCTCCTTAAGGTTGACGTCGGCTTGTTCCGGTTTGTCGGCAGGACGCGTCAAGTAATGGCGGGTCGCTTCGCGGTACAAACTGAGCGCCGCCTCCGCCGTACGGTGGTCATACCAGAGCACGCCGATCACAATTGCCACCGCCGCGACCAGAACTGCGCCTCCAACCAGAATCGCTCGGCGATATTCCTGAATCGTCAACCACAGACGCTCCATCCCGCTGAGAAGCTGCTCCTCGTTCACCGGGTCGTTTTTTGATGGAATTTTAATGCGGTAGGACATCGGTCGCGCCTGGATGTCGATGGCCGGCGATCACTCTCCGGCTCGACAGTGACGGGCCTTATACTAAGGTTCGCCGCGGATTGTCAATCGCACCGTAATCCGGATCCTTCCATTGCCCGGTCGTTGACACCGAGGATCAGCGAGTATAGCGTACCGCAGCGAAACCGACGTGGCACGATGGCGTCAACGGACGAGACCGATCGGCATTTTCAGTTCATTGAGAGGCTCCGGCAACTGAAGCGGCAGCACCTGCTGCGCCAGCCGAAACCGCTGCAGTCGGCGACCGGCCCGGTCGTCTCGATCGACGGCCGTGAAGTTATTCTGTTGGCATCGAACGACTATCTCGGTCTTGCCACCCATCCTCAACTCATTCAATCCGCCGTTCAGGCCACCGAGAAGTTCGGTGTCGGCGCCGGAGCGTCTCGCCTGGTCTCCGGAACACTCCCGCCCCATATAGAGCTGGAATCAGCATTGGCTCGCTTCAAAGGTACGGAGGCGGCTCTTGTATTCGGTTCGGGTTATCTCGCCAATCTTGGAATGATCCCAGCATTGATCGGGTCCGGCGGGCTCATCTTGGCCGACCGCTTGTGCCATGCCAGCTTGATCGACGGGTGCCGTTTGAGCGGGGCCGACTTTCGCGTGTTCCGGCACCGCGACATGGAACACCTCGAATCCTTGCTTCGGCGTCGCCCGGCGGGACGACGGACGCTGATCGTGACCGACGGTCTGTTCAGCATGGACGGCGACTTGGCTCCTCTGCTCGACCTCGCTACGCTGGCAGAGCAGTATGAGGCACAAATCCTTATCGATGACGCCCACGCTACCGGCGTCATGGGCGAGCGCGGTCGCGGTTCGCTCGAACATTTCGGCGTCGAGTCGCGCATCCCGTTCCATATGGGCACGCTCGGGAAAGCGCTGGGCGGGATCGGCGCCTATGTCGTCGGTCCCGCCTCGTTCATCGATTATCTGGTCAATACGGCTCGGTCTTTCATGTTCACCACCGCGCCGCCTCCCGCCAACGCCGCCGCATCAACAGCCGCGTTGACGATCCTCGAGACGGAGCCCGAGCGGCGCGCACGCCTGTGGGCCAATCGCCGGCATTTCTTTTTCGGGCTGCGATCGCTTGGCTTCGTCACGACCGACAGCCTCAGTCCGATCATCCCGGTGCTCATCGGCGAAGCCGAGCGCACCCTCGCGATGGCTCAGAAACTCTTCGAATACGGCGTGTACGCTCCGGCGATCCGGCCCCCGACCGTCCCAAAAGGAACGAGCCGGATCAGAACCACGGTGACCTCCGAACACACGAGCGAGCAGCTCGACGCCGCACTGGAAGCTTTTCGGAAAGCCGGGAAAGATTTGGGCTTGATCTGACTCGCGCTTTTCACCGCCCTCACGCTGTCGCTCGTCGACGGTCCCCGAGGTGGCCCGTTGGAGGCGCATTGGCTTGTGCCTATTTTCTTGCTTTCTGAAATCGATGTGGCATGATGGCCACAGGTTTCCGACCGTTCGAAGGGCGATCCGCTCCAATAACTGACAACAGATCATTGGATCACTTTTCATCTCGGGCAGTCGTTATTCTGCACTCGATCCGCCAGGGAGGAGGGTTTGGTTCATGGATATTTCGCAGTTATTGACGTTTGCCGTCAAAGAAGGCGCCTCGGACTGTCATCTCAGCGCCGGCGAGCCGCCGATGGTCCGGATCCACGGAGACTTGAAGAAACTGGACCATCCGCCGTTGGGCATGGAGGAAGTCCACGCGCTCGTGTACGACATGATGAACGACGTGCAGCGCAAGATCTTCGAAGAGCATCGCGAATGTGATTTCTCCTTCGCGATGGGCGACATTGCGCGCTTCCGCGTCAACGTCTTCCTGCAGAACCGCGGCTTGGGAGCCGTCTTCCGAACCATTCCGACGGAGATCATTCCGCTCGAGAAACTCGGCATGCCCCCGATCATCCGGCAGCTCTGCGACAGAGAAAAGGGGCTGATCCTCGTCACCGGTCCGACCGGATCCGGCAAATCGACCACGCTCGCCGCGATGATCGATTACCTCAACAACACGTTCGAGGGGCATGTCATCACGATCGAGGACCCCATCGAGTTCGTCCACAAGTCCAAAAAGTGCCTGATCAACCAACGAGAATTGGGCGTGCATACGCTCTCGTTCGCCAACGCCCTTCGCTCGGCCCTACGCGAGGACCCGGACATTATCCTGGTCGGCGAAATGCGGGACCTGGAGACGATCCAACTCGCGCTGACCGCGGCCGAGACGGGACACTTGGTGCTGGCGACTCTCCATACGTCGAGCGCGCCCAAGACCGTCGATCGGATCATCGACGCGTTCCCGCCGAATCAGCAAGCGCAGGTCCGTGCCCAGCTCGCCGAAACTCTGGAAGGCGTGCTGACGCAGACGCTGCTTAAGAAACGAACAGGCGGCCGGGTCGCTGCAGTCGAGATCATGGTGGGGACGACCGCGGTGCGGAACCTCATTCGCGAGGCCAAGCTCCATCAAATCCCCGGCATGATGCAGGCCAGCCAGAAGGACGGGATGCAGACGATGGACATGGCCTTGGTCGAACTGGTGAACCGAGGCTTGGTGACGAAAGGCGAGGCGCAGTCGCGGAGCATGAACCCGAATCTGTTCAACCAAGCCGGGGCGACCGCCTGAGCGTCGGGGCTGCGACCGGTTTAGCAGCCGCTTGCACATAACGGATTCGTCGGGGGCGGAGCATGGATATTCGCAGCTTGCTGAAAGTGATGGTGGACCGGGAAGCATCGGATCTGTATCTGACGGTCGATGCTCCGCCGGTGTACCGTATTCACGGCGTCACCCAACGGACCGACGCCCCGCCCTTCACGAACGAGCAGCTCGAAGCCTTGGCGCTGGCCTTGATGCGTGGACAACAGCGAGGCGAGTTCGAAGAAAAGATGGAGATGAACCTGGCGCTCTACTACAAAGAATTGGGGCGCTTCCGGGTCAACATCTTCCGCCAGAAAGGCAACGTCGGGCTCGTCTTTCGGCTGATCAAGGCGGAGATTCAAACCGTCGAGGAACTGCAGCTCCCGCCGATCATCAAGGACATCGCCATGACCAAACGCGGTCTTGTGTTGGTCGTGGGCGCCACCGGATCCGGTAAGTCAACCACGCTGGCGGCCATGATCGACCATCGGAACACGATCGCGCCAGGGCACATTGTGACCGTAGAGGACCCGATCGAGTTCGTCCACCAGCACAAGAAGTGCATTATCACCCAGCGCGAGGTCGGCTTCGACACGCATTCGTTCCAGAACGCGCTCAAGAACACGCTGCGGCAGGCTCCGGACGTCATCCTGATCGGAGAAATCCGGGACACGGAGACTAT
>JBBIOW010000207.1:4147-4948 GCA_037443165.1 Nitrospiraceae bacterium | reverse complement strand
GTGTTGATCCAGGGAGAGAGCGGCACGGGAAAGGAACTCGTCGCTCGGATGCTCCACTACCAAAGTTCCCGCCGCGACCGTCCGCTGATCCCGGTGAACTGTGGAGCCATCCCGGAACATCTCTTGGAATCGGAACTCTTCGGTCACGAAAAGGGAGCCTTTACGGGGGCCTCCCACACCAGGTTGGGTCGGTTCGAGTTGGCGCATGGGGGCACGATCTTTCTGGACGAAGTGGCCGAGCTGCCGCTGCCGTTGCAGGTCAAGCTCTTGCGCGTCCTGCAGGAGCGGAGTTTCGAGCGGATTGGCGGGACGAAAACGATCACGGTCGATGTCCGAGTCATCGCCGCGACGAATCAGGACCTGGAACAGGCCGTGCGGGACAAACGATTCCGGCATGATTTGTACTACCGCCTGAACGTCATCCCCATCTCCATTCCGCCTCTGCGGGAACGACGCAGCGACATTCCGTTGCTCGTGAAGCATTTTATCGATTGGTTCAACCAAACCAAGCAGACGACCATCGAAGGCGTGCAGCCAGATGCCATGAACGCGCTCGTTGCCTATAGCTGGCCCGGCAACATTCGCGAGTTGGAGAACATGATCGAGCGCCTCGTGGTGCTGAAAAAATCGGGAACGATTACCGTCGCGGATTTGCCGGACAAGATTGCGCCCCAGGCCCACGCGACCATGGCGACCGAAAGTTACGTCCATTTCAGCGCGCAGGGAATCAATCTGGTCAAAGAACTCGATCAGTATGAGACCCGGTTGATCGCGGAAGCGTTACGACAGGCCAAAGGGATC
>JBBIOW010000207.1:0-4137 GCA_037443165.1 Nitrospiraceae bacterium | reverse complement strand
TACACCTCAATCGGACGACATTGGTCGAAAAGCTCAAGCGCAAAGGGCTCGACGCAAAAGCCCATAGCTGTTCGCTCTCCGGCTAGGTCCCCACGGGCGAACCGCCATGGCCATGACGCGTCATCACGCATGCGTGTCAATTCTTTGACCCTTCTCCCGTCCTTCCAGTCGGTTGCCTGAGGCCCCCAGGCTCTCTCGCAGTCAATCAAGCAAGGAGTCGGTGAAGCGATCACGCCGTGAGGCGAGTCGCCGCGAGGGCATAAAATTTGCTGATCCCTTCTCGCGGCAGCGAACGCATGTGGAGTGTCCATGTCGGTACGTATTGGAGCGGTGCTGGTCGTATGGCTTCTCGGAGTCGTCGCTTGTCCTCAGGCCGAGGACGCGGTCCGCGGCGCCGAAGGGACGGTCGAGACCAGGCGAGAGACGCTGACCGAGTTTTTCGACGCGATCCTTCCGCTTCCGGACGATGGCCCCCGCGACGCAGCCGCTGAAAGCGGCCCGGAAGCCGTTCTGTTTCAGCGGGGGGTGGCCGCGTTTCAGCGCCGGGCCTATGTCGAGGCCATCGAACGGCTCCGCGCGTTCGTGAAGAACCACCCGAACAGCCGAGCGAGATCTGCCGCCTGGGCCTACCTGGCCGACGCGATCGCCGCGGCTGACCGGTCGATTCGTAGCCGGGCTGAAGCCATCGACATCTACCGGAAAGTGGCTCGTGACGAGACCGGGTCCGCGAATGCCTCTCGGGCGGAGTGGCGGATCGGCGATCTCTATTTCGACATTGGCTGGCATTATGAAGCACAGGCGGCCTACGAGCGCGCCCTCGCACACGCTCGGTCGCCTTTCGATGCGGACCGGGCGCTCATCGGAATGGGACTTGCGCTGATGGCGCTGGGCAAATGGTCCGAAGCGGAACAGGCCTTCCAGACCCTGCGACAAAAGACCATGCACGAAGGTCTGCTCATGCGGGCGACGTGGGCCCTGGCTACGACCCTCTATCGGCAAAACCGACTCCACGAAGCGCAACCGTTGTTCGATGCGAGCCATCGCCGCTGGCCCGCGTTCTTCAAACGCGATCCGGAATCCTTGCTGCGGTTTGCCGAGACCTTATTGGCCGCGGACCAGAGCCATGCGGCCCGGGACATCCTCGTGGGGTTCTATAACCTCTATCCGACGCACCACGAGGCTCCGTCCGCCCTCGTGAGAATCGGCGACCTCTTTCTGAAGATCGGGCTCCGCCGCCAAGCGGAGATGTTCTACGCCTGGGTCTTGACCGCGCATCCCGAATCGCCCAGCGAGCCAGTCGCCAAGATGCGCTTGGTTCAGGTCGAGCAGGCACTCGCCGTCGCGAGCGGTGGCCAGCCGTTGCGCCTTATGGTCGAGACGTCGATGCACGGAGTGCCGTCCGGGTATTTCGATCCCGATGTGCAACGC
The DNA here is from genome assembly GCA_037443165.1 of Nitrospiraceae bacterium. Taxonomy (GTDB): domain Bacteria; phylum Nitrospirota; class Nitrospiria; order Nitrospirales; family Nitrospiraceae; genus DATLZU01. The sequence goes on along the minus strand of JBBIOW010000207.1, from coordinate 2,709 downwards.
CAGATCCTGCGCGAGATCAGTGCGCGACATGAGGAGAGCGTGCTCGCCAGCGAGGCGCAATTTCGCTTGGGGGAACATTATGAGTTGGTGCAAGACTGGTCTGGGGCCGTGCGCGAGTACCATGCCGCTGTGGCGCGTGCGGGCCGCGCCGAGCGCGATCCATGGCCCGAGGCCGCCGCCCAACGGATCGGGGCGATCCTGGGTCCGTGGATGACGGCGGCTCTCCAGGCCGGAGACGATCTGACCGCGGTCACGTTGTTCCACCGGCACGGACCGCTGGCGCATCGTGTCTATCAGGGGCAGGCACTGCTGTTGGCCGTGGCGGACGCGCATCGCCGGTTGGGGTTTTACGGCGAAGCGGCGCGTCTCTACCAAACCATGATTCGAGAGCCGAGGGGCGCACCCTTTGTGGAGGAGGCGCTGGTGGGGCTCGGGAAAACGTATCTCGCGCAACAGGATCCCGCGGCGGCCCGTACCGTACTGGCGCAGTACCGGTTTCAGTATCCGCTCGGTCGGTATGCGCGGGAAGCGACCTTCCTCTTGGTTCAGGCCATGCTCCGGCAAGGCGACCGCGACCCTGTGATCCGCCTGTGCCGCGAATGGTTGAACCGGCATCGGCGTCACCCCGATCGACCGAGGATGCTCGTGGTGCTGGCTTCCGCGCTGGCGGATGCGCGGCGAGCGGCCGAGGCGATTCCGATCTACGAGGAAGCCTGGCGAGCCGGGGCGTTGCGGAGCGCCGGCGCTCTGCTGCGATTCGGGGCCGTTCTTGAACGCGACCGGCGCTACGATCGAGCCGCCGAGGTATACCGGCAGGCGCTCGCGGCGCAGCCGCGACCGGATGAAGCGCGATGGGCGTGGTGGCAACTGGCTCGCATCGCAGTTGTGCAAGGACGGCCAGCGGAGGCGAAACGGTTGCTCGCACAAGCAGGGGAGTCGGACGACCCGCTGCTGCGCCGAGTCACGGTGGCCATGCGGCGACAACTGCCGCCGGAATCCGGGCGAGAAGGAGGGTGATGTGACAACAACGGGTCAAGAGTCCGCCATCAAGGAGCAGGACCTGCTCAAGGAGGCGGTCCGGAGTTTCGATGTCGCAGCTTCGACGCTCAAGGAATCCTATCGGACGTTGACGGCTCGCCTGGAGCGCTTGGATTTGGAATTAGCGGAGCGCAACGAGGTGCTGCGTCGGAACCTGCGCGAGAATGAGGAAATGCGCGAGCATCTGTCGGCCATTCTGGAATCGCTGTCAACCGGGGTGATCGTGGCCGACCGCGCCGGCGTCGTCACTCGATGCAACCAGGCTGCGGAGCGTCTGGCGGGAGTGCCGCGCGCTACCATGACCGGTGAATCGCTGGCGCGGTTGTTGCGCCAGGCCGGGCTCGACGGCGACCACTATCCCGTCAAAGCCCGGAGCGGTGCATACCTGACCGTGATGCGGACGGATTTGCGCAATCAGGCCGGCGAGTCAACCGGCAGTCTGGTGCTGTTGCAGGATATCACCGAGATTCGCCGGCTGGAGGAGCACGCGCAGCGCCGCGATCGGCTGGCGTCCATGGGAGAAATGGTCGGCCGGATTGCCCATGAAATCCGCAATCCGCTCGGCAGCATCGAACTGTTCGCGTCGATGCTGCGCCGAGGGCTCGACGGCGCACGCGACCTCAAGACGTACGCCGATCACATTTCCGCGGCGGTCCACGCCATGGACCGGTTGCTCACGAACTTGTTGCTCTACGTTCGGCCAAAACCCCCGCGGGCGAGATGGCACGATGTCGCTCAGGTCGTGCGCGAGACCCTAGCGCTGGCGGCCCATGCGACGGTCAATGGCCGGATTGCGACTCGGACACGCTGCGATGCTCGCGCACCGCGGGTGTGGTGCGACGGGCTGCAGATCAAGCAGGCGTTGCTGAACCTGATCCTCAACGCCATTCAGGCCATGCCGGACGGAGGCGTGCTGACCGTCACGGTCCATCCCGACCGCACTTCGCGTGGGCACGGGTCAGGCGTTCGGATCGCGGTGTCGGATACGGGCCACGGGATTGATCCAGCGCACCGGTCGCGCATTTTCGATCCGTTTTTCACGACGAAGGAAACCGGCACGGGACTCGGGTTGGCGATTGTCCACGCCATTGTGGAGGCCCATCGAGGACACATCGAGGTCGAGAGCGCCGCTGGTCGTGGCACGACGTTCAGCCTCGTCTTGCCGGGCGGGCCCACGACCGAGGGAGAGCGGGTCTCCGGCGAGGCGCTTGGCCAGGCCACGGAAGCCACGGGCGATGCCGCGACGTTGACATGCGTGTGCGAAGGGGGGGAGTTGGACGAATGATGGGTGCGAGCGGAGTCGAGCTCGAACGTGCGCCGGCCGATCGGCCGGCTGCGACCAAAACGGTGGCGATCGTGGATGATGAGCCCGGCATGCGGGCCGCATTGGCTGAAACCGTGCGCCGCCTCGGCTACCACGTGATCGTGGCCAGCAATGGTCGGGAGGCGCTCGATCGTGTGCTCGAAAGCCGACCGTGGTTGGTCTTGACGGACCTCAAGCTTCCGGCCTTGGGCGGGATCGAATTGGTGCACGAGATCAAGAAGCGCCTGCCGCTGACCAAAATGGTCCTCATGACGGCGTACGGAACGGTGGAAACCGCTGTGGAAGCGATGAAGCTTGGCGCCAGCGACTACATCATGAAGCCCTTTTCGGCGGATCTGCTGGAACGC
>JBBIOW010000206.1:0-4966 GCA_037443165.1 Nitrospiraceae bacterium | reverse complement strand
TCCCACTATCGGGTCCTGCGCTTGCCGAAGGTTGATGATGACTATTTTGATGCGGCCTGACCACTGGGCTAACAACCGGTTGCAGCGGACGGCGCTGCGCGCCGCCGCTGATGCTGAGTGTTAGACGCATATGTCCATTCCTTACCTGCAGGGACAACGAGGATGGGGCCGATGACTCTAGAAGACGCGCTCCACAGCAGTCGCGAAGAGGTAGTTCAGTCGTACCTAACCCGGATAATTCGTGACTCGTGAAAGAAAAAAAGCCACCAAGGCTCCAAACTGTGCTATAGGAGCGGCGACAAGCAGCTTCTACGTACAGCGAAGGAGGAGCCCTGATGGCAACAGACTGTATACCCCAAGTGACCTTCGAATTCTATGACAAACTGAAGCCGGTGGTGGCCCTCTTCGACCAGAGCCATGCGAGCACTGATGGCGGCGTCGTGTGGCTCAAGGCGCTGGATGACCGCCTCCGGCTGACCGACCAGTTGGCGGCCTGTCTGGCCGACCGCCGGGACCCGGACAAGATCCGGCACTCGATCCGCGACCTGCTGCGGCAGCGGATCGTTGGCCTGGCCTGTGGGTACGAGGACGCGAACGACGCGGCCCCCCTGGCGGACGATCCGCTGCACAAGCTGGCCGTGGGGCGTGATCCCGTGATGGGGCGCCGTTGGCCTCCCAGCCGACCCTCTCGCGCGTTGAAAACGCGGTGGGGCCGTGGGCGCTGGCGCGGATGGGACGGACCCTGGCGTCGACTGTGATCGCGCATCATCGGCGCTAAGAGCCTGTGGCGGCATTTTCAAAGCAGTCCTCATGAGCCTTCGGCTCACCCTGCAGGATGAAAATGCGGGTGGCGTCGACCAGGGACCCCGGCCGCCCGCAGCGGGGTCCCCACACCGGGCGGGGTGCGAGGACGGACGGGGTGGTCGGCGACAGGACCCGCATTTTCAAAGCAGATCGCTCACTGAGGGAGGCGCATGGAATTGAGCGCCAAAGTGCTGTGGCCATTGTTCCCGCTCTTGCTCCTGATCGTGGTGGTCTGTCTCACCTGGGCCTTAGTCGCCGCGGTGCGACGGGCAAGCGGTGCCGGAGCCGTCTGGCTACAGGCCGGTGCGTTGACCAGCTATCTGCTGGCCGCCGTGTCGGCCATCGCCAGCGAACGCGGGGGCATGTCGGCCAATGTCCATCGACCGTTTTCCCTGCTCACGCAAATCCTCATCGCGGTGGCGCTCTATCATCTCTGGAAACGCGGCGATCGTTCTCTGCTGTGGCTCAACGGCGGGGCCTGGGTCGCGATCCTGGCCGATACCGCGCTTCACTATCTGCTAGCCAGATAGCGGCTGTATTACCACAGCTCGACGGCGATCGAATCGGCCACCTGCCGCCCCCGTTCAGAGAGTCGGACCTTTCCCGCCCGCGATTCGAGCAAAGCCTCTCCAATCAGACGATCGACCGCCCGAGCGACGTGCTGTTGGTCTGCGGCTTGCCTCAGCAGGCTCTGATCGATCCCTTCGATCAGACGCAACCCGAAGACGATCGCCTCTCGTATGCGTTGGCGTGGGCTAAGACGCTCAAACACCTCGACCGGCGCCCGTCCAGCCTCGATCAAGCGATGATAGGCACCCAGATCCTCGACGTTGCCGAATCGGCACCCGTTCAGATACGACTGCGCGCTCGGGCCGAGGCCGAGGTACTCCCCGTCGGTCCAGTAGAGCAGATTGTGGCGGCACGCGAAGCCTGGTCGCGCGTAATTGGAGAGTTCGTACCGAACGTAGCCGGCGTTCTCTAAGACGACCTGTGCGGCATCTTCCATCTGGTTCAGCAACTCTGGATCCGGCTCGACCGCTTCGCCACGGTGGCGATCCACGTTCAGTCTGGTGCCTTCTTCGATCGTCAGCGCGTAACAGGAGACATGAGTCGGCAGGAGCGACAGGGCCTTGCAAAGCGAGGCGAGCCAAGTTTCCAGAGTCTGGCCCGGCAACCCATAGATAAGGTCGAGGTTGATATTGGCAAATCCCGCTTGGCGGGCGTCTGCCACTGCGCGCCTCGCCGTGCCGAGAGTCGTCGGGCGGCCGACCCGCATCAGCTCGTGTTCCTCCATGGACTCAATACCGAAGCTGATCCGGTTGAAGCCTGACCGGACAAGTAGATCAAGGTTGTCCCCGGTGACGGTCTCAGGGTGCGCCTCGAGCGTGATTTCCGCGTCGGGTCGCAAGGGAAAGGCGTTTCGGATACGGGAAAGGATGTCGAGCAGTTGGTCGGAGCGCAAGGTCGTCGGCGTTCCGCCGCCGAAGTAGACGGAAGTCAGCGGGCGGCCGCCGAACGGGTTCTGCTCGACATAGAGGGCGATCTCTCGCAGCAGTGAGGCGACATACGCGGCTGCCCGGTCCTCGCGATACATCTGCAGATAGAAGGCGCAAAAATGGCAGCGGGACCGGCAAAACGGAACGTGGATGTAAAGGCCGACCTCTCGAGCCATGGGCTACAACGTGGGCGGCTTGCTGAAGTCTTTCACCATCGCCACTTCGATTTCGTCGCTGGGGGACTTTCCACGGTTCCGGACGTGCACGGTCCAGGACGGATAACGCCGAAGCGATTCGAAAATCGTCTTCAGCAACTCGGGTTTGACCCGGGCCTCCCAGTCCCGCAGCCATGCATAATCGTCTTCGTCGCCTTCGTAGTCTTCCGGGAACAGGGCCTCGAGGTTGAAACGGAACGTAAACGTCTTTTCTTCCTGGAACATAAGCGGTGTTCCTCTGTCGGCCAGCAATTGCGGATCGTTGAGTCGGTTCCTTATAATAAGCGCCATTAACAGGAGTGAAGACTATGCCCATCTTCGAATATGTGTGTCAGGAATGCAACCATCGATTTGAACTGTTGGTTCAGGGCTCGACCGTTCCTGCATGCCCGTCCTGCAAGGCCACGAAACTCCAAAAACAATTCTCGCCCTTCGGCGTCGGCGCGACGGCCGATTGGGCCACGTCGAGCGGGCCGGCGCCCTGCGGCACCTGCGGCGACCCGCGAGGCCCCGGCGCCTGTTCGATGAACTAGTCCGCATTATTCATGAGCACTTCTGCTGCAATCGCCGATCCGCTGCTGCGACAAGCCCGCGATAGGTTCAGTTGGGGGCGGGCGGGCTCGCCCGCCTGTGCCGGGCACGGCAGACAGGCCGCTCAGTCCCTCCACGTACTGACCACCCGTTGCACGAAGCCCGGCAACGGGTCCCCGGTACGCGTCGGTCCTTCGCGGCTCCACGCGGGTGTACCCATTGCTCTTCTTCTGCAATGGGTCCAGCGCGCCGCGGCTCCTGGGTACCCGTTGCTCTTCCGCTGCAACGGGTGCAACGCGACGAACCGTCATGAATAATGCGGGCTAGCCAGGGACGTTCATCGTTAACCGTTGATCATAAGAAGAATGCCAAGCACGCGTTCTTCGCGGTTCACGGTGAACGCATCACGATGAACGAAGTTTCATGACCATCGAGCAGGCCATCGGCACCCTGTCTCAATCTGATCCCATCATCAAGCTCCTGCAACAGGTGAAGCTCGGACGGATGAAGCCGACCGATGCCGGACTGCGCGCCGTCACTGATGCGTGGCTTGGAACGTATCGCAAGGTGCTTGAAACCGTTGAACTCGATCGAGGCTCGCTGCTGCGCATCGACCCTTCCCCTCGCCTGTCTATCTTGATCGAAGCCGGGGTGTTGCCCGGCGATCATCCGGCGGTGCGTGACCTTCGCGACCTCTTCAACAAGCGACTCGCTGAAGCCCGCCCTTCATCCTGACGATTTCTCCTATGCGGCTGATTGCGCTCGCCGGAGGTCTGAGCCTGTTCGCCACATGCTCCATGGCACTGGCTGAAGAGCTGGCCGGGGAGCGTCCTCTACTGGTGCTGGAACGCGCCGGAATCGAGGCCGCGCTTTCACGTGACGCGCGGCCGCTGATCCGCGCCGATGCGATCGAGCGATTCCTGGACGAATTGGATGGGGCACCGCCGGACTGGAAGGCCGTGTACGGGCTCGGCCATCATGACTCCGGACACGACGAGCGGTTGTTCGAGTTGAATCGGGAACGCGATCGGCGGCGGGAGGGGAACCCGGCGCTTCAGCAGCAGGTGACCTTCGTCTGGCTGGGCGAGCTGTCCAGCTATGAGTCCGAGAGCGGGGGCTTCCGAGTCGCGATCGGGCCGAAAGTGAATCCGACCCGATGGGGATGGGTCCGGTTCAAGGCCGACGGTTTGCCGTCGAATCTGGTGGCGATTCCTCCAGCGGACCGGCTGGAACTGTTGCGGAGGAAGATCACGAATGGCGAGAAAGTCGATGTAGAGGTCGCGATGACCGGCCGCCTCATTCCCGAAGAGTCGATCGTCTACGACTTCGCCCATGAAGAGGAAGGCCGAGGCCTTGTCATGCCGGTGGTGCGGGTCGAGCGGGTCGAGTATCTCATGGTCGAGTGACCGGTGACGCGGGTCACGGACAGGATGCCGGCTGAGAGAGTTCGCAGAAGCTGAGGCCGCGGAAGTCGAGGCTGACAGGATGGCGGGTGCCTTGGCGGGTGCCCGGGCGAACGATCTGGGTCGTTTTCAAGCCGGCTGCCGCCGCGGCGTCCAGTTCCGGTTCGACATCGGAGACAAAGAGAACGGCGTCGGGAAGGAGCGTCAGTCTGCCGGCGATGTGTTCGTAGGAGACGGCGTCGGTTTTGGCACCCACACGGGTGTCGAAGAACTGGGAAAACAGGGGTGTGAGGTCGCCGTTGGTCGTATGCGCGAGGAGCAGGCGTTGGGCCTGTTCAGAGCCGGAAGAAAAAGTGGCCAGACGAATGCCGTTGTTCCGCCACCGAATAAACGTTGGAGCGACGTCCTTGTAGAGTTCGGGCGTGAACGCGCCGATTTGATACCCTTCCTCCCAAATCATGCCCTGAAGAGCCTTCAACCCCATGTGCTTGCGGTCCTCTTCGATCCAACGGGTGAG
>JBBIOW010000205.1:0-4980 GCA_037443165.1 Nitrospiraceae bacterium | reverse complement strand
GTCCCGGGGGTCTGGCATTGGCGGAGAAGCTCTGTGGTCTGTGTGGTAACTCGCTAGGCGGAAGTGGTGTAGGTCTGATCTGATATTTCACGGATAGGACGAAAGCCGATCCCGGTTCCTTCGGGCGTCGAGGTCAAAGTCGACGACGGAGTGGTGTCGGTGAAAGGGCCGTTGGGGAAACTAGAGTGGTCTGTGACTCCGGGCATCGGCGTGTCGGTTGCCGACGGGCAGGTCCTGGTCAGCCGTACGAGCGATGATCGGAAAGTCCGTGCGCTTCATGGGTTGGTCCGGGCTGAATTGAACAACATGATTATCGGGGTGACCAAGGGTTATGAGCGGTCGTTGGAGATCACCGGTGTCGGCTACAAGGCGCAGGTTCAGGGGCAGACGGTGATGTTTAACGTCGGCTATGTCAACCCTGTCACGTTTTCCATTCCTCCTGGAATCGAAGTGAAGGTTGATAAGCAGACGCTCATCACGGTTCGAGGAACGGATAAGCGCAAGGTCGGCCAGATCGCGGCAAACATTCGCGCGATCAAGCCCCCGGACGTGTATAAGCAAAAAGGCATTCGATACACCGGCGAAGTGCTGCGCATGAAGGAAGGCAAGACCGGGAAGTAGAGGCTGCCATGATCGACAAGAAGCGACAGCTCGAGCGCCGCAAGCGGCGCGTGCGCAAGCGGGTGTTCGGTACTCACGAGCGTCCTCGGCTGAATGTCTTTCGGAGCAAATCGCACATCTACGCCCAAATTATCGACGATCTCAAAGGCCACACGATCGTCTCCGCGTCGAGCCTCGATCCGGCCCTGAGAACATCGTTGAAGTCGGGCGGAACGACCGCCGCGGCCAAGGCCGTCGGTAAGCTGTTGGCCGAACGAGCCAAGGCGGCGAAAGTCCACGCGGTCGTCTTCGACCGGGGCGGCCGGCTCTATCACGGTCGAATCAAGGCCTTGGCGGAAGCGTCGAGAGAAGGCGGGTTGAAGTTTTAACATCTGTAAAGGGAGGGAACGGCTTTCGTGCGGGTCAATCCTGAAGATCTCAGCCTCAAAGACAAGGTGGTGTTCATCAACCGTGTGGCCAAGGTGGTCAAGGGCGGTAAACGTTTCAATTTCTGTGCGCTCGTGGTGGTCGGGGACGGTCAGGGCTGGGTCGGTGTCGGGAAAGGCAAGGCCGCTGAAGTACCCGTTGCGATTTCGAAGGCCGTCGAGCAGGCCAAGAAACATCTCGTGCAGGTGCCGTTGAAGGACGGGACCATTCCGCACGAGGTCCACGGCTTGTTCGGAGGAGAGCACGTGTTGCTCAAGCCTGCCGCCGAAGGCACCGGCATCATCGCGGGAGGGGCCGTTCGGGCGGTGGTCGAACTCGTCGGCGCCCATAATATCATCGCCAAGACGCTCGGCCGCGGGAATCCTTTCAACACCGTCCGTGCGACGCTCAACGGTTTGCAGCAGCTCCGGGATCCGGAGCAGGTTCTACGCCTTCGCCGTGCTTCGTCTCCCGATCTTGATCAGAAGGCGAGTGTGGCATGAGTTCCTCGAAGCAAGTCGGGTCCCCCAGCCGAGGATTGACGATCACGTTGAAACGGAGCCCGATCGGCACGCCTCAGCGCCACCGTTTGGTGCTGCAGGGGCTTGGGCTTCGCAGATTGCATCAGTCCGTTCAGCATCCTGACACGCCGCAGGTGCGAGGGATGATTCGGAAGGTTGGTTATTTACTGGATGTGCGCCCACAATGAAACTGCATGAACTGGCTCCGCCTCGCGGAGCGAAAAAACGTCGGAAGCGGATCGGCCGTGGTCCGGGCTCGGGTCACGGGAAGACCGCGACCAAGGGACACAAGGGATTATTGGCGCGATCCGGGGGAGGCAAACGACCCGGATTCGAAGGCGGGCAGATGCCGTTGGTTCGCCGATTGCCCAAGTACGGGTTCACGAATCCATTTCGACAGGAATATGCTGTCGTGAACTTAAAATCGCTGGCCGGTCTCGGTGCGGTCGATCCCGTCACCCCGGAAGCGCTGACCCGCGCCGGGCTGATCAAACGCAAACATCTGCCGGTCAAGATTCTCGGCCTCGGCGAGGTCGACCGTCCCATGGTCGTGCAGGCCCACAGGTTCAGCAAGTCAGCGGAGGCAAAGATTCAAGCGGCTGGGGGGAGAGCTGAGGTTATCCGCAGTGTTTGAGCGACTCCTGACCAGTTTTCAGAATATCTTCAAGATTCCCGAACTGCGCACCCGGATCCTCTTCACGCTCGGGATGCTCATCGTCTACCGAGTCGGCGCGCATATCCCCACGCCGGGCATCAACAACGATGAGCTGGCGAAGTTCCTCGTCGAAAAAGGCGGCTCGCTGCTGGGGTTCTTGGATATTTTTTCAGGAGGGGCGTTGTCCCGGCTGACGATCTTCGCGCTGGGGATCATGCCTTACATCAGCGCCTCGATCATCCTCCAGCTCCTGACGGTGGTGATTCCCCATTTGTCCAAGCTGGCCAAGGAAGGCGAACGGGGACGAAAGAAGATCATTCAATACACCAGATTCGGCACGGTCGGAATCGCCATGATTCAGGGGTTCGGGATCGCGATCGGCCTGGAAGGGATGAACCAGGGCGCGTTTGTGTTGAATCCCGGCTGGCCGTTCCGGCTGATGACGGTGATCACGCTTACGGCCGGGACCGGGTTCCTGATGTGGCTGGGCGAGCAGATCACCGAGCGGGGGATCGGGAACGGCATCTCGCTCATCATTTTCGCAGGTATCGTAGCTCGCCTCCCCAGTGCGGTGGCGCAGACGTTCGATCTGTACAAGGTCGGTCAGTTGAGTTTTATATTGCTGGTCGCCTTGGCGGTCATCATGCTGGCCGTCGTCGCGGCCATCGTGTTTTTGGAGAGCGGGCGCCGAAAGATCCCGGTGCAGTACGCCAAGCGGGTGATCGGGCGACGGGTCTACGGGGGACAAAGCACGCATATCCCGCTCAAAATCAACACGGCCGGGGTGATTCCGCCGATCTTCGCGTCGTCGATCATTGCCTTTCCAGCGACGATCGCCGGGTTTTTCGAAACGCCGTGGATCAAATCACTGGGGGCGCAGCTTGCTCCAGGTTCGCTGCTCTACACGGTCCTGTACGTCGGCTTGATCATTTTCTTTTGTTTTTTCTACACCGCCGTCGTGTTGAATCCGGTCGATATGGCCGACAACATGAAGAAGTACGGCGGGTTCATTCCCGGAATTCGGCCCGGACAGCGGACCTCAGACTATATCTACAAGGTGCTGACACGCATCACGTTCGCGGGATCGATCTATTTGGCGACGGTCTGCGTGATCCCCGAATTGCTTATTTATAAGCTGAACGTGCCGTTCTACTTCGGCGGTACCTCGCTGCTCATTGTGATCGGGGTGGGACTGGATACTGCACAACAGATCGAGTCCCACATGCTCATGCGCAACTATGAGGGATTCCTGGCCAAAGGGCGCCTCAGAGGGCGGAGCGGGTGAACGCGCGCCATGCGGCTGGTCTTTCTCGGCGCTCCGGGAGTGGGCAAAGGGACGCAGGCCGATCTCGTGGCGGCCCAGTTCCATCGGCCGAAGATCTCGACCGGGGACCTGCTTCGGGAAGCGGTCAGGAACAAGTCGCCGCTCGGACTCGCCGCAAAGAGCGCGATGGACGAAGGCAAGCTGGTTCCCGATACGGTCGTGATCGGGATGGTGCGCGAGAAGCTGGTGGAGCCGGTCTGTGCGAGCGGATTCATTCTGGACGGCTTTCCTAGGACGGTGCCTCAAGCGGAAGAGTTGTGCAGGATCCTTGATGCTGGCGGAACGCGGATCGACCGCGTGATCAATTTTGAGGTGCCGCGCGAAGAGATCGTGAAGCGTTTGAGCGGTCGCCGGAGTTGCCCTAAGTGTCAGGCCGTGTTCCATGTGGATTTCGCCCCTTCGAAAAGGCCAGGAGTGTGCGATCGGTGCGGCGAGCAATTGATCCAGCGAAGCGACGACCGGAGGGAAACGATCGAAGCCCGGCTGCAGGTGTACGAGGAACAAACAGCGCCACTGATTGTGTATTATGATCAGAAGCGGCTCTTGTCGCATCTGGATGGATCGGGTTCGGTGGAGTCGGTTCATGAGCGGTTGACGGCGCTGCTGGCAGAGCTCGGGGTCACATGATTATCTTGAAGACGCCTGAAGAGATCGAGGTGATGGCGCAGGCGTCGAAGTTGGTCGCTGAAACCCTGGAAGCCCTAAAAAAGGAGGTCCGGCCCGGGGTCACAACCGAACAGCTTGACCGGTTGGCGGAAGCATTCATTGTGGCGCGTGGCGGACGGCCGGCTTTCAAGGGATACCGGAACTATCCCAAGACGCTTTGCGCATCCGTGAATGAACAGGTCGTGCACGGTATTCCGTCCAAACGGCCGTTGAAAGAGGGCGACATTGTCGGGCTCGACTGGGCGCCTCTCGTGGGGGGGTTCTACGGCGACGCCGCGATGACAGTCGCCGTCGGAACTGTCTCTCCGGAGGCGGCGAGGCTCATCAAGGTGACAGAAGAAGCGCTGTACCTAGGCATTGAACAGGCGGTCGTCGGCAATCGGCTGTCAGATATCTCTCATGCGATTCAGCGACATGTCGAGGCCGCGGGGTACTCCGTCGTGACCGATTTTGTAGGGCACGGCATCGGACGCCAACTGCACGAAGAGCCGCAAGTGCCGAATTATGGGAAGCCAGGCCAAGGTCCTCGGCTTCAATACGGAATGGTTCTGGCCATCGAACCGATGGTGAACATGGGTGGGAGCGCGGTGCGGATCCTGGAAGACCAGTGGACGGCGGTGACCAAGGATGGGAGTCTGTCCGCGCACTTCGAGCACACGATCGCAATTCAGCCCAGCGGTCCAGCTCGAATCCTGACGAAGTTGTAGCGAAAAAAGGGGATTTATCCTCGTGCCCAAAGAAGGCGTTATTGAAGTACAGGGGACGGTGGCGGAGACATTGCCGAACGC
>JBBIOW010000204.1:0-4997 GCA_037443165.1 Nitrospiraceae bacterium | reverse complement strand
AAGGATCGGGCATCACCCTGCCGACGCTGTGTAAGGCTGTACTCGGGACCTCGTCCTTGAGCCTCATGAGCTTTCTCGTGACCATGGGCGCGATCGCGGGGGCGGCCCTTTACGTGACGGATCTTACCCCGATCCTCGCCTTGATGTTCGGGGCGATCGTCGGATCCACTTCTCCAGCGGTGGTCGTGCCGCTGGTCAAACAGCTCGACATGCAGGACAAGAGCCGGACGATCCTGTTTCTCGAATCGGCGGTCAGCGACGTGTTCAGCATCGTGGTGGCCCTCGCGTTCCTGGAGCTGTACCGCCTGGGCGAGATCCGGGTCGGACTTATGGCCGGGCACATTCTGGCGTCGTTCCTCATGGCGAGTATCCTGGGCGTCGCCAGCGGCCTGCTCTGGTCGGTGCTGCTCAACAAGATCCGGACGCTCAAGAACGCGATCTTCACGACACCGGCCTTCGTCTTCGTGATTTTCGGGGTCGCGGAGTTCTTCGGATTCAGCGGTTACATCGCAGCCCTGGCCTTCGGCATCACCCTCGGCAACATCCGGTCGTTTCAACTGTCTGTCTGGAAGCGGATGTTCCCCCAGGACACGATCACGCTGAACGAAACCGAAAAGATCTTCTTCTCTGAGGTGGCGTTTCTGCTGAAGACGTTTTTCTTCGTGTACGTCGGGCTGTCCGAGCGTCTGACGGACCCGTGGGTGGTCTCGATCGGCTTCCTTCTAACCGTGGTGATCTTTCTGGTCCGCATTCCGGTGGTCCGCCTCTCCGTGGAGAGGGAGACCCGCGTGTCGGACGCCTCGCTGATGGCCGCCATAGCGCCCAAGGGATTGGCGACAGTCGTGCTGGCGTCGATTCCGCTCCAGCAGGGTCTCCCCGGCGGGGAGCTGATCCAGGACCTCGCCTATGCGGTCGTGCTGTTCAGCATCGTCTTCACCGCGCTGCTCGTGTTCCTGCTGGAACGGACCACGCTGGCGAAGGCGTACGGGCGGCTGTTCACTGGATTCGGCGCGAAGGCACCCAGCCCGGACGCGTCGGCGGGCTGAGCGGACGCAGTCGGCCGAAGCCCGGCGCCGCCGCGTGGGCTAGCCTCGCCCCCTAAACGTGGTCTACAATTCCGGCACCGCTGGCCGTTTTTAGTGATGTCCAACAAGGGAGGGTCCCATGGCTGACACAATCCGCACCGCGCAGTACTTCAAAGTCCAGGTCCCGGACAAGCCGGGCATCGGCGCCGGCGCGCTCACCATGTTGCGGGATGCCGGCGTCAACCTGTTGGCGTTCTCCGCATTTCCCCGGGGACGGCGATCCCAGATGGATTTCGTTCCGTCCGACCCCGAAGCCTTCAAGACGGCCGCCAAGCGCGCCAAGTGGAAGCTCGGGGCGCCGAAGACCTGTTTCCTGATCGAGGGAGACGATCGGCCCGGCGCATTGGTCGACGCGCTGAGCCAACTGGCCGGCGCGAAGATCAACGTCACCGCGTTGGATGCGGTGGTGGCCGGCTCCGGCCGTTACGGAGCGATTTTTTGGGTCAAACCCCGGGATGTGAAGAAGGCGGCCAAGTTGCTGGGAGCCATGTAGGTCAGGCGCAGATCTCGCGGCCGCAGCTATGAGCACAACGACGCTTCAACCGGGCGACGCGCTGATCGTCGTGGACGTCCAGAACGACTTTCTCCCCGGCGGCGCGTTGGGCGTGCCGGACGGTGATCAGGTCGTGCCCGTCCTGCTCCGCTACATGGACCGCTTTCAGTCTCGCGGGTTGCCGATCTTCCTCTCCCGCGACTGGCACCCGCCGAATCACTGTTCCTTCCGCGAACGGGGCGGTCCGTGGCCCGTCCACTGTGTGGCCGGTTCGCCCGGTGCACTGCCGCCGCCGGGCTTTCACGCACCCCCGTCGGCCGTGGTCATTCACAAGGCGACCGAGCCGGACCAGGACGCTTACTCCGCGTTCCAGGGCACGCCGCTCGACGAGCGGCTTCGTGCCGCCGGCGTGCGGCGCCTGTTTGTCGGCGGCCTGGCGACCGACTACTGTGTGCTCAACACGGTGAAGGATGCCAGGAAACTCGGTTATGACGTCTGTCTCCTGACGGACGGCATCAGAGCCGTCAACGTGCAACCGGATGACGGGCGCAAGGCGGAGGAGGAGATGGTCCACCTGGGCGCCGTGCCGATCCGCCTGGAGAATCTCGCGGCATGAACCAGCCCCCGAGCGCGCTCCTCACCGATCTCTACCAACTCACCATGCTCCAGGCCTACGTGGAGCAAGGGATGGAGGAGACGGCGGTCTTCGAGTTCTTCGTCCGCAAGCTGCCGCCCCCCCGCAATTTTCTGATCGCGGCCGGCCTGGAGCAGGTGCTGGACTATCTGGAAACGTTCCGCTTCAGCCCTGCTGATTTGGAGTGGCTCGCGCGCTGTGGGCGCTTCGGCCGGTCGTTCATCGACTACTTGGAACATCTACGGTTTACCGGCGACGTCCACGCCATGCCGGAGGGCACGGTCTTTTTCCCGGACGAGCCGATCCTCCGCGTGACCGCCCCGCTTCCTCAGGCCCAGTTCGTCGAAACCCGCGTCATGAACCTCCTCAACTTTCAGACCATGATCGCGTCCAAGGCGGCGAGGTCGGTGTTGGTCGCCGGCGGCAAGCCGCTGATCGATTTCGGGTTGCGGCGCGCTCATGGCTCGGAGGCGGGGCTGCTCGCGGCCCGGGCGAGCCACCTGGTCGGCTTTACCGGCACGGCAACGGTGCTCGCCGGCGTCAGATTCGGGATTCCGGTCTACGGCACGATGGCCCACGCGTTCGTGCAGGCACACGAAGACGAAGCCCGCGCGTTCGAGCACTTCGCCTATGCCCAGCCCGACAACGTCGTGTTGCTGATCGACACGTATGACACGGAGGCGGCCGCCCGCAAAGTGGTGGCGCTCGCGCCCCGGCTGAAGGAAAAAGGCATTGCCGTCAAAGGCGTGCGCCTGGACAGCGGGGATCTGGCGGATCACGCCCGGAAGGTCCGGCGGATCCTTGACGACGGCGGGCTTTCGGACGTGCAGATTCTGGCAAGCGGCAATTTGGACGAGTACCGACTGGAAGCCCTCACGGCGAGCGGCGCGCCGATCGACAGCTTCGCGGTCGGCACGGCCATGACCACGTCGGCCGACGCCCCGTCGCTCGACTGCGCGTACAAGCTGCAGGAATACGCCGGGCGGGCCTGCCGGAAACGGTCGGAGGGAAAAGCCACGTGGCCGGGCCGGAAACAGGTGTATCGGCACTATGAGGCGGATGGCCGGTTCGCTGAGGACATCGTCACGCTGGCGGATGACCCGCAAACAGGCGACGCGCTTCTCCGACCCGTCCTGCAGGCTGGCCGGCGTCTTGCGCCTCCCCCTTCCCTCGCCGAAGTGCGGGCGCATGCCGCTTCGCAACTCGCCCGCCTACCCGATTTCTTGCGGCGACTGGACCCCAGTCCGCCCTATCCGGTCACGATCGCCCAAGCTCTCCGCGATCTCGCCAAGTCCGTCGATGAGCGGGGCTAATTAACCAACCAACAGCAATCAGCGAAGACTCCGGGCTATTCGCTACCAGCAACCAGCCACTTTCTATGACGCCCGCTGTTCCGACAAGACAACGGGGCGCAGCCGAAGGCCCATGGGCTGATCAGTGGGGCCGCTTGGGATTGGACGGAACAGCGCCGTCCTTGATGTCCAACACCTTCACGTCGAACACGAGCGTCTTGCCGGCGAGCGGATGGTTGAAATCCAGAACCCCCGTCTCATCCTTGACTTCCGACACCCGGGGATAGAGCACCCGGCCGTCAGGCCCCCTGCCCTGGAGCTGCGCCCCGACCTTCAACGCGTCCGGAGGAATCAGTTTCTTGCTCACTTCCTGAAAGGCTTTGGGATCGACGGCTCCGTAGCCGTCCGCCGGAGGAACGGTCACCGTCTTCTTGTCGCCCACCGCCATGCCCTCCAGCGCCTTCTCCAATCCGACGATCAGCTCGTGCGCGCCTTGGGTGTACTTCAAGGGATCGCCGCCCACGTTGCTCTCGACGACCGTCTTGTCGTCCAACCGGAGCGTGTATTCCAGGGACACCAGTTTCCCTTCCGACACCGTCATCTTCGACACTCCTTTCTGTGCCTGTGCCTGGGCGCAGGCGACATTGACGGACACGACCATGACGAACGCGAGCAAGCCCCCACCCGTAAGCCGGTACATGTTCATAGGCTAGACCTCCGTGGAAGAGGGTGAAACCGCTAAATAGGCTGGAAAGGGTCGCGGGATGGTCGGACCAGGCAGGCGATCGGTTCCAGACTATTCCTGTGACTTTGGCAGCAGCCTACCATATTTTCACGTCACGCGACAATTGCGAGAAGAACGCAGTGGAGAAGATACGTACGGCGAGACGAGGTGATCGGCAGAGTCTGCGCGCAGGCTGGTCGTGGCCCTAGCCCGGATTATTCACGACGCGTCTGCGCGTTTGTAGGAGAAGTGTTCGTGAATAATCCGAGCTAGTAAGGGCGCCCCGTGGGACAGGGAAAGGCCGGAAGGCTGTCAGGTCTCGTAATAGATGACGACCGTGGACTTGCCGCACTTACTGCAAGCGCCTTGTTTCGTCATCGGGGTCTTGCCGGCTCGCTCAGCGGTCTGAAGTTGCGCGTCTTCTTTCGAGGACTTGTTGTAGCAGTCGCTGCAGTACGTCGCCGTCATGCCCATCGTCGCACCCCCGTTCCGAATGAACAGGCCTGGCAAAGCCTCAACGGCCATGCCTTGTCGTCGGAAATGCCGCTGCCACGATTTCAGTATAGCGCCATTCTCGGAGCTCGCCAGGGGAAGTTGCGTAGGAAGAAAGAAACCCGGACGGATGGAAGTCGACAGGTTATGGAGCTGGCCCTCAAGCAATCGGCCCGCGAACAGGTCCGGTAGGCATGCGAGACGTCCGCAAAGCGGTCAACCCGATTGTTCGCTCTTTGGTGCTGATCCTTCCGCCAGGGCCTGCGCGAGCAGGCGC
>JBBIOW010000203.1:0-5005 GCA_037443165.1 Nitrospiraceae bacterium | reverse complement strand
AAGCGCAAGGCGTTGGTCGGCGGCTGACGCATCCGCAGGAACCGATCGTTCGCCCCCGACCCTGTCCGAGGCAGGGAAAGACGGAGCACCCGACGAGGCCTCTTTGTCCGATTCCTGGCTTTGCTCGGTCCGGGGAGAAGGGAGAAGCCCAAGCTCTTTGAGGAGGTAGTCGTAGCCAATAATGACGGCTAGAGAGATGATCAAGAAGAGAATGACTCGTTTTTCCATTGACCGACAGAGTTCCCGGTCCTAACTCAGAAGTTGGGTCCGAACCTGACTCAAACGCCGCAACCGGTTAGCCCCAGAATGAAGGGTTCATGATCCGTGGTCGTGCCTATCTCACTAGCGCGCATTATTCATGAACGCTTCTACTGCAATCGCACATTCGCTGCTGCGACAAGCTGGACCGCGCTTTTCACACAGCCCAGCGGGCGGGCTCGCCGCTCAGTCGGTCAACGTGCTGCAGGGAGCACGCCTCTCTCCTTCGCAGCTCCACGCGCCCGTCTCACAACGCGACTGTACGATTTCGTCACGAACCGTCATGAATAATGCGCGCTAGGTCTCTCGCTCAGGTCAGTCATTTGACCGGATCGCATCCCCCTGGATGAAACGGGTGACATTTAGCCAGCCGAAGGCAGGTCAACCCGAACCCTCGCCAAACTCCGTATCGCGAAATGGCATCGGTCGCATATTCCGAACATGTCGGCTCGAATCGGCAGGCAGGGCTCAAGAACGGCGACACCCACCGGCGGTATGTCCGAATCACTGCGAGACAGAGCTGTCGCATCTTTCAACCGCGTCCGGCCGCAGCAGGCCTTGGCGCCGCAACGTTGAAATCCATGACGACCGCAAAGTTTGAAACGGCACCATCAAAGCGTCGCGCTTGGGAAACACCAGGCACTCGTGGCCCTCGACGACTTCGTTCTGAACGCATTGGATCAATTCCCGGAACAGACGCTTAGCCCGGTTTCGCTGGACAGCCCCGCCCAGCCGCTTTCCCGTCACCACACCGAAACGGCTGGACGCGTCCTGCGAAGATGAAACCAATACATTGAAAAATGCCGTAGAAATTCGGCGGCCGGTTCGCTTCACGCGCTCGATATCGCCGCTCCTGCGCATGAAGAGAGCCCGGGCTCCGCGCGCTCGTGTCATCTCTGAAAACCGATCAGAAGACAACCGGAGAAGCAGCGAGTAACCTGAGAGGACCCGCGAGGCAAGAACGCGACGGATCGTATCCCTGTCCGAAAAGCAGCCCTGACGGCCTGAAGCAAAACCCTATGGCGCCCACAGAGGAGAGTTCGTCGAACGGAGCGGCACTTGTGGCGGCGTCCCTCTCCTCGCTGACTATCGCTGTCGCGATTTCCCTTCGTAACCGGGGAGTGGCGATGAGCCTCCGGGAACGCTCACACCGTAAGCCGTGCACGTCCCTTTGCTCGACGGCGCGCCAAAACCTTGCGGCCGTTCTTGGTGCTCATGCGCTTGCGGAAGCCGTGTTCTCTTTTCCTTTTCAAATTCGATGGTTGCCGAAACGTAAACGACATGCCCGACTCCTTTACACCTTGATCGCCATACGACAGTGGCGGCATTATATGGGTGGTATCCACGAGAGTCAATCTCCGGTTGGCTCAGGCAGAATTTGGAAACCCAGGGGAAAAGTGATCCGGCTCCAAGGGTCGAACGACTTCTACGCAACACTGAGATAGGGAGATTACTGGGGCGATTTTGCCGGCTTCAAGCAAACCTGCCACAAGATAAGGCGGGCCATGTGCGCTATCTCTGTAAGAAAACCCTTCCAACTCGTTCTGGTATCGGCGCTTTTATCGCTTCCCGCATCAAGGCACTCAGCTTGCTTTCGACAGGTTGCTTCTTATTCATCATCACATGATGAAACTCGGTCCTCAAGCCTAGATCATCACTCTCTGTCCAAATTCCTGTCCAGAAAGGAGGTGAATCCCGTATGAAGCACTCCGCGACATTGATGGTCGCCCTGGCGACAGCTCTGATCTTTGGGTCTTTGCGCGTCGTCCAAGCCGATGAGCCAACTGCGACTCCTGCGCCGGCCGCCCCGACGACCGAGGCTCCGGCGGCGGCGCCCGCTCCGGCCGAAACCGAGAAAAAAGCCGAGAGCGAACCGGAGAAGAAAGAGAAGAAGGCGAAGAAACACGCCAAGAAGGCCAAGAAGAGAGCACAAAAGAAGAGCTGAAAGATAAAGAAACTGCGGGGAAACGGAACGGCTCCGACAGCCTGAAGGGAGGCAACATCGATGAAGTTCGCGTTGACAATGATATCGGCCATCGCAGGGCTTCTGCTCATAACCGCCTGCGCGAAACCTCCCAGCGAGCAACTGGAAGCCGCCGAGAAAGCGGTCAAGGAAGCCCAAGAGAGCGGCGCGGCAACCTATGCGGCCGAGGACTTTGCCAAACTGGAAGGGATGCTGGCCAACGCCAAAAAAGAAGTGGCGGACCAGGAGGCCAAGTTTGCGCTCATTCGGGATTACGGAAAAGCCGAGCAACTCGCGGCCAGCGCCAAAGCCGAAGCGGCGAGGGTCAAGAGCGAAGCCGAAAAGAAGAAAGAGGAAGCCAAACAGGCGGCAGCAAGTCGCGCAAGCATCCGTGAAGGCGACGCAGGACTTGGTCGCCAAGGCGCCGGCGGGCAAGGATAGGGCGGCGCTGGAATCGATCAAAGCCGACGCGCAAGGGCTGAGCGCATCGCTCGATGAAGTCCAAAAGGCGCTGGATGCCGGGGATTACCTCGGGGCCCAGGCGAAGGCCAAGGCGATCCAGGATCAAAGTCAGAAACTCTCGACGGAAATTCAGAACGCGTTGGCGAAGGTCGAGGGGGCGAAAGGGAAAAAAGCCCAACCATCCAAGAAATAGGCTACAATTGCCATAAGATTATGACGTCCGCCTCACCTGCTCAACGCTTCCGAGCCTTCGTTGTCGCCTGTGCCGTCGCTGCGGCGGTGTCCGGCTGTCTCCAGACGGTTCCCGACAATCTGGTCGAAGCGGTCGAAGCCTTGGATCGTGAATTGGCGGCGACGCGGGCAGCGGAGTTTGCGCCGGAAGAATACACCCGGTTCGCCCGACATTGGGTCGCCTTCAAGGTAAAACTGGCGGCGGAAGAGGATGCGATCCGTTGGCCGTGGGAACCGAACCGTCTGGAAGCGGAGCTGAGAACCATCCAGGAGGAGGGTGCCTGGGCGGTGAAGGAGGCAGCGCGGAACCGTGAAGCCTTGCGAGTCAAAGCCGAAACCAGGGTCGGCCGACTCGAACAGCGGCTCCGGGACTTCCAAGTCCGGGTGAACGAGATTGAGGGACGCGCGGTTTTGGGAGCGCGCTCCATTGAAGCGGAACTCTTGATCAGGCAGGCCCGCTCGTTCCTGGAGAGCGAACAGTATGACCGGTCGCTGGAAGCATCGAGGCAGGCGTCCAAATCCTTGGCCGCTCAGGCAGCGGTGTTAAACGCCGCGTTGGGGCGATACGCCGATAAAGAACGGGTGGGCATCTGGCGCCAAATGGTCAGGCAGACGATCGAGTGGTCCCGGACACATCGAGCCCCGGCCATTGTGGTGAGCAAGGCGGATCGAATCTTAATCTTGTACAAAAATGGTCGCAAGGCGCTGTCGTACCCGGTGCGATTGGGTTACAACGGCATACTCGAAAAACGTTATCAGGGAGACGGCGCGACGCCCGAAGGACAGTATCGGATCGTCAAAAAACGCGGCGAAGGCCAGACGCAGTTCTATCGCGCCCTTCAGCTCGATTATCCGAACGCGGAAGACCGTCGCCGGTTCCGATCAGCCCGCCGATCCGGCGATCTCCCGGCCGGAAAGGGGATCGGCGGCCTTATCGAGATTCACGGCATCGACAACCCGTTCATGAATCAGACGCTGGGGTGTATCATGCTGGAGAATCCGCACATGGAAGCGTTGTACAATCGTGTCGAGACCGGCACGCCGGTGACCATCGTAGGGGCATTGAATGTCGAGAACTCCGTCTCTCTGGTTCTCGCCGATTTGGAAGAGTCACAGGATTCCGAAGAAGAAACCTGAGCCTGCGCACATCCTCGGTAACGGTACCCCATGGTAGACCTGCAACGGACATCCCTACTTCTCCTCTCTGTCCTTATCGCAGTCCTGTTCTTGGCGCTTCCGCAAAGCAGCGGGTTGACCGAATCCGGCGCATCGGTGACTCAGGGAAAAGAGCAAGTCGATGAACAAGCCCTTCAGGTCCTCCGCGCCCGCCGCGTCGCGCTCGCTCGACAATTAGCACAGTACGGACCATCCGGGTACTACATTGTCGTGGACACGGCGCGGAATCAGCTCTTCGTGAAAAGGAAGGACGAAGTGGTGCTCGCGGCGACGGCCTCCACCGGCAGCGGCACCATTCTCGACAAGCCGGGCCAGGCTGACGCTCAATGGGTATTCGACACGCCCAGGGGAGAGTTTACGATTCAGTCGAAGCTCACCAACCCGGTATGGGTGAAACCGGACTGGGCCTACTTGGAGGAAGGCCTAGAAGTCCCTTCCAACCCCACTGAACGAATGGAAGCCGGAGTCCTGGGTGATTACGCGTTGGGATTCGGCAAAGGCTACTTCATTCACGGCACCCTCTATAAGCGCTTACTGGGCAAGAACGTCACGCACGGCTGCATCAGATTGAGCGACAACGATCTCAAAGCGGTCTATCGGCTCGCCAAGATCGGCACTCCGATCATGATCTTCTGACTCCGTTGAGGGCCCCTCTTCCTGCGCAGACCTCGGCAACGCTCTTCGCTAGCTCCCTCGCCAGACTTGCCCAACTGTTCCTGGCCTCGTGCCTTGCCGCATCACTGGGTATAGCCGGTGTGGTCGAAGACCCCGACTCGCTGCGTGAAGCCAACCGGGTGCTGGAAGAGGAAATCAAGTTGGCGGCTAAGCCTCAACTCTATCTGCTCCTGGACTTGCCCGCCAACGCGATGTCGATCAAGGGACGAGGGATCGAACTGCATCGGTTCCCGATCGTGG
>JBBIOW010000202.1:0-5031 GCA_037443165.1 Nitrospiraceae bacterium | reverse complement strand
GCAGGAGCGCAGAGCCGCCCCGCGCCTGGCCCTGGGGCCGGACGGTCTGCTCGACCTGGTGCCTCTGCTCCTCCAGGCAGCGCAGCACCGTCAAGGAACGGCTGACCCAGAGGACGTGCTCTGGCAAGGGCAGCCGCGTGAGCAATGTCTCGGGCGTCAGCTGCTGCAGCTGTCGAAGCGAGAACCCGGTGCCGGTCAGTCGGGCGAGCAGGCTTTGGAGCCTCAGCACGACCGCTCTCTTCTGGCGGACGAGTTGGCTGCGCTTGCGCAGGAGATCCCGGAGCGCCCGCTCAGCCGTGGGATAGAGGTCCCCCGTGGGGAGGAGCCCCAACCGCAACAGGTGCGCCAGCCAGCGGGCATCATGCGGATCGTCGGTGTGCTGGAGCCCGCTGGACTGCGGCAGGGCGGGGACAGGGCGAGGGGCACGCGGTAGCCCGCGTCCATCAGGCCGGCGACGAGCCAGTACCAATTTATAGGTGGACTCCACGGCAATGCCCTGGACCGTCTCCCGAAACGGAGCGAAGGCGCCGCGGATCTGCACCAACTCGTTCCGGAGCCGTTTCTGGTAACACACGCGGTCTTCGTCATCGAGCACGGCGAGAACGCGGTTGGGCCCATGCAAGTCGATCCCGGCATAGTGCTTCATCTCAACCTCCTCTCTGTGGTGGGTGAGCATCACGCCTCCATGACGTGACGTTCTCCTCCACGTGAGGAGCCTTCGAGATGATTATCAGGAGTCTTAATTCGGTCCTCACACCGAAGCACCTACCGCCGGAAGGCGTCCTTGCCCTTGAGCACCTCGGCCAGCAGGCGATCCGCCGACTTGGCGGCGACCCATCGGCGATACCAGCGGCGCGCCAGCGCGACCAGAAGACCTCCGCTCATCACGACCACGACCAGCCAGCCGGCGTCACCCATGCCATCAACATACTCAAGGTGCCAGGGCTGAACAAGGGCCACAGGGGCCATAGATGGCCGATTGGTCTCTCGGTCTGAGTCAACGGAAGACAAGAAAGATTGCAGCTTTTACTTGCCGCCGATGGGGCTCTCGCGGAGGAGCCGGCCGTTGTAGTAGAGAGCTTGTTTGACGGCCTTGCCGGAGGCGTCGTAGAAGAGGATGGTCAGGGTGTTGTCGGACGGGAAATGCTCTTTCCACAGACCGTCCACGCGACCGTTCCGACAGGAGACCTCCTTCCAGATGCGCGCCGACTTGCGGGGACCATCGTTTCTGTAGGCCGTAAACAGGCCGTCGCGCCCGATGGTCCGGCAGACTTCCTCCATGGAGCGGATGACGAGAGACTGGTCGAGTTCGACGGACTTGCCGGCCTCGTCGTAGAACAGAATCTTGGCCGGCCCTGGATCCTTGACTTCTCCCGCCAGACACCGCTGCAGGGCATCCCCTCGCAAGCCGGCGCAACTGGCCTCACCAAGCGACGGCGCTCCGAGCAGCGCAACCAGGCTGACCACCCCGATCACGATCAGGTGCGTGGTGAAGCGGGAGGACATTGACATGAATGCTCGCTTCGAGAAAAGACGACAAAGGGGAGGGGTCAAGGTTGCGCCCACATGGCCCTGTGTTGCTGGCCTTGGATTATCGTTTCGCGCCCGGCGTCGCCGGCGTCTCTTCGATTCTCACGGTCTTGGCCCACTCGGCCATGACCGTGTCCCGTTCTTCCATCGTCATGGCCGCATATTTCTGGAACATCTGAAGGCCGCGCTTGCGTCGCCAAGCCACGAAGTTCAAAAAATGCTCTTTGCAGAGCGCGCCCGTCCCGGCTGGCGCATAGACCTTGGCTTTGCAATTCTGAATCGAACACGCCTGATCGCTCATAGGCCATTCCTCCGAACGCTTCGCCGCTGACACCTCGTCAATCCGAATCGAGTATGCCGAACCTCGCGTCAGAAAAGCAACGGCGCCGGGCCATGCCTTGACGGAGCCGTGTCTGTTCAAGTAAGTCTGGGCGCTCGATGCGCTCCTGGCTTCTTCTCCGGATTGGGTCGGTCTCTCTCGGGCTGGCGTGGTCACTGACCGGCTGCACGCCTTCCTCCAAGCCCGGCCTGCCGCCCGGCAGCCCTTTTGCCGAACCATCCGCCTCGACTTCCGACGGGCTGTCGTCCGGGATCGCGACCGGCGATGTGACCGATCGTTCGGCTCTCGTGTGGCTCCGCACGGACGGCCCCAAGAAAGTCCAGATTGAATGGGCGCCAATGGAAGAATGGGCGAGGGCGGAGCGCGATCATGCCGATTTGCCTCACTTGGCCAGGACCACCCTTCTCTCGACCGGCCAGGAGCATGATTTCACGCTTCGCGTGCCGCTCGATGGACTGAAGCCTGCGACTAGGTACCGGTATCAGGTGTTGGTGGAGGACCGGCCGTGGGAAGGCGGGTTGGCGCCGGTCGCGAGGGTCGCGGCCGCAGGCGAATTTCGGACGGCGCCGTCGCCGGACGCGCCGGCGCCGGTGACGTTTCTGTGGAGCGGCGATCTCGGGGGGCAGCAACGCTGTCGCGATGACCGAGCCGGCTACCCGATTTTTGATGTCATGCGTCGGCAGCAGCCCGATTTCGCCGTCTTGCTGGGCGACCTCATCTATAGCGACGATACCTGCCCCTCGCCGCCGAACGCCCCGGGCAGCGCCTTTACGGCCTCGACGTTGGATGAGTATCGTGCGAAGCATCGCTATCAGCGCGGCTCATCGGCACTCCAACGATTCTTAGCCGCGGTCCCGGTGTTCGCGATTTGGGACGACCACGAAGTCGGCAACAATTTTGCCGGCCCGCATGATCCTCGGATGCCGATCGGCCGGCAGGCGTTGTTGGAGTACTGGCCGATCCGGACGCCGCCTGACGATCCCGCGCGCCTGTTTCGGCGAGTCCGATTCGGGGCTGACCTGGAACTCTTCATCCTCGATACGCGCCAGTACCGCAGCCGCAACGCGGAGCCGGATGGGCCGGGCAAGACGATGTTGGGTGAAGCGCAGAGGGCATGGCTGCTGGACGGGTTGACGCATTCCACGGCGATCTGGAAGGTGATCGCCACCAGCGTGCCGTTGTCCAATCCTAAGGCAGGCACGCTGCTGGCGCCCGGCAACGATAGCTGGACGCGCGGGCCGGACGGAACAGGGTTTCAGACGGAGCTCGGGCAGATTGTGGACACGATCCTGTCGCGTCGTATCAAGAACGTCGTCTGGCTGGCGGCCGACGTGCATTACGTGCAAGCCAACGCCTACGATCCGGATGGAGACGGTGCGGCGGACTTTCATGAATTCATCTGCGGGCCGCTCTCCGCGGCCTACGGTCGTCCTGTCCCCCCCAACCCTGCCTTCAACCCCGTGACCCTGTTCAGCGACGGCGGATATGCGAACTTCGGGGTGGTGTCGGTGAAAGGAACGACGCTCGAAGTCCGGATTCTCGATGACCAGGGCGCGGGTCGGGCGTCACACACGCTCAAGGCTCGGTAGCCCTCTTGCTTTCCTGGCGGCGGGCCGGTTAGGGTACCGACCTGCGATTCGGAAGCATCGGCGAATAACGCTCAGGCGGAATGATTGAGGAAAAGGAGAGGGCACGATGACGGGTCTGATGACGGCGGATGAAATCTATGAGAAGGCGAAGGATGCGGCGATCGCCGCGACCGGTCCGGATGAAAAAGCGCTCCAGATCGATTACGACGCCTTGAAGCTCAAGTTTCGGGCGGCGCTGGGGGATCGCAAGGTCGCGTTGTGTCATATCAACAAGTTCCTGCCTGAGGGCTATGAGGACCAGGGCCGATTCAACCTCGTGCTGCTCACCGCCGGAAATGTCCTCTACGACATCGTGATCGGCGATCAATATTTCCGCTACGATGTCGTGTCGGTCGCCCAACTGGACAAGGTGCAGATCATCGATGCGGTCTGGGAAAACCGAGAGAAGCGCCGGGAAGAGCCGTTTCTGAGTCTGCGGCTCATGCATGCCGAAGAAACCCACCTCCTGCTCGCGCTGGACGACGAGGAGCGCAAAAGCGTCCTGGCCTTTGCCCGGGCGGTCGCCGACGCCCGCAATCCCGAACGGTGAGCGCCGGCGCGAAGCGTTCCCCACCGATGGCCGTGCGCGGTGGTCGGAGCCGCGATGCGTATTGTGATCAAGACGATCCTCTTTACCGTCCTCGTCCCCGGCACGGTGACGATCGCGATTCCCTACTGGCTGCTGTCCCGCTTCCAACCCCGCGTGCCGTTTTCCTTCGGACCCTGGTCCCTGATCGGCGTCGTGTTGATCCCTGCCGGCGCCGGCGCCTATCTCTGGTGCGCGTGGGAGTTTTCGACGCGCGGCAAAGGCACACCGGCCCTGTGGGATCCGCCGGTCGTGTTTGTGGCGACCGGTTTGTATCGCTGGGTGAGAAACCCGATGTATCTGGGAATTCTTCTCATGCTCGTCGGGGAAGCTCTGGCGTTTGATTCTCTGGCGATCGCCGTCTACGCGCTTCTGTTGGGCGTCGGCTTTCACCTGTTTGTGATCTCCATCGAGGAACCTCTGTTGCAGGCCAGGTTCGGGCAGCTCTATGCGGAGTATCGCAACGCGGTCCCACGGTGGCTTCCGCGAAGGCGAAAGAGCGAGGCAGGGAGGTTGCAGTGAGAGGCGGCTTCTTGCGAGCCCTCTCCTGGCTGGTGCTTCTTCTTGCTGCGACTGCCTCAGCTTCAAGCCCCGCTCTCCCGCTCCCTGTCTTCTGCCTCTTCGTATGTGAGCCAGTGGGCCGGTCTCTTCAAGTGTAGGCTGGCTCACGTCCGCTCGCCGTCTGTTTCGCATGCGAAGGGAGTTGTCCGATGCACAGCAGAAGCGCGATCAGTGCTGCCTTATGCGTCGTCGCTGCGAGTCTGTCTCTCTGCTTAGCCGGATGCGGGTGGTTCGAGTCCGAGGTCAAGCCTGATCCGCCGCCAACTGGCCGGGCCAGGGTTGCGGTGCTGCCCTTTACGATGGGCATTGAGATCACGAGCTTGTCGTCGATGCAGAGCGTGACCGGAGACGTCGAGCCGGAAGAAGAACCGCGGTTGGTTGCACAT
>JBBIOW010000201.1:0-5097 GCA_037443165.1 Nitrospiraceae bacterium | reverse complement strand
CCGCCGACCAGGCTCAAGGTCATCGCCTCGATCAGGAATTGGACCAAGATGTGGCGCCGCTTGGCCCCCACCGCCATCCGGACCCCGATCTCTCTCGTCCGTTCGGTCACCGACACCAGGAGAATGTTCATGATCCCGATGCCGCCGACCAGCAGCGACACCGACGCGATCGCAAAGAGCATGACCGTCAAGGTCTGGCTGGTCCCTTCCTGCACCCTGCCGATGTCTACCTGCGTCCGGACCGTGAAGTCGTCGGACTGGTCCGGCTGCAGACGATGGCGCGCCCGCAGGACCTCGCGGATCTGCTCGACCGCTTGCGGCAGGTCCTCGGCCCGATCCGTCGATGCGAACACCGCTCCGACGGATCCCAGGAACATCGTGCCGAAGACCTTGCGCTCGGCCGTCGTGAACGGAATGAAAATGATATCGTCCTGGTCCGAACCCTGAGCAGATTGGCCCTTGGGCGCGAGCACACCGATGACGCGGAACGGCACGTTTTTGATCCGAATCGTCGCGCCGACCGGCTCCTCGCCCGGATCGAACAGGTTTTCGATCACCGTCTGTCCGACCAAGGCCACACGCGCGGCGCTATCCATGTCGGTCTGCGTAATAGGCCCGCCGCTGACGAAGGACCAATCCCGGATCGTCAGATAGCCGGGGGAGATCCCGTTCACCGGGCCGTTCCAATTCTTGTTGCCGTTGACGATCTGCATCACGTCGCGCTTGGCCCAAGCCGTCTCGCGCAGTAGGGGAACCCGTTTTTTCAGTTCCAACGCGTCCGCGACCGTCAAGGTCACAGCGCCGCCCTGTCCTCCGCGAACGCCGCCCACCGTCGTCGCGCCGGGCAGGATGATGATCACGTTGGTGCCCATGCTGGCCACCTGCGCCTGCACCGCCGCCCGGGCGCCTTGGCCGATGCTGACCATCGCGATCACCGCGGCGACGCCGATGACGATGCCCAACATCGTCAAACCGGCCCGCATCCGATTCCGGCCGAGAATACGCAGGGCCGTGACGACGGTCAACCAGACGAACGTCAACATCAGGTGCCCGGCCTCCCTGCGGTGGCGGAGGCGACGGCCGACCGCCGGTCGCTGACGATCCACCCGTCTTTCATCACCAGCTCGCGGGATGCATAGGCGGCGATGTCCGGTTCGTGCGTGACCAGGACGATGGTGAGATGGTCTTCTCTGTTCAGCCGCTCCAGGACCCCCATGATCTCCCGGCTGGACTGGGTGTCGAGATTGCCTGTGGGTTCATCGGCCAACAGGATCGAGGGCGAGGAGACCAGCGCGCGGGCGATAGCGACGCGTTGTTGCTGGCCGCCGGACAGTTGGGCAGGGTAATGCCGTTCTCGTCCGGACAAGCCGACGCGTGCCAAAGCCGCGGCCGCGAGCGCACGTTGCTCTTTGAGGGGCAGGCCTCGATAGAATAGGGGCAACTGCGCGTTCTCCAACGCGCTGGTTCTGGGAATGAGATTGAAACTCTGGAAGACGAAACCGATCCGCCGGTTGCGGATCTCGGCCAAGGCGTCCGGCCCCAGCGTGCCGACTTCGACCCCGTCCAACCAGTAGCGCCCCCGGGTCGGTTGATCGAGGCATCCCAGAACGTTCATGAGGGTGGATTTGCCCGACCCGGATGCGCCCATGACCGCCACGAACTCGCCACGGTCGATGGTCAGGTCAACCCCGCGCAGCGCCTGGATCTCCATATCGCCGGCGCGATAGACCTTCCAGAGATTTTCGCAAACGATCAGCGCACCCATCTTCACCGACGTGCTGTGCACGGCCGATGCGCGGGGAGCACCCTTCGGGGTGGCTTTCTCCGCGCGGGATCGGCGTTCAACGCCCGGCTAGTGCATCCCGCGCCCGCGCCGCTGACCAGAGCCGAATCCCGGCGGAAGTTGGTGCGAAGCCCGTTCGCTGCGCGGCAACTCGAGGCCGACGATGACGTGGTCGCCTTCATCCAGCCCGCCTGCCACCACTTCCGTCGCCATCCCGTCGGAGATGCCGGTTTGGACGGTGACCGGCTCCGGCTCTCCAGAGCTTCCCAGCCGCCAGACCGTCCTGACCGGCCCCTTTTCCGCGCGGACCGCCGCCGCTGTCCCGGCTGTGCCGTCGCCTTTCGCCGCCCGGGCCTCCGACGACCGCGTGCCTCCTTGGTCGGTCTTGGGCGGGGTGAACCGCAGGGCCGCGTTCGGCACCTTCAACACCTGGTCTCGTTTGGCCACCACGATCGAGACATTGGCGGTCATGCCCGGCTTGAGTCGAAGATCACGATTGTCCACTCCGACCACGACGTTATACGTCACGACGTTCTGCACATTGATGGGAGCCAATCGCACCTGCTTGATCACGCCCCGGAATTCTTCCCCAGGGTACGCATCGACCGTGAACGTCGCTTCCTTGCCTTCGGTGATCCCCCCGATGTCCGATTCGCTGACATTGGTATCGACCTGCATTTGCGTCAGATCCAACGCGATCAGGAAGAGGTTGGGCGTGGCGAAGCTGGCGGCGACGGTCTGGCCCACCTCGACGTTTCTGGCGACGACGATACCGTTCACCGGCGACCGGATGACGGTGTATTTGAGGTCCAGTTCCGCCGCGTTGAGCGCGGCCTCCGCCTGCTTGACCTGCGCTTCGGCGAGTTTCAACTGCGCCGCGGCGCTTTCGTAGTTGGTCCGCGCCACATCGACGTCGTTCTGCGACACAAACTGTTGCGCGATCAGCGAGTTCACCCGGTCCATCTCGCGCTTACGCTGCGCCACATCGGCGCGAGCACGGACCACATTCGCTTTGGCCATTTCCAAGTTGCTGGCGGCCTGGTCGCGACGCGCTTTGAACGGCGCAGGATCGATGATGGCGACGACGTCGCCGGCTTTGACGCGTGAATTGAAGTCGGCGTGCAGGCTCTTGATCATGCCGGAGACCTGCGTCCCGACCTGCACCAACACAACCGGATTGATGGTGCCCGTCGCGGTAACGATCGACACGACAGCGCCGCGTTCCACCGGCACGGTCCGGTACCGCAGCGGCGGCTGGCGTTCGCCATTCAAGAAGACGTAGCCTCCGATGGCCGACGCGACCACAAGGACCCCGATGATCCAGACGATCTTCCGCATCAGGCCGATGAGACCCCACACATGCAGACTGTCCCCGCATTGTACCAGGAGGGCACGGGGGAATCACCCGGACGAACAAATAGGTAACCACTCGCAGCGAGTAGCGTAAAGCTACCTGCAGTTGGCTGCCGGCCATTCACAGTTGCGGAACAGTGTTCATAAGCCCTTGGCGCATGACAACTCTTGTCAAAAGCGGGAATAAGAACGGCCGTTCGTCTTCCGACGAACGGCCGTCATGAACTCCCTCTCAGCGATCGCCTACGGCGTCACCGTGATCCGGTCCTTGATCATGTCGAAGGTTTCTTTGGGCAGCACGTTCTTGGCCACCAGTTCGCCCTTGATCCGGTACGGCCGATTGCTGACAATGCGGTCGGCCATCTCCTTTGTCAAGCCGAGGAACAGGACCATGTCGCCGGCCGACGCGGTATTGATGTTCATCGGCGCCACACTCGGCTGAGGAGGCGTGGGTACCGCCGAAGGAGTCGATGCTCCGCCCGGCGCCGCCGCACCCGGAACCGGCGGCGGGCCTGGCGCGGGAACACTCGGTGCGGGCGGCGGCGCGGTGCGCTGCCGCTCCTTGAGCTCTTTTTGGTATCGGGCGACCAGCGACTTCAACGTCTCATTATGTCGTTTCACATCTTCGTATTCCTGGCGAAGGCTGCGGTTCTGCGCCGCGAGCTGTTTCTGTTTGTCCTCCAGCTCCTTGAGCCGCGCCGCGATGTCGCTGCGTTCCTTGTCGCGGGCGTGCTCGATGCGTTGCAATTCATCGCGGGCCGCCTGCGCTTCATTGCCGAATTTCACGTTCAGCTCTTTCAGGGTTTTGACTTGCTGCTCGAGGGCGCTTTTCTGAGTCCGCGTCTTCTCCAGTTCCGTTTTCGCGGCGTCGGCTTCGGCCAGGGCAGCCTTGTACTTGCTGTTGCTCACGCAGCCCGCCGCGGCCATGGTGCTGAGCAGGACCACGCACATCGTGACGTACCGCTTCATGAACGACCTCCTCTCAACCGTTTCGCTTTGCACTCACCCGCGATTTCCCGCTTCAGGGCCGACCCATGCGAATGGTCAAACTCTCTGACACGACGACGCAGGGGAAAAACAGGTGAGATCACGGCGCCAATTGTGTGTAGTCCATCGGCCTCGCTTTGTCAACAGATTTGCGCGCGTGACGGCCGATTCGCGGGAATGCGCGCGCCGCATGCCGACATTCCGTTTGAAATTCGCTCGCGGCTTGACTGACCACCGGCTCTCTGTGATCATGCGCCGAAACCGCCGTCCCGCATCGACACACCGCAACTCTGGTAGGTGCCATGATCCAGTGGGGTCCGGAGCTCGCCGTTATCCTCGGGTTGGTGGAAGGCCTGACCGAATTCCTGCCGGTTTCCTCGACCGGCCATCTCATCCTGGTCGGCCATGCCCTCGGCTTTACCGGCGCGATCGCCGCAAGCGTGGAAGTGTCGATTCAGTTGGGATCGATCCTCGCGGTGGTCGCCTATGAGCGCCGCAAGATCGTCCAGCTTTTCTCCCAAGCCGCAAAAGAACAGGCAATTCTGCGGGAGATGCTCAAGGCGCGAGGCGGCTGGGTGACGACGCTAAAGTCCTCGGCCGAGACGCACCGCCACCTGTGGTTTCTGCTCGGCCTTGGCGTCGCCTTCCTTCCCGGTGCGCTGGTCGGATTCCTGGCGCACCGGTGGATCGAGACCTACCTCTTTACCCCACAGACCGTCGCGGTGTCGCTCATCGCCGGCGGCCTCGTCATCCTCGCCGTCGAGGCGCGCCGTTCGCCGGCGCGGCCTATTTGTTCGATTACCAGGGCAGACTCCTGGCCACGTTCGCCAGCCCCGAACCCTCCACAGCCCGGTTCGGTGAGTCGCTGGCGGCGGCGGGCGATGAGGTCGTGATCGGGGCGCCGTTCCAGAACGCGGGTGCGGATGGGGCCGGGGCAGCCTACCTGTTTGGCGCCCGCGGAGCGCTGCGACTCA
>JBBIOW010000200.1:0-5098 GCA_037443165.1 Nitrospiraceae bacterium | reverse complement strand
ATAATAGACGCGAAGTTTTTCCGCCGACCAGTCACCGGATTCCAAACAGGTCGGAATGACATCGGCGAGCGTCATCGCATCGACCATCGCTTGCATTCGCCCCTGCGAGGCATGCGGATTCATCGCATGAGCCGCGTCGCCGATCAGCACGGCGCCGTCGGCGACCCACCGGGAAGCGCGGACGCGGCCGGTCGGCATATACGCGGTTTGCTCCCAGTCCTTGAGACCGCGGAAGGTCGCCTCCAAGCTCGGATCGATCCTGATCCATTGTTCCTGGAGCGCCGACAGTCCCTGGGCTTTCACCTGCTCCATCGTGCCGGCCGGAATCATGTAAAAGAGATAGACCCTTCGCCCCGCCGCCGGGAAGACACCGAGAATGGTCTTGCGTCCCACGAAATAGCGCGCGTCCGCCAGTTCCTGCGGCGTATCCAGAACCGCGATCAGATAGCCCTCCGGATAGAGATGCAGGCGTGCGGGGATCTTCAACGCCTCGCGGACCTTGGAGAAGGCCCCGTCGGCACCGACCACCAGCTTGGCCGACACCCTGATCGGCGTACCGCCGCAATCCGCAATCAGGCCCACCACCCGCCCATCCTCGAAAAGGAGCGAAGAACACTTCGCACCGTACCACAATCGGCCGGGATTCCGAGCCTCCAACTCGCTCAGGATGACATGGTGCGCGACGTTGGGGAGCGTCACAATGGCTCGATTGAACGGCAGTGGAAGGACACCGTAGTCGATCGTGCAAAGGCGTTCCCCGCCGACGCGGTAAAAATGAAAATACCGGACGGGCCGCGTCGCCTCGCCGGGAAGTTTACCCAGCAACCCCAGTCGATCCAAAATGCGCTGACCGTTCGGTTGGAGAATTTCGCCGCGCAAGCCTTGGGGAGGACCGGAGGCTTGTTCCAGAACCAGCGTCCTGACTCCTTTCCTGACCAAGGCCAGGGCCAGCACCGCCCCGCCCCCGCCCGCCCCGACGATCGCCACATCGGTTTTTTCGACCTGTTCCGTCATCGCGTCGCTACGCCTCAGTCTTGCCA
The DNA here is from genome assembly GCA_037443165.1 of Nitrospiraceae bacterium. Taxonomy (GTDB): domain Bacteria; phylum Nitrospirota; class Nitrospiria; order Nitrospirales; family Nitrospiraceae; genus DATLZU01. The sequence continues at coordinate 4,058 of JBBIOW010000200.1, read as the reverse complement.
GAGCCCGTAACGGCTCTGGTCTTTCCACATGGCCAGAAACTTCTCGCGCGCCTTGACGCTGGTCGCATGATCGGTGATCACGTCGAGCCGTTCGTCGTTGTAGCGATTCCCGCTGCCGGTTTGGTTGACGGAACCGGACGTATTGACCTCGTCGTCTACCACGACCTGCTTCAGATGCATCAGCCCGTCGTGTCGATTGACCCGGACCGGAATCCCGGCCAACCGCAGGGTCTCTAGCGCCGCCCGTTGTTTCGGATCGTTGAGTTTCTCCCGATCAGTCATGACGCGCACATCTACGCCGCGCTTCTTCGCCGAGATCAGCGCCTTGACGGCAGGCGGATAGGTCAAGCCGTAGACCGCGACATAGATGTACCGGCGGGCGCCATCGTAAATCCTGATAATCCGATCGACGGGCGTATCCTCCGGCGCGTAATAGATCTCGATCGACGCGGCGGTTCCGACCGTCGCCGACAGCAGAGCCAGGACGAGACAGCAGACGGCCGGAAACCCTGTTCCCGGCGATCGCCGTTCATACCGATTCCGACCGGCCCTCCGTGCCATCATGTCCCTGTTTCTTCAAGGATGAGGCCGGTCAGGAATTTGGACTTGACCTCGGTGATGGACGTCGGCTTGGCCTCCAGGATCATTTTCTTCATCATCCCTTCTCCCGAGGTATTACCGACCAGCAGCGCCCCGACCAGTTTATCGTCCCGCAGCGTGAGCTTGCGGTAGATTCCTTTGGCCTGATCCACTCCTTTCAATATCACAAGACCGCCGCCCGTCGCCTGGGTCATCCCCAACACCGTGACGCGCACGCCGCAAAACGTCTCCGAATTGGACAGGATCACGCCGCGGTACGGATTTCCATCGCCCGCCATGAAGGCCCCGGCCAGCTTGCCCTGCTCGACGGCGTTGTTCCAGTTCGTCACGACCCGATACTGTTTGGAGATTGGATCGTACCCTTGCACCGCATCGCCGGCGGCAAACACGTCCGGTATGTTCGTGCGAAATTGGTGATCGATCAGGATCCCGCGGTCGATCCGGATCGTGCTGCCGTCCAGAAACGACAGGTCCGGACGGACGCCGATCGCCACGACCACGGTCGACGCCTCCAGACTGCGGCCTGCCGAAGTCGTGACCCGATCGATTTTGCCGTCGGCACCGACGATCTCCGCCACCTCCTCGCTGAGGAGGACTTCGATGCCCCGCTGTTGTACGCCTTGTCGGACGAGCCGCGAAGCGGTCTCATCCAGCACCGGAGCCCATAGACGCGGTTCCCGTTCCAGTAACGTCACCGGACGGCCGCGCTGCCGGATTCCTTCCGCGAGAATCAGCCCCAGCACCCCTCCGCCGACGACCACGACCGGACGGTCTGTTTCCGTCACCAGCCGGATCAGCTTCCGGGCATCCTCCCAGGTCCTGACCGTCATGACCCGGGTATTCGACACCCCCGGGCAAGAGAGCGCTAGCGGAGAAGATCCCGGAGCGAGCAGCAGCGCGTCATACGTCACCCGTTCACCCCCGGCCAGTTCGACCGTGCGCTCGGAGGCGTGAACCTTCACGACCGCGGTCCGAAGCCTGAGCTCAATGCGCTGCTCACGATAAAAACTTTCAGGATAGAGCAGCATCTCGGCGTCAGACGTCAAGCCGCCAACGTAGGTATCCAACTCCGTTCGGTAATAGGGCGGATCGTGATCGCGATCGATGACGACGATCTCGGCGGCGCCGTCCTTGTTTCGAATCGCGACCGCCGCATGGACACCAGCCGGGCCGGCCCCGACAATGACGTGACGTCTCGCGGACATGTGTCGCTCTGTCATCCGCCGAAATCGAGCTTCGCCGGCGGATAGACCTTACATGACTACTCCAGATCGAAAAGAGATCGGAATTGCTCGTCGGAGGCGTTCCACGCTTGCGGCGAATAGCGGCTGAGCCAATCCCGCAGAAACATCTTCTGGCCTGGGGTCAGCAGTTGCTTGATTTGGTGGGCCCGGCCCTGGAGCGGGTGAAGAAAGCCGCACCGCCTGTCGAAATCCAGCGTGGCGGTCCGGACATAGAGGTTCGTATAGGCGGTGGGCCCGTCGTCGTCCCCGTCCCCCTGCACCCAGACCGAGAGAAACTTCTCGAGGTTCAACCCCGCGCTGTCCATCGCCGGTTCTGCGTCGTGAAAGAGCTCATTTTCCGATTCCTTGAGCGGAGCCGCTTCCTGCGCGCGAAACATAAAATTGTGTTTCCACATCGCCCTTTCCTCCGGAGAGCAGGCATAGTGGAGTGACGCTTGCTGAAAGTCAAGACGCGAACCACGTGATCCGGATCCGCCCGTAGCTCCGAAAGATCGAACTCACTTACCTTGACAATCCGCCGGCTCATTTGTTAGCTTGCAAGAATTCTCTAGGCTCCAGGCCAAGTTGGGAGTGTTCATGCAAGTCACGATCAACGGAAAAGCCGAAGAGATTCAAGCCGGAACAGTCCTCGATTTGCTTAAAGCCAAGAACATTGAGCCCCAGATGGTCGCCGTCGAACTGAATAACACCATGCTCGACCGGGAACATTTGGCGACGACTCCCATCAAAGAGGGAGACCAAGTCGAATTTCTGTTTTATATGGGCGGCGGCCGGTGACCATGGGGGCTTACAAAGAGATCACCCAACTGATCGGACGGACGCCTCTTGTCCGCCTGAACCGCCTTTCGAGGCCGGACTCGGCGACAATCTATGCGAAGGTTGAATCCTTCAACCCCGGCGGGAGCGTCAAGGACCGGATCTGCCTCAACATGATCAACGAGGCGGAGCGGCTCGGCAGGCTCAAGCCGGGGGGCACGATTGTCGAACCCACCAGCGGCAACACCGGCATTGGCCTCGCGCTCATTTCGGCGGTGCGCGGCTATAAATTGATCCTGGTGATGCCGGAAAGTATGAGCATGGAGCGGGCCAGCCTGCTGTCGTCCTACGGCGCCCAACTGGTGCTGACCGCCGCCTGGGAGGGGATGAAAGGCTCGATCAAGGAGGCGGAAAGCATCGTGGCCCAGAACCCGTCCTATTTTATGCCGGATCAGTTTTCCAACCCGGCCAATCCGGCCATGCATCGGATGAGCACCGGGCCGGAAATCTGGGAGGCGTTGGAAGGCCAGATCGATGCCTTCGTCGCCGCGGTCGGTACGGGCGGCACAATCACCGGGTGCGGCGAGGTTTTCAAGGAGCGCAATCCGAACGTCCGCGTGATCGCCGTTGAGCCCGCCGGCTCGCCGGTCCTCTCCGGCGGAGACCCAGGGCCGCACAAGATTCAAGGCATCGGCGCCGGCTTCATTCCGAAGGTGCTCAACCGGAAGATTCTCGATCGCGTCATGACGGTGACGGACGACGAGGCCTACCAGACGGCGAAGCTGCTGGCCAAAAAGGAAGGGTTGCTGGTCGGTATTTCGGCCGGCGCTAACGTGTTCGCGGCCCAGAAGGTGGCGGATGAACTGGGTCCGGGAAAGAACGTGGTCACGATCCTCCCCGACACCGGCGAGCGATATATCAGCATCGAGAAGTATTTCAATATTTGACGTGAAACGTGATGGGTGATGCGTTATGCGAGGGAACCGTGAATACACAGACAGGCCGAACAACGCATCACGCATGACGTATCACGCATAACGTGGCTTATGGATTTCACCGACGACCAAATCACCCGCTACAGCCGGCATATTCTCTTGCCGGAGGTGGGCGGAAAAGGCCAAAAGAAAATCGCGCAGGCCAGGATTCTGCTGGTCGGCGCCGGCGGTCTGGGCTCGCCAGCCGCGTTGTATCTCGCCGCCGCCGGTGTGGGCACCATCGGGTTGATCGACAGCGCCAAGTCATCCACCATACGCCGGATGTCGGCCGCCTCAAGGTTGTCTCCGCTAGGGAAAAGATTCAGGCGCTGAATCCAGACGTCTCGGTGGAAACCTACGAGGATCGTCTCACCTCCAAGAACGCGCTCGACGTCGTTAAGGGATACGATGTCGTCATCGATGGGGTGGATAACTTTCCCGCGAAGTTCCTCATCAACGACGCCTGTTTTTTCGCCGACAAACC
>JBBIOW010000199.1:0-5145 GCA_037443165.1 Nitrospiraceae bacterium | reverse complement strand
TCGAACATACCGGCTCCTTCTCGAACTAAATACTGAGTTGTTCGACCTTCCGGCGTTGATTGATGACATCGAAGATCACTTTGGTTCCTACCAGCGCGGTGAACAGATTGATCGCGATGCCCAAGCACAGCGTGACGGCAAAGCCCTTGATCGGCCCGGTGCCGAACAGAAAGAGCGCAAACCCGGTAATCAAGGTCGTCACGTGCGAGTCGATGATCGTCAGCAGCGCCTTGTCGTATCCGCCGTCCACTGCCAGCCGCACCGGTTTGCCCTGGCGCAGTTCCTCGCGGATACGCTCGAAGATGAGCACGTTGGAATCGACACCCATGCCGATCGTCAGGATGATCCCGGCGATGCCTGGCAAAGTCAGGGTGGCATTGAGCGCCGCCAGGGCCCCGATCAAGCAAATGAGGTTGAGCGCCAGAGCGAAGTCGGCGATGACCCCCGAGAGCCGATAGTACACCACCATGAAGAGCACCACCATCGCGCCAGCGAACAGCGTGGACTTGATGCCTTTGTCGATGGAATCCTGTCCCAACGAGGGGCCCACCGTCAGGTCCTGAATGATCTTCAGCGGCGCGGGCAGGGCCCCGGCTCTGAGCACGATCGCGAGATCGTTCGCTTCCTGCATGGTGAACGCCCCCGTGATCTGGGCGCGCCCGCCGCTGATCCGCTCCTGGATGACGGGTGCGGAATAGACGGTATTGTCCAGCACGATCGCCATGCGTTTCTTGACATTCTCCGCCGTGATCCGCTCGAATTCCCTGGCGCCCTTGGCGTCAAAGGTCACAGAGACATAAGGATCGTTGAATTGGCCGATCGAGACCCGCGCGTCGCTCAGCACATCGCCGGCGAGCATCACCCTTTTCTTGACCAGGTACGGAATACGGAATTCCCGACCGCTGTCCTTATCCACCACGCGCTCGAACAAAATCTCATCGCCTTCCGGGATCTTACTTTCGAATTGTTTCAGGACTTCCTCTTCCTTGCCCTTTGGAATGCGCTGGGGCAGATCGAAAGCCAGCTTGCTGTCCTCATCCAGCAACTTGAACTCCAGGAGCGCCGTCTCCTTGATCAGGTCTTTCGCCCGTTTCGGTTCCTTGATTCCTGGCAACTGCACGACGATCTGCTTCAAGCCCTGTCGCTGAATCAGCGGCTCCGCCACGCCGAACTGATCGATCCGATTGCGGATCGTCTCCAAGGCCTGGTTGATGGCGGAATCCTTGATGCGCTTGATCTCTCCCTCGCGCAGCTCCCAGACCACAGTCTTGGCGTCGCCTGCGCTTTCCACCTCATAAAATGAGGGAAAGTCGTCGAGCAGCTTCTGGATCTGGTCCTTTAAATCCGCGTTCTGGAACGAGAGCGTGATGCGAGCAAAGCCGGTCCGTTTGACGGACTCCACCGGAATTTTCTTTTCGCCCAGCAGATCCTGTATGGCCACGACCGATCGATCGACGGCGATCTCCACCGCCCGGTCTTCCTCGACCTCGAGGACCAGATGAATGCCACCCTGCAGATCGAGCCCGAGTATGATCCCCTTATTGGGCAGCACAGGTTTCAGCCACTCCGGCAGTTGTCGATACAAGGGTTGATAGGAAGGGAGAAAAAAAATGAACGAAACCACCACCACGAACGCTAATAACGCCAATCGCCCGCTGACTCTTTTCATCCTCGTTCCGACCTCGCACGTGTCAACGGCCCCTCCTTAGTCTTCATCTTCGGTTCGCAACCTGGCAATGAATTCTTTCTGAATCTTGATCTTGGTGTTGTCGGAAATCTGAAGCGTCACGGTGTCCTTTCCCAAGTTTGTCACCGTTCCCCAGATGCCCGACGCCGTGACGACTTTGTCGCCTTTCTTGAGGGACTCCAACATCTCTTTCAGCCTTTTCTGCTTCCGCTGCTGCGGAAGAATGAGCAAAAAATAGAAGATCACGAAGATCAGCACGAAAGGGACGAGAGACAAGAGCCCGCTCGTGGCCGAATTACCTGCGGAAGCCCCCTGCGCCCAGGCCGCCGATGCCATCATTTGCGAATCTCCTTTAGACCGAATGCGCCGCCTTGGCGCCGTCGGCCTCGACCATCGCACCGTCCGGCCCTTCGCCGGAGTACTGCTCGCGGCGGGCGTGAAACTCCTCTCGAAACGTCGCAAAGCGGCCCTGCTCGATGGCGAGACGGATCTGGCGCATGAGTTCGGCGAAATAGAATAAATTGTGGACGGTGTTGAGGCGAGCCCCCAACATTTCCTTGACGTTGAAGAGATGGCGCAGGTAAGCCCGCGAGTACTTCGCACAGACCGGACATCGGCAGGCTGGATCGATTGCTCGTTCATCGCGAGCATAGCGCGCCTGTTTGATCACGATCCGTCCGACGGATGTGAACAGCCAGCCGGTCCGTCCATGTCTAGACGGCATCACGCAGTCGAACAGATCAACGCCGCGTGCAACGCCCTCGACCAAATCTTCCGGCATGCCGACCCCCATCAAGTACCGGGGCTTGGCGGCCGGTAGTTCGGACGTCGTCACGTCGAGCATGTGATACATGGCGGCTTTTTCTTCGCCGACCGATAACCCTCCCACCGCATACCCGTCGAACCCCAAGGCCACAAGGTCTCGCGCGGATTGAACCCGCAGAGCAGTGTCCAGCCCTCCCTGGACGATCCCGAACAGCGCCTGATCAATACGTTGGCGGGCCGCTTGGCAGCGACGGGCCCAGAGGCTGGTGCGGCGCACAGACTCTCGGACCACCTCAATGCTGGACGGCAGCGCGACGCATTCGTCAAGCGCCATGATGATATCAGCTCCCAGAGCCTCCTGGATCCGGACCGCCGTTTCCGGCGTGATATGGTGCAGCGAGCCGTCGATGTGGGATTGAAACGTGACGCCGTCATCGGTCACCTTGCGAAGTTTCGCCAGACTGAAAATCTGAAACCCACCGCTGTCGGTCAGAATAGCGCCGGACCATCCGGTGAATGCATGAAGTCCACCCATGTCCGCGATGACCTGATGGCCCGGCCGGAGATAGAGATGATAGGCATTGTTCAGGATGAGCCCGAAACCCAGACTGCGCAGGTCATCCGGGTCCACCCCTTTGACGGTCCCCAGTGACCCCACCGGCATAAAGGCGGGCGTCGCGATGGTCCCTCGGCCCGTCGTCAGCCTGCCGAGTCGAGCCCTGCCGCCTATGTCTGTGCGAATCACCGCAAAGTCGATCATACGCCTCCACGAAATGGAGTCACATCTGGTCCGGTGCCGATATCCCCAAGAGCCCTAAACCGTTGCGCAGGACTTGTTGGACGCCTCGCATAAGCGCTAACCGGGCAGCCGTCAATTCCGGTGTCACCCGCTCACGCTGCTTCGACGCCGAGGCGTCGTCACATTTGACTCCGCCGTCCAGCGTCTCGCTCTCGCCCGCTGGAGGGAGGATACGATGCTTGTAGTAAAAGTTGTGCAACAGACCGGCCAGTTCCTGTAGATAGAACGCGATGCGATGAGGCTCCAAGGCCAACGCACTGCTCTGAACGAGAGATGGATAGGCCGACAGTTTCTTGATCAATCCCAATTCATCCGGGTCATGCAACAGGCTCAGGTCCGTCTCGCTCGGGTTAGGGACCGGAATGCCACGCGAAGCCGCCATCCGGAAAAGGCTCGCGATCCTGGCGTGGGCGTATTGCACATAGTACACAGGGTTGTCTGCAGATTGCCGTTTCGCGAGCTCCAGATCGAAATCCAGATGCGTATCGGACCGTCGCATCAGAAAATAAAATTTCGCGGCGTCCGCCCCGACTTCATCGATCACCTCGCGCAGGGTAACGAACTGGCCAGCGCGTTTCGACATTTCCACCTTCCGCCCACCTCTCAGCAGGTTCACCATCTGGACCAAGACGACCCGGAGGCGATCCCGCGGATAGCCGAAGGCCTCGAGGACAGCCTGCATACGGGGAATATAGCCATGATGATCGGCGCCCCATACGTCGATCAGCAGGTCGTATCCACGCATAAGCTTGTCCCGGTGATACACTATGTCCGAAGCCAGATACGTGTATTCTCCGTCCTGTTTTCTGACCACTCGGTCCTTTTCATCGCCGAATTTGGATGAACGGAACCACCAAGCCCCGCTCTCCTCGAAAAGCAGATCCCGCGTGCGCAGTTCATCCAGAACTTTTTCCACCGTGCCGGCCGATAGCAATGAGGTTTCGCTGTACCAGGACTCGAAGGTGATCCCAAACGCCCGCAGATCCTGCCGAATCCAGCCCAAGAGTTCCTGATAGGCCAGATCTTTGATTTGTTGTTCCGCCTGGTCGGCCGGCAGATCGAGTAAAGCCGTCCCGACTCGATCCTTTACACGGTCCGCCACCGCCCGGATATAGTCCCCTTGATACCCGTCTTCGGGGAACGTCATGGTTCTGCCGCACAGTTCTCCATAGCGGGCATAGACCGAGGCCCCCAGCAGCTTCATCTGCCGTCCGGCATCGTTAATGTAGTATTCACTCACGACATCATGGCCCGTGGCCCGCAAAAGATTCACGATCGCCTGTCCGACCGCTGCTCCTCGCCCGTGACCGACATGCAGCGGCCCTGTCGGATTGGCGCTGACATACTCGACGAGCACCCGGAGCCCTTGACCGAGATTGGTTCGTCCGTATGTCTGTCCCTGTTCCTCGATCTCGGACAGTACCTTGAGCCACAGCTCCCGTTTGACGGTGAGATTGAGAAACCCCGGATGGACAATGTCAACCCGCTCAAAGAGAACCTCGCGTTGCGCGATATTGTTGACAATGATCTGGGCAACATCTTGGGGCGTGCGTTGCTCGGATGCCGCGAGCGTCATGGCGACGGTCGAAGCCAGATCCCCCCACTCCGGACGCTTCGGTGCCTCGAGTGTGATGGTCGGAAAAGTGTCTCCCCTGAACAGACCTTTGCGTTTCGCCTCATGAAGCGCGCCACTCAGCGCCCCCTGCACCTCTCGTCTCACAATATCCAGAGGCACGTCGGAATCCCCTAACTCAGCGTGAAGCAAGGAAAAACACGAACTTGCAATCTAGCATACCTTAGAAGGCGTGACAAGGCAGTGTCGAAGTGTAATGCTCCCCATTTGTCAAGACACTTTTTATGGTGCTGAGAGTGAGTCATCCTACGCAGCCGCTTG
>JBBIOW010000198.1:0-5152 GCA_037443165.1 Nitrospiraceae bacterium | reverse complement strand
GTGAAGCGGCTCAAAGGGGTGGGCGACGCCTTCGTCTTTGGCGGGCAGGACTACAGCATGCGGATCATTATGGATCCGGTTCGCATGGCGCAGCTCAGCCTCACGCCCACCGACGTGATCAATACGATCCGAGAGCAGAACCGGGACTTCCCCGCCGGCATGGTGGGTCGAGAACCCGCTCCCCCTGGCACCGAGCTGACGATTCCGGTGATCACGCGCGGACGCTTGAGCGAGGTCTCCGAGTTCGAGCAGTTGATCGTCCGTGCCCTGCCGGACGGCTCGACGGTGCGCTTGAAGGACATCGCGCGGGTCCAGTTGGGCCCGCAGTCCTATGATTTGGATGGGCGGTTCAAGGGCCGGCCGACCACCTTTCTGATCACCTTCCTGGCGCCCGGCGCGAACGCGCTCGAGACAGCCCAGAGGATTCGCGCCAAGATGGCGGAGCTGAGCAAGATTTTCCCCGCCGGGGTGCACTACGACATCCCCTACGACACGACGAAGTTCGTCGATGTCTCGATCAAAGAAGTCGTCAAGACGCTGTTCGAAGCGTTGGTCCTGGTCATTCTCGTCGTGTATCTCTTCCTGCAGTCCTGGCGGGCCACGATCATCCCGGCCGTCGCAGTTCCGGTCTCCCTGATCGGCGCTTTCGCCGGCATGTCGGCGCTCGGCTTCTCGATCAACACGGTCACCCTGTTCGGCCTGGTGCTCGCGATCGGCATTGTCGTGGACGACGCGATCGTGGTCGTGGAAAACGTCGCGCGGCACATGCGCGAGGAGTGCTGCTCCTCCAAGGAAGCGGCAAAACGGGCCATGGCCGAAGTGACTGCGCCGGTCATCGCGATCGTGCTGGTCCTCTGCGCCGTCTTCGTGCCGGTCGGCTTCTTGGGCGGGATCACCGGCGAGCTGTACAAGCAATTCGCCATCACGATCGCCATGTCCGTGATCATCTCCGGCCTGGTGGCGCTGACACTCAGTCCCGCGCTCGCGGCCGTGTTGTTCGAGCCGGGACAGCAGGATTCCTCCAACCGCTTTTTCGGTGCATTCAATCGCGTCTTTGATTGGACCCGAGACCGATTTCTGGGAGGCGTCGGGCGGGTGCTCGGCCGGGTGGGGCTGTCCTTCGCCGTGTTCGGAGCGCTGATCGTCGTCTCTCTCGGCTTGATCCGGACGCTGCCGCAGGGATTCCTGCCAGATGAAGACCAGGGATACTTCATCACGATCGTCCAGCTTCCGGACGGCGCGTCCAAACAGCGCACACGCGAGGTGGTCGGCAAGCTCGAGCGGTTCTACCTCGGGATTCCAGCCATCCACAGCACCGACGCCTTGATCGGCCAGAACTTCGTCTTCGGCACGCGGGGCGGGAACGCGGCGACGATCTTCACCCCGTTGAACCATTGGGATACGCGCCCCGGACCGGAAGGGCACGTCAAGACGCTGATCGGTCGCGCCTTCGCCCAGTTCGTGCAGATTCCCGAGGCGATGATCCTGGCGTTCAACGCCCCGTCGATCCGCGGCCTCGGCGCGACCGGCGGGTTCTCGGTTCAGATCCAGGACCCGGCCGGGGGGGATTTCCGGAAGTTCGAATCGGTCGCCCAGCAATTCATCGCCGAGGCCAGGAAAAATCCGGCCATCGGCGCGATCGGGACGAGCTTTCGCGTCAGTTCGCCGCGGCTCTACGTTGAAATCAATCGAGAACGGGCCAAGGCGCTCGGGGTGCCGATCTCGGAAATCTTCGATACCCTCCAGGCTTTCTGGGGGAACTATTATGTGAACGACTTCATCAAGTTCGGCCGCGTGTATCGCGTGTTTACCGACGCCGAGCCGCAATACCGCGCCAAGCCTGAGGACATCAGCAAGATTTACGTGCGCGGGTTGGGGTCGGACGGGATTCGGATGATTCCGCTCGACACCGTGGTTACGACGACGTTCCGGAGCGGACCGGATCCCGTCACTCACTTCAACGGGTACAACACGGCGCTCGTGCTGGGCGCCGCCGCCCCGGGTTACAGCTCCGGCCAAGCCCTGGAGGCGCTCGAGCGTGTCGCCCAAGAGGTCCTCGTCCCCCAGGGCTACACGCTCGACTGGAGCGGCATCTCGTACCAGGAGACCAAGGTCGGCGGCAAATCGGTCTTTGCGTTCGGCTTCGGCCTGCTCATGGTGTTCCTGGTGCTCGCCGCCCAGTTCGAGAGCTGGGCCGTGCCGCTGGCGGTGATCCTCGTAGTGCCGTTCGGGGTGTTCGGCGCGCTCAGTGCGGTCTGGGTCCGCGGTATGACCAACGACATCTATGTCCAGATCGGCCTTGTGACTCTAATCGGTCTGGCCGCCAAGAACGCGATCCTGATCGTCGAATTCGCCAATCACCGATACCTGCACGGACACCCGTTGATGCGCGCCGCCATGGAAGCGGCCCGGCTCCGATTCCGGCCCATCGTGATGACCTCCATGGCGTTCATCGGGGGCGTGATTCCCCTGGTCTTCGCGACGGGCGCCGGCGCGGCGAGCCGCCAGTCCATTGGAACTGGCGTCTTGGGCGGCATGCTCGCGGCGACGTTCCTGGCGCCCTTCTTCGTCCCGCTGTTCTACGTCGCGGTCAGAAAGATGATTCCCGGCCGGCCGGCCGAGCCGACTCGCCCGAGCGAGACCATCGAGTCGTTCGAGGAACCCGAGCCGGTCGGGGCGAGGGAGGAAACCTGACGATGCGTTGGTTCAGCCTGTCTCTACTGCCGCTTCTGCTCGCCGCCGGTTGCGCGATGGGGCCCGACTATTCGCGCCCGGCGAATGCCACTCCGGATTCGTTCCGCATGCAGGAGTCGGCGGATCCGAATTCGATCGCCAATCTGCCGTGGTGGGAACTGCTCCGCGACCAGGAGCTCCGGAAGTTGATCCGCATTGCCTTGGAAGAGAACAAGGATCTGCAGCGGGCTGTGGCCGCAGTCGAGGAGTTTCGGGCCAGGGCCTTGATCGCGAAAATGGACTTTGCGCCTCAGTTGTCGGCGACGGGGAACGCTCCGTCCTTCGGGCGGAAGGCCCAGTTTCTCTTTCCCGGCTTTCCGAATCCGTTCAACTATTACCTGCAGGGAAACCTGGCGTGGGAGCTTGACCTATGGGGGCGAATCCGTCGATCGAACGAAGCGGCTCAGGCCGACTTGCTCGCCCGTGAGGAAAACCGGCGGGCGGTGGTGTTGCAGCTCGTGAGCGGCGTGGCGGAAGCCTATTTCGACCTGCTCCAGTTTGACATGCAGCTCGACATCGCCAGGAGCACGCTCAAGTCCTGGGAAGAGTCGGTGCGGATCGCCCAGGCTCGTCTGCGGCAGGGGGTAATCTCCAAGCTGGACGCGGATCAATTCGAAGCTGAACGAGCGAACGCGGCCGCGCGCGCCGCCGAACTGGAACGACAAGTGATTCAGAAAGAGAATCAGCTCAGCGTGTTGCTGGGACGCCATCCGTTCCAGATTCCGCGCGGGCGCTCTTTGACCGAGCAGGTGATGCCGCCCGACGTCCCGCCCGGCCTGCCGTCGGAGTTGCTGCAGCGTCGTCCGGACATCGTTCAGGCGGAGCAGGATCTGGCGGCGGCAACCGCTCGCATCGGGATGGCCAAGGCGGACCGCTTTCCCAAGATCAGCATCACCGGCATTCTCGTGGTCGCCAGTCCCCAGTTGTCCAGACTGGTGGCGAACGAGACCGCGTTCGGCGTCGTCGGCCCCGGCGTCGCCGCTCCGTTGCTCAATGCGCAGATTCTGGGCTTCCAACAGGAAGCGGTTGAAGCCCAAGCCCGCCAGGCGTTAGCGCAATACGAGCAGGCGATTCTGGTGGCCTTCAAGGAGGTGGAGGACGCGCTGGTGGCGGTCCGCACGGCCCGCGAGCAGCGGGAGGCCCAGGCCCAGCAGGTGGAAGCGTTACGGTCGGCGCTACGGCTGGCGAACCTCCGCTATAAGGGCGGGCTTGCGAACTATCTCGACGTGCTGATCGCCCAGCGGAATCTCTTCGAAGCCGAGCTGGCGCTCACAGGAACTCATCGATTGCATCTCGTCTCGATCGTCCAGCTCTACAAGGCGTTGGGCGGAGGCTGGTCGCCGAAGGGCATGCCCGACGCGAGTCAGGCGCCGTCCTGAACTTGCCTTGACATTGCCCGATCCGCTCAGTATGATAAAATTTATATGCCGGAGACGCACGTTGTTTCTGCGTATGGCACAGCGTTTCACTCACCTGGCTCTTCTGCTCTTCTCTTTATTCATCCTCTCCGCGCCGACCCTTGCGACCGCCGCACCGTATTTCGAAGACGGCTTTCTCGGGCTGACGCAAACCGAGCTGCGCGAAAAACTCGGCCCTCCGCAGGCGGTGCGGGACCGCAAAGCGGCCCTGCGCGTCTTCAACTACTACTCGTTGGCGGATTGGGACAAATATTTCAAGGGACTGGTGTCGCCCCAGAACGGCGAGGATGTGTACACCTACAAGCGAGACGGCGTGAACGTCCGCTATTCGTTCAGCTATATCCAGGACCCCAGGGACCAGAACGACTTCCCGACCCTCTACGTGCGCCTGGTCGACGTGGAATTCTCGCCGCCAGTTCCCATCGCGAAGGTGCCTGAGTTGGTTCCTGAGTTCAAACCGTCGGAAGATCCGAACGCACCGGTCTTCCGCTCGAACATCTGGCTTCTGCTGTTCAAAGGCGAGCCTTCCTCCCAAGCCCGCTTCATCATCCGCGAGCAGGCCAAGGAGAGCATGGATTGGACCCTCGCCTTTCAGATGTTCTCGCTGCAGGGACTGCCGGATCCGTTGACGACGCAGGCGTTGGTGGATCGCATGGAAATCAGCGCGCAGAGCCTGCAAATGGTCAGACAGCGCCAGCGCCTGACGCACGAGCCGATCCTCAACCCCTTCTCCAAGGAGTTCGCGCAGACAGTTCCTCCGCCGAAGCCGACCAAGAAGATCCCCGTCCCGAAGTACGCCGATTGACCATCCCTACGTACGTTTTATAGGACCGGAATTCGACGGCCCGTCACTCGTCCTTGAAGCGGAGATCGCGCACATCGGCCAGAGAGAGATAGGGCTCTCCCCATTGGTTGCGACTCTCGAGGCTCCATTCTTCTTGCAGCGCGATCGGCTTCAGCCTGATTCCGTAGATGCCCCCGAAGACCAGATACGCCAACCC
>JBBIOW010000197.1:0-5170 GCA_037443165.1 Nitrospiraceae bacterium | reverse complement strand
GCCTATGCCGTCGATTTCCAGGCCGGCGATTTGGCCCCGCATCGGAAGACTCAACCGCATTTCCCCTGGTGTGTGCAGGGCGGGATCGCCGGCGTTCCGGTTCATCCTCCAGTCAGTCCCAGGTTGGAAAGCGTGTGGACCGGCCCCGACCTCGGATAGCCGCCCAAACAAGCGGGCCCGCCTCGCTTCATCCCTCATCCCCATTCAGAAAAACTCGCTTGACAAGGCCACCGAGGAGGCGCACGGTAGCGTCCGTTCAGACCCAGTTCCGGTCAAGCGTTTTCTTACATAGGAGGTGGGTTATGAGGCCCAGGAGCAGCGTCAAGACCGGTTTTCTTGCTCTTCTCTTGGCAGTCGGGGTGGCACTACCGATGGCGCTGGCCGCCGAGTTCTCACGGGACGCGGCGGCGCGCTACATTTTGTCGACGGTCAAGGCCTTCCGCACGGTCTATGTGCAACAAGTTATCGGGCAGGCCTCCAAATCCGGCATCAAGCCGAATGAGAATTGGACCAAAGACGACCACGCGATCATGCTGCCGGCTCAATTCGTCAAGGCCGCCGGCGCCGAATTGAAAGACTTCGAGCTGGGGCTGATCGGATTGACGCCGATCTACAAGTCCAATCTGCCGAAGACCAAAGCCGAGGAAGACGCGCTGAAGAAGATGCTGGCCGACCCCAAGGTGACGGTCCTGACCTTTGAAGACGGAAACCAATTCAAGGGCCTGGCCGCCGACTTCGCCATCGTGGATTCCTGCGCAGCCTGCCACAACGCACATCCGAGCAGCCCGAAGCGTGACTTCAAGAAGGGCGACCTGATGGGTGCCATTGTCGTGAGGTTCAACAAATAGGAGAGCACGGGGACTCACCTGTCCACGGAACAGGGTACAAGTCAGACGGGCTGGAAGAACCTGCCAGGTTTTCCAGCCCGTTCCTTTTCCACCTCTCCTTTCTCCCCAAGACAAGATTGGGGAAGAAGGTAAGGGTGAGGGGCATTTTCAGAAGAGGACCGTGACAGAGGAGAAGAACTCCGTGGGTCGATCTTGCACTGGGAACACAAGGGGAGAAAGAATGTCTGCATGGCGGGGAATGGCGTCGCGGTTCCCTTGCAGCCGTGACGGGAGCGCCGTCGATTTCAGCGAACCTGGAGGCAGCACCATGAAGCGCAACCGGCTTCCTTTCGTTCTGGTCGTCCTGGTCTGCTGCGTCGGTGTGCTCGCATGTGCGCAAGTCCCACGAGAGAAAAAGATCGAGTTTGTGTATCTCGCCCTAGGCGCGAGCGATGCGACGGGGGTGGGCGCCTTGCCGTTGACGGAGGGGTATGTCTACTTAATCAAGGACGAACTGGACAGGCGCCTTTCCGGTGTCGCCTTGCTCAATCTTGGGGTTCCTGGAGCCAGGATCATCCTCATCAAAGAGCAAGTGCGACTCGCGGTGCAAGTTGGCACAAAGGCCGATCTCGTCACCCTCTGGACCGGAGCGAACGACCTCATTCACGGCGACGGCGCGACGAAGTTTCAGGAAGATCTGCGGTTCATCCTGCAGAACCTTCGGAACCGCGCGTCCAAGGTCGTCGTCGCCAACCTCCCGGACCTCACCCAACTCCCACGCTTTCGCAGCACCCCCGATCCCGCCGTGAACCTGGAACGCGTCGGAGCGTTCAATCGCGCGATCGAAGAGGAGGCCCACGCCGTCGGCGCGTCTGTCGTGGATCTGTTCGCCCAACCGGTACGCGACGATTTGGTCTTCGATCTGGACGGCTTTCATCCGAACGATGCGGGCCATCGGGAAATCGCCCGATTGTTTCTTACGGTCATCCTTCCGGCATTGGGGGCGAAGAAGTAGAGGAGGGGTGAAGAGCGGGCTGGCCGGCCTTGGCGGCCGGCTCCAAGAAAAGGCCTTATGCTGAGAAAGCTGATCAGGCGCTGTGGCGTCGGGTGGATGTTGCTGCTCCCTCTTGCCGGGCAGGCCACGGAAGCGGGACCTGCCGTTGCTCCCCCCGCCGTGGTCGCAGATAGTTCGGCTTCCACTCTGGTCTATGTATCCGACTATTTCTCCTTCGCCGGCGCCGATCAGCAGAGTCGCGTGGCGTTTGCGTTGGATAACAACCGAGGGCGGGATGGCGAGGCCTATCAGGCGGAGCACTTTGTCGTGTTGCACGACGAACGGAAGGGCTGGGTGAACATCGTCGGCAACGGGCGATACGACAATGCCGAGAAGGAACTGGGCCGCATTCCAAACTCGCCGTTCTTTCAGTTCGACGGCACGCCCGAAACGGGACTCACAGTGACCAGCGCCCCGAACGACCTGACGCTCAAGATCGAGCCGATTCCGCAGCGGACTCGCCGCACGCATGAGCAGTCGGTGATCTGGATGGGGTCGGCGCCGGCCGTGCTGACCTGGCAGGGGAGGACGGTTCCCGGCCGTGTGATCTACGAGTCCCTCGTCATGCCGGACTTCAATCGGTTGACGAGAACCTACTTCCGCCTGTGGAACGATTTTCAAGGCTTGTATTTACTGGCCGGCAAGGACGGCGACCTCTACCTGCACAGCCAGCGGAGTGAACGCCTGGCGGCCTTAGCGGGCCGGCTCGTCGGGTTTGCGGTCTTCAACGAGCAGACCGATCCGATGACCGAGTTGCGCGTCGAAGTGCTGGCCCGGGACTGGGCGCTCGGCTTCTATCGGTGGCCCACCGCCTGGGGAATCACCTGGAACGGAACTGGAGGCCCGGCCTCGATGACGCTGCGTTTGTCCGATCGGAAAAAGATCGCCAATTGGGTCATCGGCGGATTTTCGATGGGCGTCGTGCAGGGGGAACTGGTCTACGCCGGCCGCACGTGGCCGGTCTACGGTCTGGCCGAATTGATCATGTAACAGGCGCCCGTGACATGGACGACGAAATAAGAACCGCGCTGGAAGAACTGGCCGTGTGGGCCGCGGTCAACGTCGGGCATGCGCCGGGCCGGCTGGAGAAGCGACTGGTGTTGATGAATGCGTTCGCCGAAGCCGGCCGTCTCACTGACGGCGAGATCGGGAAACCCGATCTCGCGCTCCTCGACAGCCTGCT
This sequence comes from Nitrospiraceae bacterium, assembly GCA_037443165.1. GTDB lineage: Bacteria > Nitrospirota > Nitrospiria > Nitrospirales > Nitrospiraceae > DATLZU01. The sequence continues at coordinate 2,106 of JBBIOW010000197.1, read as the reverse complement.
GGACGAACCGGAGGGGCTGATTCCCAACCTTCAGCATCTCTGGATCGGAAGCGACTGAGGCGCGGGTTCATCTGCGGATACCTGCCGCAAGTCGCTCCGGCGTGAGGACAGACCTCCGACACGCCTTATGTGCTGATCGGCGACGGAGACCGGACCTCGCTCCGAATCGTCCGGACGGCTTGCTTGAAAGCTTCTAGGTCCTTCAGTTCCACCTCGACCACGTCCTCCTCGCCGGTGGCATGTCGGAATCTCACACGCACTCGATGTCCGGGCAAAACCTCTTCCACCTCCAGGATCGCATGCCCCGGGATGCGAAAATCCAGATGAAGTCCCTCCGGTATGAACAGCAGACTCATCGGGAAATGCGGACTCACCCAGAGATGATCGCGCGTGACGGCCACCCAGAGACAATGTCTGGCATCTCCCAACCAGGCGAACACCGCTCGATTGGATCGCCCTGAACGCCAGGTCTCGAGAAACCGCACGTCCGGAAAATCCGGCCTCAGGATCGGTTTGGCCTTTGACACTCGGTAAGCGATGGACAACGCGAGAATTCCGACGATCCCTCCGGCCGCCATCAACAACAAACCCTTCAAGAACTGTTTCCCGCCCTTCCTCCCATCTATTTTCATGAGTCCACGGGATCACAGCTTGGGCGCCGGCGCCTTCGGCGCGGCGCCGATCGCATCCAATCCGGCCTGAGCGCAGGCGTCGTCCAGGTGGGCTCCGGGCGCCCCGCCGACTCCGATTCCGCCGACCACTTCGCCGCTGATCTCGACCGGCAAGCCTCCGCCCAGGATTAAAATCTTGTCATCCATCTCGCGCAGACCCTGCAGCGCCGGCATCTTGGCCGCCAGATCGGCCAGCTCGCTGGTCGGCCGGCGCAAGCTCGCCGCCGTGAAAGCCTTCTTCGAACTGCTGCTGACGGTGTGCGGTCCGGCCCCGTCTCCGCGCAGGAGGGCGCGCAGCACCCCGGCCCGGTCCACCACCGCCACACTCACCTTGTAGCCGTCCTTCGCGCACTTCTCCAAGGCCGCATGCGCGGCCTTGTCCGCCAGCGCCACCGGCAACACCGCCTCGCGCGGCAACTCGTCCGCCGAGGCGATCTGGATGAATCCGAGCATGAGGCCCACTGCAAACGCGAGTGTTTTCATCGGCTCCTCCCGGTTCGAAACATAGACGTCAGTTCTCAACCCTTAGCCTTCTCCTGTCCCCTTTCCCCCAGCAAAGAGAGGATTTTTCTCCTGCGGGATCGCAGCCGAAGGCCAACAAGCACGGTATAGTACTTTGCCTGCTGAAGTGACGCAACGGTCACGGAGACACGAGGGCATCCCCAACGCTTGCCCCGCGATCTGACACGGAGTGCTACAATACCGGCAGCCATCGGGAAGCCGACGTTTGCACCATGAGTGAACCACACGCATCGCCGAAACGATCGTCGCAGCGGCACTGGGTGAGCTGGGTTCCCTTCGGTCTCGACCAGCAGCATCCGAACAACTACAAGGACATTCTCGCCGCGGTCTGGGAGAACCGGAAGAACCTCGGCTACGCTTTCCGCATCCTGCGCGATGGCTGTTGCGACGGCTGCTCGCTCGGCACCACCGGGTTGCACGACTGGACCATGAAAGACATCCACCTGTGCTGGGTGCGTCTCCAGTTGCTGCGGCTGAACACGATGCCGGCCATGAACTGGCACGTCCTCGAAGACGTCGCCCCGCTGCGCCGGTTGAAGAGCAAGGCGCTCCGGAAACTCGGGCGCCTGTGCGTCCCGATGGTCCGGCGTCGCGGGGACATCGGGTTCCGGCGTGCCTCCTGGGACGACGCCATCGGGCTTATCGCCGAGCGCCTTCGCGTCACCGATCCCCATCGCCTCGGCTGGTTCCTCACCGCCCGCGGCGTGACCAACGAAGCCTACTACGCCCATCAGAAAGTCGCCCGCTTCATCGGGACGAATCACGTCGATACCAGCGCGCGCGTCTGCCATGCGCCAAGCACGGCCGCGCTCAAGGACACCGTCGGCTGTTCGGCGACCACCTGTTCCTACACGGACTGGATCGGCGCCGATCTCTTGGTGTTCGTCGGTGCCAACGTCGCCAACAACCAGCC
>JBBIOW010000196.1:0-5193 GCA_037443165.1 Nitrospiraceae bacterium | reverse complement strand
GAGGAGTAACGTTCGCTCGCTGTCGGCGATTCCGGGCGGCACTTTCCGCGCCGTCGAGCCACCGACAGCGAAGAAGGATCGCTCGTTCAGGTGCCCACCGCCGTAGCCTGCTGTTTGGCCATCCCGACCAACTTCTCAAAGCCTGCCGGATCTTTGATCGCCATGTCGGAAAGCACCTTGCGATCCAGGAGGATATTGGCTTTGCGAAGCGCGTTCATGAAGCGGCTATACGTAAACCCTTGGAGACGCGTTGCGGCGCTGATGCGCGCGATCCAGAGCTTACGGAAGTCCCGCTTTCGTTTTCTTCGGCCGACATAGGCGTACACCTGACCCTTATCCACCGATTCCGTCGCCGTGCGGAACAGGCGGCTCTTGGCGCCGTATTGCCCTTTCGCTAACTTGAGCCTTTTCTTTCGTCGCTGCCTGGTCTTCGGTCCGCCTTTTGCGCGGGGCATAAGCTACGCTCCTTTCAGTCGATTTCGGGTGGATCCCATGAAGATCTCAGTCAGTTCTATAGGGGAGAAGCCGGTTCGCCGTCCGTGCCGCAGTCTTCTCGATCGCCGTCACGCTCTTCAAGCGTCGTTTGCGGTCGCGAGCCTTGCCGGTCAGCAAATGGCGCCGCCCTGATTTTCTCCTCATCAATTTGCCGGTGCCGCTGCGACTGAAACGCTTGCTGGCTCCTGAATGTGTCTTCAGTTTCTGCGTGGCCATAGTTTTTTCCCTTTCGAGCGTTCAGCCATGAGCTCTCAACTCAAACCACCCCTCATCAGAACGCGCTTCTCTTTCTTCTCGCCTGCTGATCGGCCGAGCGTCCGTCTCAACTCTTTGGCGCGACGATCATGATGAGACTGCGGCCTTCCATGCGCGGGGCGTATTCGATGGTTCCCGAATCCGCCAACTGTTCAATCACCGTGTTGATCACGGCCCTTCCCATCTCTTGATTCGCCATTTCGCGGCCCCTGAACGTCAGGGTGACTTTGGTCTTATTGCCTTCGGCCAGGAAGCCCTTGATCTGACGGATCTTGATCTCCAAATCGTGCTTGTCGGTTCGCGGTCTGAGCTTGATCTCTTTGACCTGGGTGGATTTCTGGTGGCGGCGGCTCTGGTGTTCTTTCTTGCTCAATTCATACTTATACTTCCCGTAATCCATGATCCGGCTGACGGGCGGCTGTGATGTTGGCGCTACCTCCACCAGATCGTATCCCATCTCTTGAGCCTGCCTGAAGGCGTCCGGCGTGGGCATGATGCCCAATTGTTCGCCGTCCGGCCCGATCACCCGAACTTCTCGGACTCTGATCTCCCTATTGACGCGTAACTTAGGTACGATAGGCCACCTCTCTCAATCAGTTTGTAAGCATCTGCGCGGGTTGAGCCGCCTCACCTCGAAGCAGGTCAAGCACAGCGGCGACGCTCATGCTCCCGAGGTTCGACCCGGTTCGGCCGCGGACCGACACCGTGCCGCTCTGCATTTCCCGGTCACCCACGACGAGCATGTACGGAACCTTCGCCCTCTCCGCTTCGCGGATCTTGAATCCCACCTTCTCATTCCGCAAGTCCGCCTCCGCTCGATAACCGGCGGCCCTCAGCTGGTTCAGCACGCTGACGGCGTACTCGCGGTGCTTGTCGGTAATCGACAGGACGACCGCCTGCACGGGAGCCAGCCAGATCGGAAACGCCCCGGCGTAATGTTCGATCAGAATGCCGAAGAAGCGTTCGATGGAGCCCATCAGTGCTCGATGAATCATGATCGGCTGGTGCGGTTTGCCGTCTTCGCCCATATAGACCAACTGGAATCGCTCGGGGTTGTTGAAGTCCACCTGGACCGTGGAGCATTGCCAGGATCGGCCGAGAGCGTCCTTGATCTTGATATCGATCTTAGGCCCGTAAAACACCCCTTCCCCCGGATCGATCCGGTAAGTCACTCCCCGCCCTTTGAGCGCCGCTTCCCGCGCGGCGGTGGCCTGCTCCCTCTTTTCCTCGGATCCGACGGCCTTCTCCGGTCTGGTCGAAAGATAGACCTCGAACGCCGAAAACCCGAAGGTCCGCAACATGAAAAATGTGAAGTCTAGCACCCGACCGACTTCCGCCTCGATCTGGTCCGGGCGGCAGAACAGGTGCGCGTCGTCCTGCGTGAATCCCCGCACACGCAGCAGTCCGTGCAGCACGCCGGTCCGCTCGTACCGATAGACCGTGCCCAATTCTCCGTAGCGGATCGGCAAGTCCCTGTAACTGCGCAGGTGAGACTTGTATATCATGATATGGAACGGGCAGTTCATCGGTTTGAGCTGATACTCGCTGCCCTCGACCTTCATCGGTGCGAACATGTTGTCGCGGTAGTAGTCGATGTGTCCGCTCGTCCGCCAAAGATCCAACCGCGCGACATGCGGCGAGTAGACCAACTCGTACCCGTTCCGCAGGTGCTGCTCCCGCCAGAAATTCTCGATCAGCAGGCGGATCAGCGCGCCCTTAGGGTGCCAGAGCACGAGGCCCGGCCCAATTTCGTCCTGGATGGTGATCAGGCCGAGCTCTCTCCCGAGCTTGCGATGGTCTCGGCGCTTGATCTCTTCGAGTCGAACCAGATACGCGTCCAGCTCCGCCTGGGTGGGAAAGGACGTGCCGTAGATGCGCTGCAGCATCGGATTCCGTTCGTCCCCGCGCCAATAGGCTCCGGCGCTGGAGAGCACCTTCAACGCTCCGACTCGGCCGGTTGACGGCAGGTGCGGTCCTCGACACAGATCGATGAACTCTCCCTGGCTGTACAACGAGACGGTTTGGTCCTCGAACCCCTCGATCATTTCGGCTTTGTATTGCTCGCCCCGCGCGAGGAAAAACTCAATGGCCTTCTGCTTCGGCATTTCCATCCGCTTGAAGGGCTTATCGGCCTTGATGATCTCCAGCGCCCGGGCTTCAATCTTTTCCAAGTCCTCCGGCGTGAACGGGCGTTCGAAGGCGAAGTCATAATAGAAGCCGTCTTCGATGGCCGGACCGATCGTCAATTGCGCGCTCGGAAAGACTTCTTTCACCGCCTGAGCCATGATATGGGTACTGCTGTGCCGATAGATCTCCCTCCCTTCGGGAGAGTCAAAGGTAAGAGGCTCGATCGTCGCGTCCTCGGCGAGAACTCGATCCAAATCGACCGGTCGGCCGTTGACTTTCGCCGCCAGAATATCCGGTCCCAGGGGCACACCAGCGCGAACCAGGGCTTCCCCTATGGTACAGCCAGCCGGGACTTCTTTTTTGGTGCCGTCCTGCAGAGTGACACAAATCGAGCGCGAGGTCATTGCCTGTCCCCAGAAACAAGAAAGGCACCCCGGCCGCACCTTGAGGCCGGATGCCATCCGTCGGATGGTAGGCGCGGACGGTCTTGAACCGTCGACCTCTACCGTGTCAAGGTAGCGCTCTCCCCCTGAGCTACGCGCCTATCGTCCAAGCGCGGCATGCTAATATAGCCCGACCTGGACTGTCAAGGAAACCACAGCAGAAAAGGCGGCTACCGGACTCCGGTAGCCGCCTTTTCTGCTGTGACTCAGATCGGTGCTGTTCGACGATCAGCACACTTACTTGACCGCAGCCCGCAGCGTCTTGCCCGCCGAAAATTTCGGGACACGGGCCGCCGGGATCTTGAGCGCTTCCCCGGTTCGTGGATTGCGCCCCACACGCGCCTTGCGCTTCGCCACCGTAAAGGTGCCGAAGTTCACCAGACTGACCCGCTGCCCTTTCTTCAGCGATGAGGTGACGGCTCCGGTGAACGCCGCCAGCGCATTGCCCGCAGCGACTTTGGTGATGCCGGCCGACGCCGCCATTTTGGCGATCAATTCCTCTTTGGTCATCGCATTCCTCCTTGCTTGATGGGATGGATTGAGAACCGATTCTCGGTCCTTTCTCGCCTCGCGCACGACCCTATATCGCGACGAAACACATCGAACCAACTCGCCTAGAGGGAATGGGATCGTTGCCTCCGTCCCCGTTTTACCGGGATGCGGAGGTCCGTAATTTTCTTGCGCAGGGTGTTTCGGTTCAAGCCTAGCAGTTCCGCCGCCTGAATCTGGTTGCCCTTCGTCTCTTTCAACGCCAATGCGATCAACGGACGCTCCACCGCCGACATGAGCATGGGATGCAGGTTCCTGGCCGATCCGTTTCGCATGCTCCTGACGAAATCACCCATCTTCGATTCGATGTAACCCTCGAGCGACAACTCCTGACCGGCGCCGCCTGGGTGGGAGTAACCGTTGACCATTCTCTGAATCAATTTAGAGGCGCGCTTGAGCGCATGGCGGGAACCCGCCAGCACCAGAGTTCTGGACGGATCAATAGCCTGCGGCAATTCGGTCAGTTCGCCCAATGTTCCCCGTTTGGCTTCCAGCACCACAATGTCGAAGGGACGCTTGGCAGCCTCCTTGGTGAGCGCGGCTACGTCCTTTGCCGCCGTGATCGTCGCTTCCCCGAAGGCTTGCTTGAACTGGACGTGGACATCGTGGTCGGCGCTGAGAAGAAGAATGCTCAAGGCCGACGACCGAAGCGACATGAAGGCACCAGCGAAGAAAAGAAGATGAGAAGAAGAGGGTGGGATTATTACCCTAGAGGTGAGACGATGTCAATCGAGAAATTGCGCAGCGAATAGCTGAACGGCCGCTCTGCTAAACGTTTCGCAGGGATCGGTGAGAAAAACACTCGCGAGACTCGGCAATTGCCCGGACAGATTGTTTGCCATCGTTGCCTGGAGCGGGAGGACCAGAGGAGCCTCACTCTTGACCCTGAACGAAGGTCCGCGAGATCAACGGGCGACTAAGCGATCATCACACAGCCAACCTGGAGCCATAAACGGGAGAATCAGAGACGATGAGTCTCCGCTTGCTTCTTCTTGTCGTGAGTGCGTTCAACTCTGCAGTCAGAGAATTTATTCAAAGGCGCGCCGCGCTTTCGGTCTCTCCAAACCAGGATCGATAGCGGAAGCAAAAGACCCTCGGCTTTCAGGCTCTTCACTGAGCCTTGACATCGGCCAGGGGGACATCTGGGCGGCCGGTTTTTTGGCAAGGTCGGTCAAAGCGCGCAGCAGAACCGACTTGACACCATCCCTACAGTTGTAATAAAAAAGGATCGGTTCCGGGAATTCCTATCGGAATACTCGACATGAAAGTTTCGCTCAAAGCCACCTATGCTATCATGGCTGCCCTGGACCTGGCGATTCATAAT
>JBBIOW010000195.1:0-5226 GCA_037443165.1 Nitrospiraceae bacterium | reverse complement strand
ACTTGGATAGAAATTGCGCCGGATCATCCGAGGGTGGCGATCGACTATACTGATCTGGCGACCGCGTCTGATGCAGAAGCGGGAGTGTCGACCTCCTTGTCGGCGTCGGAACCGGACCGGACAGCCGGCTCCCCAGCCTCTCCGGCCCGGGGAGAGCTGGACGCGATGAAAACCGTGGTCGATCAACAGGCGCAGGAGCTGCAGTCGCTCAAAACGGAACTCGAGGCCCTCAAAAAACAGTTGCAGGAGCAGACCGCGCTGTCAAAACCTAAGCCGGCGCGCAAGCCCGCATCGCCGTCCTCCGCACCTTGAACCGACTCAGTATCGACACCGTGTCGGGGCACCCATATTCCATAGCACCGCTCTGATCTCAGCCCGAGCCGCCTCGAGTGTCGGACATAAACGGCATCTCGCCGAGAGACGTGGCCTTTTTACGCACCACAGCAGCGGGCCTTACCGTCCCTGTCTTACAGCCCGCTCTTCCAACTCCCCGGCCAACAGCACCGCTTCGGCAATTTCCCGCATCGATTTTCTCATGTCCATGCTCTGCCGCTGAATCAGCTTGAAGGCTTCTTCCTCCGACAGTTTCTTGGCCCGCATGAGATAGCCCTTGGCCCGCTCGAGCAGCTTGCGCACCGCCAGCGCCTCCTGCATCTCGAACGACTTTTCCATCAGCGTCGTGTGCTCGATCGCGATAGCCGCCTGATTGGCGATCGCTTGCATGAGCTTCACTTCTTCGGCGGTGAAGTTGTGCGGCACGGAGGTATAGCTGTTGATCACGCCGACGGCTTTGTCCCGGATCATCATGGGCACCGAGAGCAGCGAGCAGAGCCCCTCTTTCTTCGCCATGTCCGGATACATGTAGTCCCGCTCTTTGGTGACGTCCGGCACGATGATGGGCCGGCGTTCCTGGACCGCCCGTCCGCTGATGCTCTGCCCGACCTTGAGATTGGGCTTCCGGCGGTACGCCTCGCTCAAGCTCTGCGTCGCCACGATACGCAGCTCCCCGGTCGGCTCGTCCAGCAGCATGATGGAACAGATTTTCGAGTTCATCATCTGCGCCGTCATCGTGACGATGAGTTGCAGCACATCCTCGATCAGACGGTTCGAAGCAACGGTCTCCGAGACCTGCGACAGGGTTTCCAGTTGCAGCGCCTTGCGCTTCATCTGGTCGTAGAGCCTCGCGTTTTCGATGGCCCCGCCGACCTGGTTGGCGATGGTGGAGAGCAGCGCCAACTCGTCAGGCCGGTAGCGTCGCGGCCGCTTGTGCTGCACGTTGATGACGCCCACGACTTCCTTCTTGGCCATGATCGGGACCGACACGAACGCCTGGTAGCGGTCTTCCGGCAGGTTGTGGAAGAATTTGAACCGCGGATCGTCGCTCGCATTGCTGGGGATCACGACCCGCGTGCGCTCGCGCGCGACCCATCCGGTGATGCCCTCGCCGAGCCCGATCGTGATGCGGCCGATCAGCTTGGGATGCGGATTCTTCGACGCCCGCAGGATCAATTCATCGCGGCTGTCGGAAAGCAGGTACAGGAGACAGGCGTCGGCCTTGGTCACTTCGACCACCACTTCGACGATGTGCTTGAGCACCGCTTCCAGATCCAACGTGTTGGTGATGGACTCGGTGATACGATGCAGCACATCCACCTCGCGCGTTTTCTCGCGCAAGGCCTGTTCCAACTGCGCTAGGGACTGGCGACGCTTGGATTCCATCGGACTTGAAACAGAACGCGGCTAAAGGTTGCGGGCTCAGGGCTATGGACTGAGGCTAGCCTTTACTTTTTTACTTCTTTTCCCCTTCCCCCCATACCTTTTGTTCTCGACCGTCGGCCGGCGAACCATTGTCGGCAGGCGTCACGCGCCAATGGTGCGATCCTCACCTGGCCTACCCGCTCCGGCCATACGCCGTAGATGGTCCCGCCCGCCACTTTCTTGTCGTGCTGCATGGCGTTCCAGAGTGCGCTGAACGACACCTTGGGCATGGCGTCGGGCAGGCCCGCGGCGCGCACCAGTCCGCGCAGGCGATCCACGACTTCCTGACCGCAGATCCCGAGATGCCGGGCCAAATCGGCTTCCTGCACCATCCCGATGGCGACCGCTTCCCCATGTATGAGCGACCGGTATCCTCCGAGGGCCTCCAACGCATGCCCGATGGTGTGCCCGTAATTGAGGACCCGCCGGCGATCGGATTCCCGTTCGTCCTCGGCCACGACCTGCGCCTTGATTTCGCAGGACCGCTTGATGATCTGAACCACTGGCTCCGGCTCCACCCGCAAGAGCGCCTCCATGTGCTTTTCCAGATAGGCAAAAAAGGGTTCGTCCGCAATCATGCCGTACTTGATGACCTCGGCCAGGCCGCCCACCCATTCCCGTTCAGGGAGTGTTCTCAGCGTATCAGGATCGATGAGCACCGCCCGCGGCTGGTGGAACGCGCCGATCAGATTTTTTCCGAGGGGATGGTCGACACCGGTTTTTCCCCCGACGCTGGAATCGACCTGGGCGACCAGGGTGGTGGGGACCTGGATGAAGGGGATTCCTCGGAGATAGATCGCGGCGGCGAAGCCGGTGAGATCCCCGATGACGCCGCCTCCCAGAGCGACCAGGATCGAACGACGTTCAAACCCGGCGCGGATCAGTTCGTCCAAGATTTGGGACACCGACCGCAGCGTCTTGCTCCGTTCGCCAGCCGGCAGGATGATCGGCGTCGCCCGGAAGCCGGCGGTCTTGACCGACTTCATAACCCGCGGCAGGTACCGCGCTGCCACGTTGCGGTCCGTGACGATTCCGACTTTGTCGGAGAGCCCGATTCGGCTGAGGGTAGTCCCGACCTCGTGCAGCGTTCCGCGCGCGATACGAATGTCGTAGCTTCGCTCGGCGAGCGAGACCCGAACCTTGTACTCCCCGATAGGGTCCATGATATCCGCCACTGGAGCGCCTGCTGTCCGACCGATCGCCTGCGTCAGGCCTCGCCACCCCTTGCCATTGACAGGCCGGACGATCGGCTGTGCCGTCTCAGCGGAAGAAGAGGGCGGTCAAAACGGGGAGGATGGTAGCACACCCCAGAGAGAAACTAAAAGGCTTTTACGTAAGCCTGATACGCAGCAAAGTTGCGCTTCATCTCTTCCAGACTGTCACCCCCGAACTTCTCGATCAGCGCATTGGCCATCTCGAAGGCGACCACCGCCTCCCCGACCACTCCAGCGGCTGGCACGGTGCAGATATCGGAACGTTCCACCGTGGCGTCGAACGGCTCCTTGGTCACGATGTCCACGCTTTTCTTAGGACTGTACAGGGTCGAGATCGGCTTCATGGCGACGCGAATGACGATGGGCTGGCCATTGGTGATCCCGCCTTCCAAGCCTCCCGCGTTGTTGGTCTTGCGGACGAACTCCCGGCGCGTATGGTCGTAATAAATCTCGTCGTGGACTTCCGATCCGAAGCGGCGGGCCGCGTCGAACCCCATGCCGATCTCCACCCCCTTCATGGCCTGGATGCTCATCGCCGCCATGGCGAGGCGCGCGCTGAGCCGCCGATCCCATTGCGCGTAGGAACCCAGGCCGATCGGCGGATTCGTGACGACGACTTCGAAAACCCCCCCGAGCGTATCGCCGCGGTGCTTGGCTGTTCTGATCTGCTCCACCATTTTCGCGCCGGCCTCCGGATCGGGCGAACGAACGTCCGACGCTTCGGCCCGTTCATAGGCTTCGACCGGATCGTCGCACCGCTTCGCGACGATGCCACCGATCTCCACCGTGTAGCTGATCACCCGTATCCCGAAGTGACTCAACAGCGCCTTGGCCACTCCGCCGATCGCCACGCGAATCGCCGTTTCCCTGGCGCTCGCCTTTTCGAGGACATTCCGGATGTCCCGATGGCCATATTTGATGGCCCCGACTAAATCGGCGTGGCCCGGGCGCGGCCTGGTGACCACTTTTTCCGGAGGGACCGGCCCCGGTTCGACGGCCATGACGTCTTTCCAATTTTCCCAATCCTTGTTGGCGATGAGCAGACCGATCGGATTGCCGATGGTCTGTCCTTTCCGTACCCCGCATGCGAATTCAACCCGGTCTTCCTCCACGCGCATACGACCGCCCCGCCCGTAGCCCTTCTGGCGGCGGGCCAAGTCTTGGTTGATCATATCGGGTGTCAGCGGAAGCCCGGCGGGAACGCCTTCCAGGATGGCGACGAGATACTTGCCGTGGGATTCGCCCCCGTTCAAATAGCGCAACATAATGAGCTACCCGGGGACTTGTAGCTCCTTGCGGCGGCGGGTGTCAAGAACTCTTCACGATGGTCGGCGTCAGAAAGATGAGCAGTTCCTGTTTGGTTACGCTCTCGGTTTTGTTCTTGAAAAGCCAGCCCAGGACCGGAATGCGGGACAGATACGGAACACCCGCCACCGTATTGGTCTGCGTATCGACGAACACACCGCCGATGACCATGGTCTCCCCGTCTCGGACCAGCACTTGGGTGGTGGCTTCTCGGCGATCGATGCTGGGACCGGCCGGATTACTCCTCGCACCGACCGCATTCCGGGTCGCCCGGACCTTCAGCAAAATCTGCTTCCCGATTTCCTTGGGGTCGCGGGAGGTGATCTGCGGCGTCACGTTCAGTTCCAGATTGGCGTCTACGAACGTCGTTTGCGTCCCTTGCAGCGACGTGGTCTGGAAGGGGATCGATTCGCCCTGCGCGATCTTCGCGTCCCGCTTGTCCAGAGTCGTGATCTTGGGAGCCGCGATGACTTTGGTCAAACCAAGAAGCTCGCCGGCTGAGAGGCGGAGATCCAGCAGGGCTCCGTCGGCTTTGCCGAAGGTGAAGCCCGCTGCGGGCGTTGCGGCCAGACCTGTCACAGCCGCGGGTAGATTAACCAAAAAATCCGAAGTCTGGGCTCCGAATCCACCTGTGCTCCCGCTGCGGAAGTTGGCCACCCCGAATGAGGGACCGAGCTGGTTCACGTTCTGGATTCCCCACTGCACGCCGAGGGAACGGGTATAGGTGGTATCGGCCTGAACGATCCGCGCCTCGATCTGCACTTGCGGCGACTCCAAGTCCAAACCTTCGACCAATTGCTTCATGACCGCTATCTGCGATTCGGCATCCTTCACCATCTTCTGGATGTCGCTGTCGCTGAGGCCGCCCGAGGCCTGGATGCGGATCTGCTGTTCCTTGTTGGTCGCCTTGTCCTTGGCGGAGACGTTGACGATGCCGTTGGCGTCGATG
>JBBIOW010000194.1:4455-5238 GCA_037443165.1 Nitrospiraceae bacterium | reverse complement strand
CCACGCCGGCGACGGTCAACAGGGTCATGACCGGCCGTTCGAAGAAATGTCCCCGCCCCAGTCTCAGCAGGGCTTCGAGCCGGCTCAACCCGGCACCGATGTGTCGTAATGCAGTCCCCATGAGCGATGGCTCACCCACGCATCATGAAAATCGCGGCAGGGCGAGGGGCTCGGGGCAAGGGGTTCAACTCCCAGCTTCTCGCCCCTTGCCTCGCGCCTATTATTGATACGGAGCTGCGCGCGGTCTTGTACTCCCCCTTGGGAAATTCTACGGTGGAATCATTTACAGACCGTCCTGCCTCTGTTAGACTGAATTTACATCGACGCAACGCGGAGGCGGTTATGGCCAAACCTGCCAGGACCAAAAAGGCGAGCAGACCTCAGGCGGCGAGAAGAGCCAGGCGAAGCGGCGGGCTCACGCCTCGTCAAAAGCAGATTCTGCGTTTCGTGGCGCAGGGGATGACGAATCGTGAGATCGCCGCCCAGCTCGCGATCAGCGTCCGAACCGTGGAAGTCCACCGTTTCAACCTGATGCGGCGCCTGAAGGTACGCAACGTGGCGCAGCTGCTGCGCCAGGCTCTGCTCCACGGGCTCCTCCCGAAGAACTTCGCGCTCAGGTAAGCGGTCACAATTCTTTCAGTTTGCCGCGGCAGGCCGCCGGCGAGGCGTAGCCTTTCTTGTCCAGCACCGCCGACAATTCCTGTTCCAGCCGCTCGAACGCCCCCAATCCCTCCTCCACCAGGACCGTGCCGATCTGAACCGCCGACGCGCCGCACAGGAGAT
>JBBIOW010000194.1:0-4445 GCA_037443165.1 Nitrospiraceae bacterium | reverse complement strand
CACTCCGCCGGTCCCGATGATCGGCAGCCTGTCCTGAAACCGAGCCCAGAACGCCCGCACGTTCGCCAACGCCACCGGTTTGATCACCGGGCCGCCCAATCCGCCGAACCCGCCCTTCGGCTTGATCACCACAGTTTCCCGTTCAGGATCGACCACCAGCCCGTTGCCGACGGAATTGATCAACGAGAGAAAATCCACGCCGGTCCGGCCGATCACCTGCGCCATGACGTCGTGATGGGCCGGATCGAAGTAGGGAGGCAGCTTGACGCCCATCGGCACCGTAATCACCTGCCGAGCTCTTCGGATGAGCCGTTCGGAGGCCTCAGGATCGTAGCCGATCTGCGGCTTACCGGGAATGTTAGGACAGGAAAGGTTGAGTTCGATCAGGTCCGGCCCGCTCCTCGTGATAACCTCGGCGATCGTGACGAAGTCGTCTTCGCAGAGTCCGGCCACGCTGGCGATGACCGGCTTGCCGAATCGACGAAGCGAGGGAATGAGTTCCGCATAGGCGCGGTAGCCGAGATTGGGCAAGCCCATGGAGTTGATCGAACCGCCTGGAAATCCGTAGTAGCGCGGTTCCGGGTTGCCCTGGCGTGGCTCCAGCGTCATGGACTTGGTGACGATCGCGCCGGCGCAGGAACGGCCCAGTGCTTCCAGTTCCTCCCGCGTCACGCAGCGTGCGCCCGCCGCATTCATGAAGCAACTGGGAAACCGCACGCCGGCTATGGTGACGGACAAGTCCACCGCGTCACGCGCCTTGTATGATGAGCTGGGGAGTCGTGCGGGCCGCCAGTTGTCCGTCGTGCATATGCCAGACGTAGTCGGCCTCCTGGGCCGCCGTCGCGCTGTGGGTCACCAACAGAACCGTATGGCCGAATTGGTGCGGCAACGACCGCAGCAGCGCGATGATCTCCGCCCCGCTCTTGGAATCGAGATTGCCGGTCGGCTCATCGGCCAGAATCAAGCTCGGCCGGTGAATCAGGGCGCGGGCGATCGCCACTCGTTGCTGTTCGCCGCCCGACAATTCCGCCGGTCGGTGCCGTTCGCGCTCGCGCATGCCGACCAACTCCAGCGTCTCGGCCACCCGCTTTCGCACCTGTGCTCCGCTCTCCCCTTTCAGCAGAAGCGGGAGCGCAACGTTCTCCGCCGCGGTCAGGCCGGGGACGAGATGGAAGGCCTGAAACACGATCCCGATGAGATCACGCCGCAGCCTCGTCCATTCGGCGGCGGTGAATCCGGAGGTCGGCCGGCCGTCGATGACGATCTCGCCCGCCGTAGGAAGGTCCAACCCGCCCACGAGATTGAGCAGCGTGCTTTTGCCGCACCCGCTCGGTCCGACAAAGGCGCAGAAATCTCCCGGCCCGATCTCGAGCGTCACATCCCGCAACGCCATGACCCTGGCATCGCCGCGGCGGTATTCCTTGGAGACATGGACCAGCTTGACCACACGACCGCTCCCCTGCCCGCCCTCGTATAGCACAACGTCTCGCAGGTCACAACCTTGACAGCGCGCGGCGACTGTCTTAGAAGAACGGCGCGCGGCCTGATTCGTATGCTCACGATCCCAGCCGAACAGGATTTTGAACAGCGTCACGTCGGCCGGATGTTCTCGACCTTGGTCCGCCGAACGCTCAACGCCCTCCTGCCCGTCGAGTGCGCGGCCTGCCGGACTTCTTTGATCGACGATCCGATCCCGTTTTTCTGCCGGCGGTGCTGGTCCGCCATTGAGCCGTTCCACGGCCCGTCCTGTCCGCGATGCCATCAGCCGTTTCCGTCCGTCATGTCCCTGCACCACAGTCCTACCCATCTCTGCGGCGCCTGCCGCAAGACCAAACCGGCCTACACCGAGGCCTGGTCGCTTTACCCCTATGTTCCGCCGCTCCAGGAAGCCATCCGCCTGTTGAAATACGGCGGCAAGGTGGCGTTGGCGGACGCGCTGGCCGAGTTGCTGATACGCGCCTTACCGGAGGCGCCGGCAGCCGACCTCGTCATGCCGGTTCCGCTCCATCCGGCGCGATTGCGAGAGCGGGAATTCAACCAGTCGTTGCTCCTGGCCGACCGGCTGAGCCGCCGACTGCACATCCCCCTGTCCTTCACGAACATGGTGCGCATCCGGGCAACGGAAGCGCAGACCAGACTCCGGCGGTCGGCACGGCTCAAGAACCTTCGGCGGGCTTTCCAGGTGCGGCGGCCGCAGGAGATCGCAGACAAGCGCGTGTTGCTGATCGATGATGTGTGGACGACCGGAACGACCATCAACGAGTGCGCCAAGGCGTTGAGGAAGGCGGGCGCAGGCGATGTCTTTGCGCTGACGCTCGCGCGGGCGGTGAGTCCCGATCTGCTCTCCGCCCGTGTCGAGGCAGACCTTCCCTCACCGGCGCTGATCCCGAACTGACCATGCCGATCTACGAATATCGCTGCCGCGACTGCGGTAAACGAAGCAGCCACCTGGTATTGAGCATCAGCAATCCACCGCCGGTCTCGTGCAAGCACTGCCAAAGCGCGAATGTCGAACGGCTCATGTCCCGCTTTGCCGCACCCAAATCGGAAGAAGCCCGCCTCGAATCGCTGGCCGACCCCAGCAACTTCGGCGATCTAGACGAGAACGATCCGCAGAGCATGGCCCGGTTCATGAAAAAAATGGGGCGAGAAATGGGCGAGGACTTCGGTGACGAATTGGATGAAGCCCTTGAAGAGTCCGGAGGCGACCTGGCGGAATCGGACGCCACTGACATCGATTGACAGACATTGTCATCAATAATCGCTTGACTTCATGTCGGCGTCGGGCTAGCATCGCGCCAGATTCGGGAGCCTTCTTTCCGCGTGATGGTCGATGCCCAAAGAGGCCCAGAACGAATTGCTGACCGTGGCCGAGGCATGTCGCTACCTCAAGATCACGCCCCGCACGCTCTATCGCTATATCCGGAACCGCCGGCTGCCCGGATTCAAGCTCGGAAAGGAGTGGCGGTTTGTGCGGGCCGACCTCGAACAGTGGATCAGGGAGCGGGCCGCCGAATCCCGTCCCTGACGCACTGAGGAGCGGAGCCATGTTTGCCGGCGAATACCTCTGCAAGGTCGATGAAAAAGGCCGGTTCATCGTCCCCTCGCCCCTTCGCGAACAGGTCGAGGCGCAGGGTAATGGCGTGGTCTTTCTCAAGGGCGCCGAGCAGTCGCTCTGGCTTTACTCGACGGGTGAGTGGGAAAAGGTGTTGGAGCGGACCAAGACCACGCTCGATGAAGACCAAAGCCGGCTGTTCATGCACTTCATCGTCTCGGAGGCCGGCACTTCCGAGATCGACAAGGCCGGCCGTATCCTGATCCCCGGCCGGCTCCGGAAACTCATCCCGGTCGATGAAGAGCAGGAGATCGTGCTGGTCGGGCTCTATCATCGGCTGGAAATTTGGAACCCGGCCGAGTGGCGTCGCTACCTGAGCAAGACTGAAGACCGGTACGAACAGCACCTGTCCAAGATTCTCAACCTGCTCTGATCGACCACCGTGCCGACCTCACCAGGCAGCCGCCGTCGCCCCCATTCACCGGTTTCGCTGCGCCTCACATCCTACCGGTCCACAAGCAAGCCGCCCGCGGACTTCCAAGGACCTGTTTCATCGACGGCGATAGTGAAGCGTCTGCCGGGCACCGGCCGACTCCGCTCGGTCCCGCTGGTCGCCGGCCGACCGCCGCAACCCTTACCCGATGTGTCCGCTGAACGTTTCTCGTTGACCTTGCCGGTCCCGCCCAGCGTCAACCATCAATATGCCACAGTCAACGGTCGCCGCCTGCTCTCCGCCGCCGGGAGAAGCTACAAGGCCCTTGTCGGGCAACAGATTCTCCTGGCGTTGGCCCGCTCGCCACAGCGTCACGCCTTGCTCAAAACCCTGCGAGCGAGCGATCTGGCCCTCTCGATTCGGTTCTATTTCACATCGCGGTTGCGGCGGGACGTGGACGGAGGCCTCAAGATCGCCCAGGACGCCCTGTGCGAAGGGCTGGGCATCAACGACAACCGGATCGTGGAAACGCATCTGTACAAGGACATCGACAAGCTGAATCCTCGCATCGAGATTGCGCTGTCCTCTGTGAGGTCATCCCTCTGACTCGACTCCACGAAACTGCTCGTCGGCTGAGTCGAGCCGACCTGCGAATCAGGCCCATCCAGACCCTCTGCCCCCCGCGGCTCACCCAGTCGCCGAGCGCGAACTATTCATACCGCAACGCCTCGATCGGATTGAGCCGCGCGGCTTTGTTGGCGGGATAGAGGCCGAAGAACAGCCCCACGGCCAGCGAGAACAGGAACGCCACCGCCACCGACTCGGCCGAGATGATCGTCGGCCAGCCGGCCACCACCGTCGTCAGCCGGGCGCCAGCGATGCCGAACAGGATGCCCACGACCCCGCCGACCAGGCTCAAGGTCATCGCCTCGATCAGGAATTGGACCAAGATGTGGC
>JBBIOW010000193.1:0-5377 GCA_037443165.1 Nitrospiraceae bacterium | reverse complement strand
CGACCAGCTTGTCGCGATGTTCTGCCAATTCATCAGATCACCACATCGTACTTTCTTTACAGGTGTCTCAGATCATCCGGCGCTCGGTCTTTGAACCGGTTCGACAGGCGACGCTCCAGAAATTCCTTGGCGAGGTCCTTGGCACCTAGCCCGAAGGCGATCGCCGCGGCCATCACCACGCCGCCCAGCGTGATCCCGAAGCCCACCACCACGATGTTCTGGGCGATGCCCAGTTGCTCCAACGCCATGGCGACGGCGAGCAATTGCACGCCCCAACGGGAGCAAGCCGCCATCAGCCGCGCCGGCGGAAGGCCGGCGTTGACGGCGGCGATCAGTACGGCTTGCGAAATGAAGTTAGACAAAAGATACCCGGCCACGAGGATCACCGCCGCCGTGAACAAATGCGGGACATAGGCCAGGAACGATTTGGCGAACTGGTTGATCGGCTGCAGGTTCAAAGCCCCTAACGCCGCCATGGTCGAGAAAATCACGATCAGCCAGTAAGCGGCGCGCCCGACGAGGCGCGACGGGTCCGTCTTCACGCCGCCGCGCAGCAAGGCCGCGCTGACGCCGATTCGGTTGCAGAGGTGATCTAGCCCGACCACCCGCAGCACCCGTTCGATGAGATGGCTGACGCCCCAGGCGACCAGCAAGCCCCCCAACAGAATGATGGTCATCGCAAGAATGTTGGGAAGCACGCCCAACACCTGACGGCCCAACAGTTCCAACGGTTGCAACAAGGCTTTTTCCCAAAAGTCTTTCATGGTCGCCTCCACACCGAGCTTCGCTCGGGCCGCCGGCTCTTCATCGCTGTCTCGCCCACGTGGTCATTGCCTTGGCTTCCATCGTGCCACCAAATACGGCTTGTGCTTCTCGAAGGTTTGACACAGGGCCTCGATCCGGCCCTCGGCCTCCGCCGAGGTGAGGGCCTGAGTTTCCAGCACGAACGTGGCAGTACGGCCCAGATAGAGCGGGGTGAATGCCTTGAGCAAGTGGTCGCGCGGCATGACCCGTTCATGGTACGCCACGGCGGCGTCATAGACCACGTGCGCCCACAGGTCATCCGGGATGCGGAACTCCTGCAGCGGCGCGGTCCCCAGCGAGCGCAGCCGTTTCATCGTCTCGGGCGAGAGCATCCGATCCCAAATGGCGCCCAGGTCCGTCAAACCTTGGCGGAAGCTGGCAATCATGCGATCCACGTTGACATTCACGGGTTCGACCCCGACCTCGTACTGGAAGCCGAACAACTTGACCGGGTTCGATCCTTGAAGCGTGGACCAGATCCCGGCATGCTCTTCCATCAAAGCGAACACGGCGCCCAGCACCTGCACCAGCATCGCGGACAGGTCCGCGGCCGGGTCTTTCGGGTTGTGGATCTTGGCGCCTAGGAAGCTCTGGCATACGCGGGCGCCGCTCGCCACGGCTTCCGTCGTCATCCAAATATCGATACCGAACTTGGCGACGTCGGATTCCCAGACATGCTTGTCCAGGTAGTGGTCCGCCAGACGCCCGGAAAATCCGAAGTCGCCGCCGATGGGCTGGCGGATCCGCTGTCCGTAGAGCGCGCGCGTCAGCGGATACACGATGCTGTTGGTGATGGTGCCGTCGTACTTGTGGCGCAAGTAATAGGGCGCCACGTAATCGTACTGCTCCTCCAGCACGGGACGGATCAGCAACTCGATCCATTCTGGCGTGATACTGCGCAGATCGGAGTCCACCACCGTGCACGCCTTCGCCTGCAACCGGCGGGCGATCTCGAAGATGGTCCGGAACGCGCTGCCTTTCCCCGGAATGCCGTGGTAGGGCGTGATGATCTTGTGCAGCGGGCTCTGGCGGTCGCCGATGAACAGAGCGTGGAGGTCCGCGACCGTCCGGTTGACCACTTCCTGCGTCCCGTCCGACGAGCCTCCGTCCGAGTTGACCAGGACCGACCGGGCTCCGGGGAAATACTTCGCCAGGCCCGCGTTGACGGCCCGCACGACGTGGCCGATCGTTTCGGCGTTGTTGTAACTGGGAATCCCCACCACGATGTCCGCCTCGCCGAGTCGCCGAACTTTCTCCTCAGTCTCGGATGTCAGGGGCGTGTCGTTGGCGGGCATCCGTCTTTCATCCTGTTTTGAAAATCCCCCTCACCCTTCCCTCTCCCCCAGGATGGGGGAGAGGATACAGGTGAGGGGGGTCTCGGATAGCGCATTTTCATCCTGCAGGGCCTGCCTGTCGGCAGACAGGTGAGCCGAGGGCTCATGAGGACTGTGAAAAAAATAGCGGCCAGCCATCAGTCGTCAGCTATCGGTTCCCCATAGACGGCTGCGCTCAGCGCGTCGCGCAGAGCGGGTCACGGCGCCGCCTCGCTCACCCGAATCGTGGCGGTCGGGCTCATCGTGCCCTTCGGATCATCGGGTTCCATCCACACGTTGTAATGGACCGTGCCGGTCTGCGCGAAGCAGAGGCTCGCGTACTGCTCCGGCTCGATCGTCACGAGATCCTGGATCTCGCCGAAGCTCATGAATCCCTTCTGGCAGGAGACCTGGTCCAGTTTCTTGTGCTCGAGGATGCCCACGTTGACGGGGCCCTCCCGGAGGTTCTGCCAGCGGACCTCGTCGCCGACGTTGACGTACAGAGTCTGCGGGCTGATGTAGTCGCGGATCTGCACATAATGCACGGCACCGGTGCGGCTGGTCTCGTGCAGGCCGCTGCAACCGGACGCGGCGCCGAGGACGGCGCAGAGAACCAGGAACGTGCGAGGCGGCGTCGTGGATCGGGTTTCCGTCATGACTCCTCTTTCGTGGATTTCGCGGACCGGCGGGATTTGGGTTCTCCGCCAGGTTCCCAATCATGGTCTTCCTCGACCGCTTCGATCAGTCGGCCGAAGATATCCGGCACCGCGGCGGTCACGCGGCTCCAGTTGGAAATCATCGGCACACCCAGGGGATCCTCCAGGAAGCGGTCCGTCGCGAGCTTGATGCCTTTGAGGAACACCTCGACGGCGGTCCGTTCCTCATGGCGGTCGAATTTCAGGCTGTTGATGGCTGCGTCGTTCTCGTAGCGGCTGATGGCTTCCTGGGCCGCCTGCAGATTAGTCGCCCGCAGGGTCTTGAGTGTGCTCTCCGAAAGAACAACCCCGTCGCTGGCCAGGTTGCGGAACAGCGCCTTCGTAATATCCACGCACATCTTAAGCAGGCCGCCTTCAGGGTTGTTTGCGGACAAGGGCTGGTGTTTGTGCTCATACGCGTCCGCGATATCCACCTGACAGATCCGCCGCAACGCGCAGTTACGGTGCACCTCCGCCAGCACCGCGATCTCCAGCCCCCAGTCGCCGGGGATGCGATTGATCCAGGCCAGGTCCCTTACCATCGCTAACTCGCCATCCATCGGAAAGCGGAATCTGTCGAGGAACGTGAGCAGCGGCTGTGGGCCGACAAGCTGCTGAAGACTCCGCAATAATGGGGTGATAAACAGGCGGGTCACGCGGCCGTGCAGCCGGTCGGTCACCCGGGCGTAGTAGCCCTTGCAGAACTCATAGCCGAGGTTGGGGTTGGCGATCGGGTAGCAGAGCCGGGCGAGATATTCGCGGTTGTAGCTCAGGATGTCGCAATCATGCTGTGCGATGACCTTGCTCTGCCGCCGGGCCAACACGTATCCGAAGGCGGTCCAACAGCCTCGCCCCTTGCCCTGCAGGCCGATGTCGATCTCGTGAGAGACCAGCAGTTTGAGGATCTCCTGGATGCGGGCGCCGTCGTTCCAGATGATCCGCACGCGTTGGGGGAGCGCGGAGAAATACTGCTTCGCCAGGCGAAACTCCAGCGCGGAGGCCCGGTCGAGCGAGATTACGATCTCGTTCAGGTACCGCACCTGCTTCAGCGTTTCCACGATGCCCTTCAACGCCGGCCGCTCGAGTTCCGCGTAGAGCGTAGGCAGCACGAGTGCGATCGGATTCTCCGAGGCGTGGCGTTCGAGCTCGATTTCCAGTTGCTCGATGTTCGGACGACCCAACCGGTGCAGCACCGTGACGACGCCGTTTTGATGGAAGTCCGCCATACGTCACCCGTCGTGTCGGTATCAGTGTCGTCCATCCGGGCGGTTTATGCAACTTCGTTTTCGACGCGTCGGCCGTCGAATGCGCGGCAGCGGCGGGTGAACGCCGGGAGAGATTATCGGAGATCGCGCCGGGAGAAACCGAAGAATGACGCGGCACCGGTCCGACGCAGGACCGGATGTCCGCTCAGGCCGGATCGTCATGGCCCAGGAAGATCCGTCGGCATTTCTTGGCGAAGAGGTCCTGGTCGAACGGTTTGACCAGATACTCGCCCGCGCCGAGCGTGATCGCCGCCCTGAGGCGATCCAAATCGGCCGCGGTGGACATCATAATCACGGGGATTTCCGGGTGCCGGTCGTGTATCTCCCGGAGCACGGCCATCCCGTCCGGACTCGGCGTGTGCAGGTCGAGCAACACGCCGTGGATCGGAGTCCGGTTCATGTCCGTCGCGATTCGCGCAAGGCCCGCGTGGCCGTCTTGCTCTCCGACGACGTCGAACCCCATCGCCGACAACCGGTCGCAGACCAGCGCGCGGGACCGTTCATCGTCGTCCACCACCAGGATTCTCCTGCGCATCCCGGGGCTGGTCATCGCATCCGTCCTGTCCCCATTCCTCGCGCCGTCGCGAATCGTGGGAAGAGCCGCCGCCGTGCCTAGACCTTCTGCTCATGCGTCCCTCCGGCGGTCCTCGGCGCCGGTCCCCTCAACTGATCACGATGCCGGCTTTCTTGGATCGAGCGCGGCCGTGGGCCGGCTCCGGACGGGCAATGCGGTTTTGCACGATGAGGGGGTCGACAATATCTCCGCAGGTGATGCAGCGCCAGCCTGTGAAATACAAGGCTCCGGTGTCGGATTCCCAATCGACGAACGTCTCCTGCACCATCAGACTCTGGCAACGTGGGCATCCCATCGAGGACCTCGCGGTGCGCGATTTCTCGGGTGTCTCTATCATCGTACGGCTACCGTTCTCCCGCCGTCACGTGCCGGCCGCCGGGCGATAGGCGGGGCGGTCGACGAGACTCTGATCGCCGCGCCCATAGCTCATGAGCTGCCGGTAGAACAGGCAGCAATCAGGGCAGTAGGTATGGGAAAAGATGAAATCCGAGGGGGCGAGACGATGTCGTTTCATGTAGGCTAACACGTCGCCCCATTCGCCTTGACCGAATCCGGTTCCTTCATCGTCCCGCACGCGCCGACACAGCGAACACAGAGGCACCAACGTCGTCATCGACTGCCTCCAGCCCAAGGTTCGCTTCAACCGGTCGCACTCATAATCGGCGCGACCGGATAGACACCTCACGTAAGTGAAACGCGCCCTTCCGATACCGTGATGAGGGGGAA
>JBBIOW010000192.1:0-5429 GCA_037443165.1 Nitrospiraceae bacterium | reverse complement strand
CTCCCGGCGGCGCTTCTGCCCACCTTCGTCGATCTCTGCAATCAGCAGGGCGGAGAGATCAAAAACGTGGCGCTCGGAATTGATATTCGGGAACGGGTATTTTTCTTGGATTTAATGGGAATCCTTGATCGGATCAAGGCCTTGGGCCATTCCGTCGAATTGGTGTTTTTGGAAGCCAGGGAGGAAGTACTCGTACGTCGGTTTTCCGAGTCGCGCCGCCCCCATCCCTTGTTGCCGCATTTGCCGGTTCTGGAGGGCGTGCGTTTCGAAAAGGAACGGATGACGGAGCTGCGCCGTCAAGCCGACCGCATCATTGATACATCTGACCTGACGGTGCACGAACTGAAAGACCTTCTCGCTCGCCAATTCAAGCGCGAGGACGGGCCGCATCGCCTCACGATCTCTTTGGTGACGTTCGGGTTCAAGTTCGGCGTTCCCTACGACATCGATCTGTTGTTTGACGTCCGCTTCCTGCGCAATCCCTTCTTTGTTCCGGACCTCAAACCGCTTACAGGCGAAGACCCTCGGGTCAGAACCTATGTCCTCGACGATCCCGACGCGATCGCATTCCTGGGGTTGGTGGAGGGCATGCTCAAGTTCCTTATTCCCCTATTCGAGCGTGAGCGTCGCAGCTATTTGACCATTGCGTTCGGTTGCACAGGCGGACGCCATCGTTCCGTTGCGCTCGCCACCCGTTTGCGGGACAGTCTCGCCGGCATGGGGCACGAGGTCACGCTCGTGCATCGTGATCTTCACAAATCCTAGGCTGCATAATTCGTGAGCGCTTCTGCTGCCTGGGCCCATTGCGATAAAAGAGCAATGGGCACCCCGATTTGCCGCGGGGACAAGCCCCCGATTGCTTCTGTCGGGGGCGGGCGTGCTCGCCGCTCGGTCCCCCGCCGCTGCGCGTGCCTGCTTCGCGAGGTGACTCCCGGGTACCCGTTGCTCTTCCGCTGCAACGGGTGCAACGCGACGAACCGTCATGAATAATGTGGGCTAGCCGCGTGTCCGCATCGAGTGTTTGCTTGACAGGTGTAGCATATTGACTATACTTGCCTCGTAACTTCAATCGTCTGCATTTCTTAAGTGGGGCTGCGGCGGATTTGTGAAGAAATCGAAAACCGTTTCAAAGAACAAGAAGAAGTGGTACAAGACCAATCAGATTTGTGACCTCTTCGACGTTTCCCGAGCAACCCTGTTCCGATGGGAGCGTGAAGGGTTGATCTCGGGCCCACCTCGCGACTGGCGGAACTGGAGGCTCTACACGCCAGAGAACGTCAAAGAGATCAAAAAAGTCATTCGGGCGCGGAAAGTGATCCTCTGAAAGGTTGACTCATGCTCGGTTCGTTCAAGAGCCTGCTTGAGACCGATGTCTTTTCGATGTTTTCCCCGAAGCGTCAGCTTGTCGGGTTAGACATCGGTTCGAGCGGGATTAAGCTGGTTCAACTCAAAGAGAACAGGGGACGTTATGTGCTGCAGAAATTCGGCGTACGGGCTCTTGAACCTGAGGTGATCGTGGACGGAACGGTGATGGACGAAGCGCGGGTTGTTTCGGCCATCAAGGAGCTGATGGAAGAAAACAACGTCAAATTGAAGAATGTCGCGATTTCCATTTCCGGACATGCCGTGATCATCAAGAAAATCACCTTGCCGCCGATGCCGGAGGAGGAACTTGAAGAACAGGTGAAGCTCGCCGCCGAACAATACATCCCCTTCGACATCAATGAGGTCAATCTGGATTTCCATGTGCTGAATCCCTCGGAGGTCGGCGACGATGCCGAACCGCAGATGTCCATCATTCTGGTCGCAGCCAAAAAGGACAAAGTCAACGAGCTGACCGAATTAGTCAAAGGGGCCGGTTTGATTCCCGTCGTCATGGATGTCGATGCGTTTGCCGTCGAGAACATGCACGCGATCAATTATCCGGTGGCGCAGGAAGACACCACCGCTCTGGTCAATCTCGGGGCCAGCGTCATGAACGTGAACATCGTCAAGAGCGGGACCTCTCTGTTCACCCGCGACATTCCGCTGGGGGGCAATCGTTATACCGAAGCCATCCAGCGGGAGATGGGTATGTCGTATGAGGAAGCGGAAGAAGCGAAGAAAGGCCGGCGTGTCGAGGGGAGCGATCGGCAAACCCTCGTCAGCGTCATCGACAGCGTGAACGCGGAGGTGGCGTCGGAAATTGCGAGGACAGTCGACTACTTCAGAACAACGTCTCCGGCAGGGGACATCGATCGGGTGTTGTTGTGTGGAGGAGGCGCGAAAGTTACAGGGCTGCTCCAGCAGTTACGCGACCGGATGCACATTGAAGTCGAGGTCGCGAACCCTTTCAACGAAATCGACACCTCGGTCAGCGGTATGGATCCGGAAACATTAGAGGAGTTGGCCCCGCTCGCCGCGGTCGGCGTGGGATTGGCGCTCCGGACGGTGGGTGATCGATGATCAGAATCAACCTCCTTCATGGGCCGAAGGGACGGAAGCCCAAGCAGCAGTGGGATGTCAGAGCCGAGGCATTGCTAGCGATCGGGGCTCTCGTGATTACCCTGGCCGGGTGCTGGTGGTATTCTTCATCCTTGGACGACGAGATCGAACAACACCAGACCGAGAAGCAGGAGAAAGAAAAGCAGTTGGCGCTGCTCAAAGAGCAGCTCAAACAGGTTGAGGATTTTGAAGCCAAGAAGAAGCTGCTCGAGGATAAGAATCGTATCATCGAGCAGTTAGAGAAATCGCGTTCAGGTCCCGTCCGCGTCTTGGATTATGTCAGCCAGAGTCTGGAACCGCTGAAGGTATGGCTTGTCCGGTTGAGCGTGCAGGGCAATAACGTGGAGCTGGAAGGGCGGGCCCTTTCCAACGACGATATCGTGGAATTCGTCAACAACCTGCGACGAACGGATTATTTCGCCAACATCAGGTTGTTGGAGAGCCGCTCTGCGCAAGAGAGCAAGATCAACGTGTATCAGTTTAAGCTCGGATTCGCACTGAAAGGCTGATATGGCGCTGTCCGGTCTCAACCTTGAATCTCTGCGCAGCGTTCCCCTGGCGCAGAAGATCGCGTTACTGGGTCTGTTCCTCGCCGGTATTGTCGTGGGGTTCTATTACTATATTGTCGAACCCAAGAGCATGGTCATCTCGGCACTGCAGACCGAGATCGCCAAGTTGAATACCGACATTCAAACCTTGACCATCAAAGTCAAGCACCTTGACGAGTTGATCGCCGCCAACAAGCAGTTGGAGATCGATCTGGCCAAGAAAAAGGAACGGCTTCCTCCCGAGGAAGAGGCGGTGATGCTGCTCAAGCAACTTTCCGATCTTGGGGTGAAGCTGGGATTGGATATCAAGCTATGGAAGCCGGGCACGCAAACGGAAGATCCGTCGAAGCTTTTTGTCAGGATGCCCGTCAGCGTGGAGGTGGCCGGTGGATACCACACGGCGGCTCTGTTCTTCGATCGGATCAACAAATTACCTCGAATCATCAATGTCTCCGATCTCAAAATGGGATCTCCGCGCATCGAGCAGGGGCGGGTGGTGACCCAGACGGTGTTCGACCTGGTGGCCTTTGCCGCCCCGCAGGAAAAAAAGGGAACGCCGACCGCCAAGAAGTAAAGTCGAGCGCATGATCAACGGATTACGGATAAGACGACCGGATCGGAAGAATCTCGTCGGGGGCGGATTTCCACAGACGTTCGCCGTTGTTCTCGGCTGGAGTTTCCTCGTTTGGGTCGGTCCGTTCGGGTGCGATCACGCCTTCTCGCAGGACGAGGCCGCAGCTCAGCACATGGGGCAGATCAACCAGATGAGGCCGGACTCGCTGAAAGTGACCCCGATGACGGATGTGCCCAGGCAGGTGCCAAGCAGTGTTGCGGTGCCACCGCCGATCGAGCCGATCGGATCATCCGCCGAGCCTGCGTTGTCGACCGGAGCGGCCGGATTTTCGTACGACCCGTCAGGGCGGCGCGATCCCTTTGCGCCCATTGTGCAGCAGGGACAGGGCGTCGGTCCGGCCGATGAGAATTTGCCCCCGCTTCAACGGGTCGGCCTGACCGAATTGACCCTCATTGGAATTGTCTGGGGTGCATACGGATACACCGCGATGGTACAGACTCCGGATGGGAAAGGCTATGCGGTCCGACGCGGGACGCGCATTGGTCCGAACAACGGCGTGGTCAGCGCGATTACGGAGCGAGGCATCATCGTGCAAGAACGGTTCACGGACATTTATGGAAAAAAGCAGGAGCGGGAATACGTCAAGCTTCTGCATGCGAAAGAGGGCCCAGAATGAGCCGCATACGTCGCCGTTCGCCAATTGTTCTGAGCTGGGTCGCGTTTCTGACGATCTGGAGCGCCGCGCTTGCACTCGGCAGCGCAGACACCGTCCATGAGGCGGTCGGAGCTCCTGACGGCTTCGGAAGCATCGACACACAGGTTCCGGGACGTGGAACTGTCGATGTGACAGACGATATGGGGCCAGCGTTGCACGAAGCGGGCTTGCCGGTTCAATCACATGCGCGAGCCGGGATCGTCGGGAAAATCGAAGTGAAACGTGGCGAAAATCAGGTCACCGTGCTCGTCTCCGGCGAAGGTGCGTTCAAATATCGCGACCGGTTGATTGACGGCCATCGTCTCATCCTGGACCTGCCCGATGTAGCATCGGCCATCCGGTTCCCGATTCTCGCCGTCGACCATGAACTCTTGAAGCAGATCAGGATCGGCAACCATCCGGATAAGACTCGGCTGGTGTTCGATTTGCCTCAACCATCTCGATATGACGTGCGTCTCGAAAACGGGCGGATCGTCGTCAACTTGACGCGCCAGCCGGAGCCGGCGTTCCCTGCGGTTTCGGGAACAACGGTGATGCGCGATCTGGAACGAGCCGCTCAGCCGATTGGGGCGCCGAGAGCGGCGGGCGACGCCGGCAACAAACCATCGTTCAAACCGATCCTCTGGTCGGAGCGCCCAGTTCGGCGTGCGGTCGCGCCGCGCCTCGTGCAGATGGCGACGGAGCCGGACGACAAAGAGAGCAAGGAAAGCAGGGAACCCGACATTGTGACCGGCCAAACCCGGTTTGTCGGTCGGAGAATTTCGCTCGATTTTCAACAGGCCGACATCACGAATGTGCTGCGTCTGATCGCCGAGGTCAGCGGGTTCAACATCGTGGTGGGAGAAGGGGTCAAAGCCAAAGTCACCATGAAGCTGGTCAGCGTGCCCTGGGACCAGGCTTTGGACATGTTGCTGCGCATGAACGGCTTGGGCATGATCAAGCAAGGCAACATCGTCTGGGTCGATACCTTGGCCAACATCGCCAAGCAACAAGACGACGAAGCGCGGGTGAAGGAATCCAAGACAAAAGCGGAGCCGTTGGTCACGCGGGTCTTTTATATTCGCAATGTCAACGCCCAGGAGCTCATGACCTCGTTGCGACAGTACCT
>JBBIOW010000191.1:0-5469 GCA_037443165.1 Nitrospiraceae bacterium | reverse complement strand
AAACCCGGACATTTCTACTTTGGGAGGAAGAGGACATTTCTAAATTGGGTTGACATTGGCCCTCGCGTTCCTTGACACTGCGCAGAAGGCCGGAGTAGGCTGGTGTATCGGCAAATTGCTCTCCACGAGACTGTTCCGAAGGATGACCCGGTCTTCAGCTCGACAGCCCCGTTACGCTTCCCGGGAACTCGGTTCGCGTATCATTGCCTTCACGGTCTGTGTGCTCTGCCTGGTCGCTCCGGCCCTGGCGCAGAAGGGCAAGCCGGAGGGCCTGTATTATAAATCGTGGGCGGTCGTCATCGGCATCGAGAACTATCTTGTGGCTCCGAAATATCCCGGAGCCGTTGAAGACGCGAAAGCCGCGGCAGCGGCGCTGCGCGAGCTCGGCTTCGAAGAAATTCTGGAGATTTACGACAAGGACGCGACGTCGCGCGGCCTGCGCCACATTTTGACGGACTATCTGCCCAGAAAAGTCGGCCGGATGGACCGTGTCGTCATTTTCTTCGCCGGACACGCGGGGGTCACTCAGGACCAAACGGGCAAGGACCTCGGCTATCTCGTTCCCTGGGACGCGCAGCCGAACAACGTCGCAAAAGCCATCACCTTCGATCTGCTGAAGGATTTCAGCCGGCGGGTCATGTCCAAGCATACGTTGTTTCTGCTCGATACGGGTGTGCGGGGCTGGGAAATCACCGCGCCGCAGCAACTGTCGCTCGAAGGCCGTCTAGCGCCGGAAGAAGACACCGAAAAGCGCGCCGTGCAGGTCTTGACCGCCGGCGACAAAGGCGAAGTGCCGATCCGAAAAGACGGCCAAAGCGCGTTCATGACGGCGTTGCTGGCCGGGTTGAAGGGCGCCGCCGACCAAAACAAGAACGGCTGGCTCATGGCGAGCGAACTGGGCGCGTACGTCAAACAACAGATCGAACACATGACCAGCAGCGCTCAGCACCCGCAATTTGCGCAACTGGATGGCGACGGGGACGTGATCCTGATCGAAGGGGAAAAAGCGGCCTTCGTGCTGGGGCCGGAGCCGAAGACGGAAGCCGAACGGGCGACGGCGGCGAAGACGCAGTACGAACAGGCGTTTCTGTTGCTCCAGCAACAGAAATCCGCCGAGGAAGCGTTGGATCGTTTGAACAAGGCGATCGAATACAATCCGTCCTTCGGCGACGCCTATGTGCTGAAGAGTTACGTTCGGTTGGAAATCCTGCCCAATCTGGACGAAGCGCTGTCGACCGCCCGTCTTGCGGTCCAGTATGCACCGAAAAATCCGGATTCCTACTATACGCTCGGATTGATCTTCCAGAAACGAGGCCAGTATGCGGAAGCCGAAGAGGCCATGCGGCAAGCCTTGGCCGTCAATCCAGACTACGTCGACGTCTACTATTCCCTCGGTACCCTCTACGCGGACGATTTGAAAGATCGGAAGAAAGCCATAGAAGCCTTTCGCCGCTATCTCGACCTCGGGGGAACCGATTCACGGGCCAAATTCATCGTCGAGCAGAGCCAGACGCAGCCGCCCGAAAAATAGGAACCGCGACGGGCGAAAGGCGACGCATCTCCGCGCATCATCAACCAGAGTCAGTCTCTGGCACCGCCCTTCAAATACCCCAATCCGATCTTGATCGCTCGCCTGGTGATTTCCGTCCATCGAGCCTGCGGGTACTCGGCCAGCACGGCCGCCGCCTTCGGATCTTGCACGTCAAGCTCGACGATCTTGATCACACCGTCTTGAATCTGGACTTCGGCCACGGCACTCCTCCCCGAACAAGAGCCGACAGCCGGCAGCGAATAGCCGAAAGCTGCAAGCGGTTTGCGACTCGTTGCTCGCTAGTTCCGAAACCGGCGACCTCGCCGTCCACATTTCACGTTCAGTTGCGTTGACAGCATGAGGGGTGCATGTTAGCATCTTTTCGAATGTTTTTGATCATACATGAAGGGTGATCCCGCGTCAGACTGTGCCGCTTTACAATCGACAAGACGTAGGCCGCACCTTCCAGTCCACCGACCACGGCAGCAGCATGCACGAAGGAGGAACTCCCATGCACATATCCAACGGGCTTCTTGCGAAACTCACAGGAAGCGGACTCGCCCTCGCGCTTCTTATCGGACTGACCGCTTGCGGCGGCCCTCCGACCTGGGTCAAGAAGGGATCGGGCGCCTATAACGACAAGGATTCGAAGGCCTTCTACGGGGTCGGATCGGTGGTCGGTGTGAAGAACGAGCCGCTCGCGTGGGACACGGCCGAGAATCGCGCGCGGGCCGAGATTGCGAAAAACTTCGAGACCTATACCGGCTACCTCATGCGGGACTACGCCGCATCCACCACAGCCGGCGATTTCACCAGAAACACGGAAGAGCAGCACGTGGAGCGGGCCATCAAGACCATCACGACTGTCACGCTCAGCGGCGTCCGTCCCGTCGACCGTTACAAGGACGAAAAGACCGGCACCTACTATGTGCTGGCGAAGCTGAGCTTGGAGGATATGAAAAACAATCTGGAGCAAGCGAAGGAGCTGAACGCCCAGGTGCGCGACTTCGTCCGGAAAAACGCCGACCGACTCTTCGAGCGACTGGAAAAGGAAGAAGAAAAACGTGCCAACCGGTAATATCTGTCTCTCCCGTTTGTTCCATCGTTCCACACTCTGACTGTAGCGGGGAGGTGTACATGCAGGAGACGTGGAAGGCGCCAGGATGGAAGATCGCGACGACCCCGGCGTTGCTCGCGCTGTCGCTGTGGCTGGCGGGCTGCGGCGCCGAAGCCAAGGTGACCCGCGTGGACCCCGGCGTCGTGACGGATCTCAGCGGCCGCTGGAACGACACCGATTCCCGCCAAGTCGCCGAAGAGATGGTCAAGCAGGCGCTCAGCTATCCGTGGCTGGACAATTTCGTCAAATCGAAGAACCGCCACCCAGTCGTCATCGTCGGGACGATTCTGAACCGCAGCCATGAGCATATCAACGTCCAGACCTTCGTGCAGGATCTGGCTCGGGAATTGACGAACTCGCAGAAGGTCACGTTCGTCGCCGGCAAGAGCGAACGGGAGGAGATCCGCGAAGAGCGGCGCGAGCAGGCGGTGCACGCACGCGAGGATACGCAAAAGGCTCCGGGAAAAGAACTCGGCGCCGACTACATGATGAAAGGGAGCATCTCGACCATCCTCGACGAGACGGACGGCGTCAAGGCCGTTTTCTATCAGGTCGATCTCGAGATGATCGACCTCGAAAGCAATGTGAAGTCCTGGTTCGGGCAGAAAAAGATCAAGAAAGTCATCGAACGCAAACGGACGATTTTTTAGGCTCCACGTGCCCCGTTGAGCCCTTCCTTCGTATTCCTTCCAACCTCAGGCGCGAAGACGCTCGCACGCCTCCTGCCGGCTTGGCTGCTGGCGGTGGGGGTCGCCTTCACCACCCTGGCAGGCTGCAGCCCCACGATCAATCGGTACGCCCTGATCGAAGACAGCCTCCGGGCACATGACCCGCAACGGGCCGACCAAATTGTCGAACAAGCGGAAAAAGAATACGGGCCCAAAAGCCGCGTCCTCTATGGCATGGACCGCGGGATGACGCTGCACCTCTCGGGTCAGTACGACCGAAGCAACGCGGTCCTCGAGCAGGCGGAGGAAGAGATCGACCGTCTCTACACCCGCAAGATACGCACCGAAGCCAAAGCCTTCCTCGTCAACGACACCGAATTGCCGTACGAAGGCGATCCTTACGAACAGGTCATGATCAACGTCGTCAAAGCCTTGAACTATGCGGTCATGGGCCGGCTCGACGACGCATTGGTGGAGGCGAGGCGGATCGACAACCGGCTGAACGTGTTGGCCGACAAGACGAAGGAAACGGACGGCTACCGGGACGATGCGTTTGCCCGCTATCTCACCGGCATCCTCTATGAAGCCGCCGGAGATCTCAACAACGCATTCATCGCCTACCGCAAAGCCTATGAGGCCTATGAGAGAATGCGGACCTGGTCCCGCACACCAGTTCCGTTTGTCCTTCGCTCGGATCTTCTGCGGGTAACGGACGCCTTGCACTTGACCGCGGAATTCGAGGAGTACCGCCGGATTTTTCCCGACGTCGTGTGGCAGTCCAGACATGAGCAGGAGCATCTCGCTCAAGTCGTCGTGATCAGCTATAATGGCCGCGCTCCGCGCAAGGAAGATCTGTTCGTCGATCTTCCGGTCAGCCTGGACGCGCTTCAACTGGTGTTGCTGACGAGGGGCCTGGGCGCCGGAAACCGCTACGAAAACCGAGCCGCGGAAAGCGTCCTTTATGGTCTGAGCGGCCGCGTCGTCCGTGTGGCCTTGCCGAGGTTGGTACCGCAAAAGACACAGGTGAGCCACGAGCGGATCACCCTCAGCGGAACCGGCGGCTCGTTCACCGCGCGGACGGAATTGGCGCACAATCTGACCGCCCTGGCGGAAAAGGCTTTGTCGGACCGGCTCCCGGCCATCGCCGTGAAAGCGGTCGCGCGGGCGGCAACGAAGTTCGCCTTGGCCGAAGGCGCGACGCGTGGCGCCCAGCAGGCGGCCGGGAAAGACGCGGCGCCGTGGGTCGGGCTCCTGGTCGGACTTCTGACCAAGGGATTGGCGGTCTATTCCGAAGAAGCGGACAAACGCAGTTGGCGAACCCTGCCGGATGAAATCCATCTGTCACGCCTGTGGGTGCCCCCGGGCGAATACGAAGCCCGAATCGATCTCAGCGGCCGGCGAGGAGATGGGGTGAACCCGGACGCTTCGCACTCGATGACGCTTCGGGCTGGCGAAACGAAGTTTCTGATCCAACGGGTGATCCAGTGACGCCTCTCACGCCGGGGAGACACCGGGGCCTTGCGGTCCTCATAATGGCGCTCATCCTTTCCTCGACGGCGCTGCCGGCCTGCACATGGTCTTGGTCTACAAGCAAGCCGGGATGGCTCGATGGATCCAGCCCGGAGTTTCCTCCAAGCCAGTACCTGCTTGGAGTCGGTCAAGCCGAAACCCGGACGGTTGCCGCGGAACAAGCCTATGCGGCGGTGGCCAAGATTTTCAGAGCCGAAATCAACGCGCAGGCCAAGGACTGGGAATCGTATCTCGTGATCGAAAACCGAGGCAAGTCGACGACGGAGCGTCGCCTGACCCTCGACAATGTCACCCGTGTCTCGACGGACAAGGTTCTCGAGAATGTGCGGATTTTGGATACCTGGTTCGACCGGCGAAGCGGCCAGCATTATGCGCTTGCGGGCATGAACCGTGCGCAGGCTGAGTCGGCGTTGTTGGAACGGATCGCCGAATTGGATCGGATGATCGACACGGAAGTGACGGAGGCCCGCCGCACCCACGATAAACTCGCGCGGGTCAGGAATCTGAAACGGGCCGCCAAGAACCTGGTCGTGCGGGAAGCCTACAACGCCGACCTACGGGTGATTCGCGCCAGCGGACTAGGCCATCCGCCCGCTTATCGGGTCGCCGAACTGACGGCGGAA
>JBBIOW010000190.1:0-5521 GCA_037443165.1 Nitrospiraceae bacterium | reverse complement strand
GATTGCTGTAAAACTTCCGCGCCCGCTCGGGATTGTCCGCCGGGATTTCAAACCAGACGATACTCGACGCTGTTCGACTGCCTCTTTCGTCGTGGTCCTGTTTGCTTTGAGACATGGCGTCCTCCCTCTTCGTGGTGAAACTGTCGTTGACACCAATTAGTCGTTCAGGAAGTCCAAATCGACAACGGCGACAGAGAAGCGCTACCGCTGTCCCACTTCCATGCCCGTGCCATCAGCCATACGGTCTTCGTCAACCAGGCAGGCCCGGGATCTCGATGACCGGCCGGACCTCGACGGTGCCCTTGCGCGCCATGGGAATCCGTGCGGCGACGGCAATGGCGTCGTCGAGGTCTTTGGCCTCGATGAGGAAATAGCCGCCCAGTTGTTCGTGCGTTTCCGCGAATGGACCGTCGGTCACCAACCGTTTGCCATCGCGCACGCGGACGCTGGTCGCCATCGATGTCGGGTGCAAGGGGTTGGCGGCCAGGTATTGCCCGTTGGCATGAAGCTCGTGGGCCAATTCCATGGATTCCTTGTAACAGTCCTGCCGCTCGGAGTCGGTCAGGGCTTGTTGGTCATGGTAGATCAGCAACATATATTTCATCGCGTTTTCTCCCAGTGCCGCTCGCCGGCGTTACGATTGTTCATACGCTGCCTTCAGCTTTCGAATCTCCAACTTCTTCATTTGAAGCAGGGCGGTCATGACCCGCTGGGTTTTATTGGCATCTTTGTCCTGGAGCATTTCACGCAAGACGATAGGCACGATCTGCCAGGACACGCCGTACCGGTCCTTCAGCCAACCGCATTGTTGCGCCGAACGATCGCCGCCCGCCGAGAGCTGATCCCAATAGTAATCCAGCTCTTCTTGGGCGTGGCAGTTGACGATAAGGGAAATGGCTTCGTTGAACCTGAAGATCGGGCCACCGTTGAGTGCCAAGAAGGCCTGCCCATCGAGTTCAAATTCGACGGTCATGACGGACCCGGCCGGTCTCCCGTGAATTTCAAAACCTGCCTCCCCATAGCGGGTGATGTTGCCGATCTTGGAGTTTCTGAAAACCGAAACGTAAAAGCGCGCCGCGTCTTCGGCTTGATGATCGAACCATAAGCACGGTGAAATCGTTTGCATCGTCCGGTGCTCCTTCATTGCCTGAATTCTGGTTTCGCCAGATAGTCGTTGGCAACGTGAAAAATCGACATCAGCTTTTTCTCCGCGGAAGACGCTTGACTGACTTGATCAACGATTGACAAATCAGTGGAATCGACTTCCTCGTTACCAACAACGAATTCCAAAGAATGTCGTCCCCTGCTCCGGCGACCAGATTCCCTTCAGTTCGTTTGCGCGGCCGCAGCGACGGGTCGGCTCTCACAGATTCTCCCGATCAGATTTTGAGCACATTGCCCAAGTCTAGGCCCGTCTCGAACGAGCGACGACAGGATGCTCCCAACTCTGGTGGTCAAGCTGGCTGTTTTCGTTCACGAAGAGTCGATTGAATCTTTGAGCGCGTTGCTGGCCTCATCAGGGTTCTCAGATCCCTCTAACCGCATAGTCTTGGTGTTCAGGCGGTTCAGCGAGGTATGGAAGACCTCAAGTCGGGCAGAGCGTGAAGACTATGTCCGTAAGCACAAAGAGTATGTGCCAAGGCTGCTCTTGTTCGAGCTGGTGCATGAAAACCACCCCACGCCGTCAATGCAAGAAGCAGCAGCGTCAGCGGGCATTGCATCGGTCTTTCAAGAGTGGGTGACACAGCTAGCGGTCCAGAGCAACAAGATTGCAGGTACACGGAACGGCGCTCATTGTTGATTTCGCCCTGTTCTGCCAGCCGGGCGTCCACCATGCGTCGTCAGATCTCCCGGCCCCGGTTGCGCCGCCGACACCCACGACTTGGCTCACCGCTTGTCGTACTCGTCGTGGCGGCGCCACCAGACGCCCGTCTCGTTGCGTCCCTTTGGGGCTCGATCGAGCCAGTGGTATACGCCAAAGAAGGGGTCCACGCCGCGCGCGTAGGTGGAGTAGGTGTGGTAGACGACGCCATCCTCGAGCGCGAACGCGCTCATGCCTGGCCTATCGCGCGAGTAGGTAGGCGCGTCGGTTTGACATGTGGCCGCGAGCTGGGCGACGGGCTCCGGGACCGGTGTTGCGTCCATCGCGTGGCCGCCGCGCCGGTAGTTGTACTCGATGCCCCCCTCGCGCTGTTGCTGCCCGGTGAACGAGACGTTGAAGTCGAAGTTGAAGTCACCGCCACGCGAGGACGCCCAAGGGAACGTCCAACCCATTCGCCGCTTGTAGGCCTGCAGCTTCGAAAGCGGCGCACGCGACACCGCCCAGAGCATGACGTCGTGGTTGGCCAAATGAATCGCGGACCCGTTGAATGCGTCCGCGATCATCGAGCATGAGGGGCAGCCCGCCGCCCAGTCGGGCCCGAACATGAAGTGATAGACCAGGAGTTGCGAGCGCCCTCGGAAGAGGTCCGCCAGCGAGACGCTCCCCTCGTCGGTCTCGAATCGGTACTCCTTGTCGATCCGGACCCACGGTAGTTCCTGCCGCCGCCGCGCCAGCTCGTCGCCGCGCCGTGTGAATTCCTTCTCCTCCTTGAGCAGCTCGAGCCGTGCGCGCAGCCACTCTTCACGCGTCCCGGTCTTGTGCTTCGTCGTTGGCATGATTCGGTCTCCTTTTTGTGGGGATTGTATTGCGATTGTCGTCGTACCTGTCGAGCGACTCAGCTTGTTCATCGCAAGCGCTGTCAGGCCGCCTGCCGAAGTCGAGCCGGTCGCAATCAGCGCCAGAGTTGTGAGACAGGCAGGACACATGAGCGACTCCCTTACAATGCCTCTTCGGGGTGGCTGCTGACTTGAAATTCCCTGACCGGTCGCAGTTCCAGGCTGCCGAACCGCGCGGATGGAAACTTCGAGGCCACCTGGATGGCCTCGTTGAGGTCTTTGGCGTTGATCAGAAAGAACCCACCGACCCGCTCCTTCGTCTCCGCAAAGGGACCGTCGGTCACGAACAGCTTGCCGTTTCGGACTTGCACGGTCATGGCCGTCTGAACCGGTTCGAGCTGCTCCACCGCAATGAGGTGACCGCTCTTCTTCAGCGCCTCGCAGTAGGCCCTGGTCTCTTCCATGACGGCGGCGCACTCGCTCTGGGACATGGAGTCCAGCTTCTTCTCTTCGTGGCAACACAGAAGCAGATATTTCATGGATCCGAACCTCCGGTTTGAAATGTAAATCGCCGTTCTCGTCAGATAGTCGTTCGGGAAGGCCCGAAATCGACAACAGGCTTTCCAGAAGGGCGGGGAGAAAGGAGTGACTATGTGATGGGGTTGGGGGTCGGAGATGGAAACGGGGTCTTATCGTAGGAACAACGCGGGGTTACGGTGCCTCGTCCTCTACTATCGGTCTTTCTTCACCTTGACCACCGGCAGGTCCCAATGCGCCAGTATCAGTTCGAATCGGCGCCGTTCTTCCCGCTTGAAGGTTTCTTGATCGGGATAGAGCTCTCGGCGATCGGTATCCGGGATGCCGTCGAAATAGGCCGACAAGGTCTTGTACGCAATGGTCACGCGGAAATCCCATCGGGCGTCTTCCGTCATGTGGTCGCGTGGAGATTCCAGGCGAATCTCTCCCAGCTCGCCCCGTTCCTGCTGACGACGTAAGAGCGGTAGGTGGTTTTTAAGGAACAAGTCCCAGAACTCCTCTTGGTAGCCCCAACGAATCTTGTAGTAATACTCCACGACCAAGGGCTCTGAGAGGGGGCCGTCCGCCTTCGCGGTCGGCGAAGATTGCGCTTGGACGGTCCCAACGCAACCGGACAGACCGGCCGCCAGACAGAGGGCCAGCGCCCGGCGAACGGAAGCTTGAACCAAACCATCGCGGGCGTTCTTGCCTGCCGTGCGATGCCTACCCGGAAAAGACAGGCCTTCGAGCTTAAAACAAAACCGGCGCGTCATGGCGGCGGAGCGTACGAAAGGCCCGATGCAAAGTCAAGAAAAGGCCCGACGGCGTTCATGAGGCGGCTTTCGCGCGGCGTGGGATGGCGTAGGCATGAAGCTGGGAAATGGACCGCCAAGTCCCATCAGCGTCGTTTCACGAACTCTGCCGTGAGCACGGATTCGCCGTTCTTGTAGGCGATGCGCTCGGTGACCTCCTCTGGCAGCTCTGCCAGCCATGCGCGCACCAAAGTGGCGTGTGAGCCGATCACACCCCAGCGCTCGGGAGCGAACGTGTCCGTGCCCACCATGAACCGGTCGGGAAATTCGAGCAAGAGGGCCCGCCACTCCGCCGCCGGATGACCGTTTGGGGCGACGTCATCGCGTGATGACAGCTCCACCCACAGGCGCTGATAACGCCGCAGCATGTCCCGCACGCGCGGCGGGTTCTCGTAGCCGGCATGGGCCCAGAGGATCCGAGCCTCCGGATCCTGGCGGAACAAACGCTCCACCGCATCGGCATCCGAGTGGGCGTGCAGCATCAAGCCGTGCTGCTTGGCGAGCCAGACGATGCCGCGCACCACCGGCAGATCCGCATCGGGGCCGCTTACATGAAACTCCCCGATCGCCACGTATCGGTGTCGCTTCAGCCGTTCCTCGAGATAACCGAGGACCGACTCGTCACGCATCCAAGTGGAGGGTTCTCCGTTTTTCCGGTAGGGCCGAAGCTCCGGCACGATCAGATCGGGCGCCTCTGCATAGAGCTTCTGGGTGCCGTCGTCGCTGGAACTGGACACGAGCGCCCGCAGCACACCGGCCTTCCGTAACCGTGCGATCGCCTCACTCGGCGAGATCACTTCCCAGGCGTCATGGTTATAGTGGATGTGCGCATCGAACAGCGGAAGCTCGGCTGCCTGTGCGCGTATCGTCCCGTCGAGCAGCAACACGAGCGCAGCAACGAAAAGAAAGCAGGTTGTTGGGAGTCCAAGTTCCTGTGGAGATGCGCCTCCGTATGTGAGGCACCCTATGAAATGCTCTCTCTTCGACATCGCTTACGCAGGGGACGCGCAGGGAATCGTTTCGAGACGACGTGAAGCGAGCGACTATCGAGTGGAGGCGCGTGTGAGGATCGATTTCGCAGCGTCACGCACGGCGATATTAGCATCCGTTTGCAGTAAGCGGGTCATGGTCGACGCAACGGATGGGACGTCAAATTCACCAAGAGCGAGGACGGCGCTGAGGCATATCTGCGGATCGGAATGGAGTATCAGTCTCTCGAGGAGAGCGATCGCTCGGCGATCTTTGAGCCGACCGAGTTCCTCGACGGCGTTCTCCTGAGCCTGCGGGGCGTAGTGGAGATCAAGGTCGGGAAAGGTTTCGGCCGGCGACAACAGCGTGTCGAGCGGAGTGGGGACCCGCTGGTGACGCTCGCGATCGAGCTGTTGAGCCAAGGCCTGAATCAAGGCTCCCGTGATTTAAAAGTTATCCTGGACGCTTCCGCGAATAAGTTCGCCGTTAAAATAAAAATGGCTCTTCCGGCTTTTGTGTGGGCTAATTTCCCTTTTGCTATCCCCCCCCCAGAAACCCACCCACAC
>JBBIOW010000189.1:0-5524 GCA_037443165.1 Nitrospiraceae bacterium | reverse complement strand
TCCGCGATGATCCCTGTGTCCATGATCACCGCAAGGGCGTCTGGGCCGTATCAGTCAGCGGGAACTGGCGGGTCACGTTTCGCTTTATCGGAAAGGACGCGGATGCCGTGGATTATGAGGATTATCACTAGCGAGGTTGGCACGATGCGCATGCACAATCCCCCCCACCCCGGGGAAATCATCAAGCGCCTGTGCCTGGACCCACTCGGTGTGACCGTCACGCAGGCCGCTCAGGCGCTGGGCATTAGCCGCAAAACCCTGTCTGCCATTCTCAATGGCCGTGCGGGCATCAGTCCCGAGATGGCCGTTCGCTTGTCCATCGCGTTCGGCACGTCGGCTGAGAGCTGGCTCAACCAGCAGACCCAGTATGACTTGTGGCACGCCGAGCAACGCCGGAAACAGCTTCGCGTGTCCAAGCTCGCGATGAAGCAAGGTGCCTACCTTTGCGCTCCAGCCGACGCCCGCAAGAGGGCGCGGCTGAATGTGAGCGTTGGAGCAGACCCCTGATGCTTCGGAGCATTCCGGCTAATGATCTGGCCAGAATGCGTTTTGAGATCATCCTGGCCCCGGAAGCCATTGCAGATCTACGAAATAAAGGCGACTCTCCAGACGGCCATACGGGAGGCCCTTGAGACACATCTCAGGCATGAACCGACGAAGATCAGTCGCAGCCGAATCAAACGGCTTCGTGGCCTTTCAAGGCCACAGTACCGGCTAAGGGTTGAGGAGGTCCGCGTGTTCTACGACGTGTCCGGCTCGACCGTAGAAGTATTGGCGATCGTGACCAAATCGGAGGCAGAGACATGGCTGGCCCAATTCGGAAGTCCCGAATAAAAGAAGTTCCTCTTTCCGAGGTGAAAGATGATCTGTCGCACTTGCTTCGCAAGTGCGGAGAAGCAGGAGATCGTGATCACCCGACACGGCAAACCCGCCGGGGTCCTGATCGGCTTCAAATCCGAAGACGACTGGTTCGATTATCGGCTTAAGAACGACCCACGGTTTCTTCGGCGTGTGGAAGCTGCGCGGGACAGCTTGCGCGCGGGCCGCGGCATCAAGCTCGAAGATGTGAAGTGACAGTGCGCGCTAACCACGTGGTCGAATGCGACGCGTGGCAAGAGGAGCCGCGCGTTTCACCACAGATGTTAGGTGAACAGAAGGGACCTGCAATGGCGCGACGATCACAACCTTCGCAACCTCCGCCGCCGGCTTCCGCTCTGCGTGGGACAAGAGCGGGTCAGCCCCCTTTGTTTTCTCCCCAAAGGCGATATCCAACTTGCCAAGAGCCGATATGCCGATTTGTTGAAATGGCGGAAGGAGCAACCGCTATGACACGCGCCACAGTGACCAAAGGCAGCGGGAATGTGTTTCAGGATTTGGGATTTTTAGAGGCAAAGTCCGCTGAACTCATTCTGAATAGCAGCCTGCTGCAAGCGCTACAAGAAACCATCACGAGGCGGGGGTGGAAGCAAGTGGAGGCGGCGCTGTGGCCGACGACATGAGACAGTGCGAGCGAGGGTATCCAGGAAGAAGAAGCTACCGGCGTAGCTCGTGGCGTTTTGGATGCACAAAGGAAGTTGCGGAGAAGAGAAAAAATCCGAAGTGAACATGGTGCCGCCACCAGTTATTGGGGAAAACTCTTGATCCTGTTGAGCTTGTGCTCCGTGAGGTCAGATAATTCGATTCGCCTTCCCACTCTCTTATCGGATGAAGTGAATCACCGCTTGCAGAAACGCGCAATGTCTTCGTTTAAGTGGCCGCTTCGGTGGGCAACGGTATGCATCACACCCCTCGACCTTACTTAAATGGCGAGCGGTCTGGCAGGTGGCGTGGCGAACGGGCGCCCCCACCCGTTGCGCGAAGCCAGGCAACGGGTGCCCGGCGAGAGGCCCTCGGGTACCTGCCTGGCGGGTGTGGGCGAGGTGCGAGCTTTCACCCGTTGCAACTCGACCCATTGCAGGTGAAGGGCAATGGGTCCCCTGGCAACGGGTACCCGGCTGTTCGCCAGGACAGCCCGTCAGAGGGCGCGCCACTCCTTCCTTCGCCTTGAACTTGTTGGGGCCATCTGTTATTCTGCGCCCGCTTTTTCATCGTGCGTATTATTTTTCGAACCCCATCCAGCGCACAGCACAAGGAGCAGGCGATGGCCGGCATCAAGCGGGCGTTGATCAGCGTGTCGGATAAGACGGGTGTCGTCGAGATGGCGAAAGGATTGGCCGCGCTGGGTGCGGAGATTCTGTCCACCGGCGGCACGGCCAAAGCCTTGCGTGAGGCCGGCGTGGCGGTGACGGACGTGGCGGCCTACACAGGGTCGCCGGAGATTCTGGACGGCCGGGTCAAGACGCTTCATCCGAAGATTCACGGCGGGCTGCTCGGTCGCCGCAGCGTTCCGGCTCATGTGGCACAGATGCAGGAGCATGGAATCGGGCCGATCGACGTCGTCGTCGTGAATCTCTACCCGTTCGAAGCCACGATCTCCAAACCCGACTGCTCCTTCGAGGAGGCGATCGAGAACATTGACATCGGCGGACCGTCGATGCTGCGATCGGCGGCGAAGAATCATGAGGACGTCGTCGTGGTGGTCGATCCGGCCGACTATACGCGCGTCCTCGATGCGCTTACAGGGGGGGGCGTGACGCGCGAACTCCGGCGCGAGTTGGCGATGAAGGTCTTCCAGCATACGGCGCGCTACGACAGCCTCATCGCCGGCTATCTGGAAAAACAGGTGCAGGGGAGCGAGGTCAAGTTCCCCAAGATGCTCTCGCTGCAGTTCGAACGGGTGGAAACCCTCCGCTACGGAGAGAATCCGCATCAGCAAGGGGCGTTCTACCGGGAACTCCATTCGCGGGAGCCGTCCGTGTCACGCGCCAGAGTGCTGCACGGCAAGGCGATGTCGTACAACAATTATCTCGATGCGAACTCCGCGCTGGAGCTGGTCAAGGAATTCGACGAGACGGCTGTCGTCATCATCAAGCACAACAACCCCTGCGGCGTGGCGCTCGGCGCGACGCCGGTGGAGGCCTATGTGAAGGCGCGGGAGGCTGACCCCGTGTCGGCCTTCGGCGGGGTGATCTCGTTCAATCGGCCGGTCGATCTGGCGGCGGCGAAGGAGATTACCTCCACCTTCGTCGAAGTGGTGGTGGCGCCGGGCTTTACGGACGACGCGCTGGCGGAGTTGAAGCGGAAGAAGGATTTGCGTTTGCTGGATGTCGGACCGCTGACGAAAGCGACACAGGAGGGGCTGGATCTCAAAAAGCTGGTCGGCGGGTTGATCGTGCAGGATCGCGATCTCGGCACGTTGGCGGACCTCCGCGCGTTGAACGTGCCGACGATGCGGAAGCCGACGGACGACGAGTATGCCGCCTGCGCGTTTGCCTGGACAGTCTGCAAGCATGTCAAATCCAACGCCATCGTGTACGCGCGGCCTGGCCAGACGGTCGGGATCGGGGCGGGGCAAATGAGCCGGGTGGATTCGGTCAAACTCGCCGGTATGAAGGCCGTCCTGCCGGTGAAGGGCTGCGTGATGGCCTCGGACGCGTTCTTTCCGTTCCGTGACGGGATCGACGCCGCGGCGCAGGCCGGCATCACGGCAGTCATCCAACCCGGCGGCTCGATCCGGGATCAGGAAGTGATCAAGGCGGCGGACGAGCATCAGATGGCGATGATTCTCACGGGGATGCGCCATTTCCGCCACTGAGCACGCCATTGGGGATTGAAGCATGTTCCCATTTGATCATTGCCACAGTGGTTGATTACTCTCGTCTTCGTCCCAACTTGTTCCAATCACGCAATCGTCAATCCCTCGACTTATGAGGGTACTGGTCATCGGGAGCGGCGGGCGCGAACATGCGCTGGTGTGGAAGCTTGCGCAGAGCCCGCGTGTATCCGCGCTCTACTGTGCGCCGGGCAACGCCGGCATCGAGTCGCTGGCGACCTGTGTGCCGATCAAGGCTGAGTCGATCGCCGACTTGAAAGCGTTCGCCCAACGCGAACGGATCGATCTGACGATCGTGGGCCCTGAAGCGCCGCTCGCCCTCGGGATCGCGGACGAATTTCGCAAGACCAAGCTGAAGATCTTCGGTCCGACCAAAGGGGCGGCGCGCATCGAGTCCAGCAAGGTCTTTGCGAAAGAGGTGATGGCGGCGGCCGGCGTTCCGACGGCTCGCGCGCGGAGCTTCGACAAAGTCGGTTCGGCGCTGGAGTATCTCGACCGCCATGCGTTGCCGGTCGTCGTGAAGGCGGACGGCTTGGCACAAGGCAAGGGCGTTGTGGTCGCTACGACGCGGGAGCAGGCACGCCAGGCGGTGATGGATATCCTGGAGAAGCGGGTCTTCGGCGAGGCGTGCCGGCAGGCGCTGATCGAAGAGTTTCTCGACGGCGAAGAACTCACCGTCATGGCCTTCACCGACGGCAAGACGGTCGTCCCCATGCTACCGGCACAGGATCATAAACGGGTCGGCGACGGCGACACGGGTCCCAACACCGGCGGCATGGGTGCCTATGCGCCGGCGCCGCTCGGCTCCCCGGCGCTGCGGGA
The DNA here is from genome assembly GCA_037443165.1 of Nitrospiraceae bacterium. GTDB lineage: Bacteria > Nitrospirota > Nitrospiria > Nitrospirales > Nitrospiraceae > DATLZU01. Next base: position 990 of record JBBIOW010000189.1, on the reverse strand, counting down.
TACGGTGCTGAAGCAGGTGCTGTCTCCGGCTGTGGAGGCGCTGGGACGCATGGGCTGTCCGTTTCAAGGCGTGCTCTATGCCGGGCTCATGATCGTCAACGGCCGGCCGTATGTGCTGGAGTTCAACGCCCGGATGGGCGATCCGGAAACGCAAGCGGTACTCCCGTTGCTCAAAACTGATTTGGTGGATGTCGCGGAAGCGGTGGTCGAACACCGCCTGGATCAACTCGCCGTGGAGTGGCATCACGACGCGGCGGTCTGCGTGGTGCTGACGTCGGCCGGCTATCCTGGTTCCTATCGGACCGGGTTCCCGATTCATGGATTGCCGGAGCGCAGCGCTTCTGACGAAGCCATCGTGTTCCACGCCGGAACCAAGCGGCAGGGGGAAGAGATCGTCACGGCGGGAGGACGCGTCCTCGGCGTGACCGGCTGGGGAGCGGGCCTGGCGCAGGCGCGGGATCGAGCCTACCGCATGGCCCGCGCCATTTCCTTTGAGGGCTGTTATTTCCGCACCGACATCGCCGTGCGCGCGTTGCCGACCGGCGGGTGAGCCGCCATGACCGGGTCCATGGCGACCAAAGCTCGTGTCCTGCCCTGTCCGCAAATCTGTCCGGAGGCAATCGCGCGGGAAGTCGCGCGGGTGGTCCGAGCCGGTGGGGTCGTAGCCGTTCCGACCGAGAGTTTCTACGGTCTTGGCGTCGTTCCGACCGATGCCGCGGCCGTCACGCGTGTCTGCAGGATCAAGGGCGAGCGGGAACACAAGCCGATTCTCGTGCTGATTACCGACCGCGCGCAGTTGGACGGGCTGGTCGCCGATATTCCTCCGGCCGCGCAGGTGCTGATGGATCGGTTCTGGCCGGGCCCCCTGACGATTATTTTTCCCGCCTCGCCGTCCCTGCCGGCATTCCTCACGGCGGGCACGGGCTCAATCGGTATCCGGTTGACAGCTTTTCCGCTCTTGGCCTCGCTGCTGCGCCAAGTCGGTCCGTT
>JBBIOW010000188.1:0-5558 GCA_037443165.1 Nitrospiraceae bacterium | reverse complement strand
TCGAACGTCCATCGCTTCCTTGACCAGCAAGTCGATGGACAGCCGGTACTGGCCCGGCATGGAGCCGATCTCCTCCCTCCGATCCCGCCCGCCCGTCACGAACAACGGATAGACCAAATCGGACGGCGACAAGACGGTTTCCCGGACCATGCGCCTGAACGGCTCGCTTTGCCGCAGTCTCCGCATCCGGTGGATAGGAAACGCCACGGATGTTCCCCTCACTTCCTGGGCAGATTGGTCAAAAACACGACCAGGTCCCGCACCGAGATCATTCCGACCAACTTTCCTTCTCTCGTCACGCCGAGGTGGCGGAGATGGGACTGCGCCATCAGGTCGTTGGCGTCCAGCAACGTCTTGTTTTCTTCGATTGTCACGATGGGGGCGGACATGATCTGCTCCACCGTGGTTTTGGTGGAGTCGGCCCCGACGGCGACCACACGCCGCACCATGTCCGTATCGGTGATGATCCCGATAACGTCCTTGCCGTTGGTCACGAAGAGGCTGCCGATATTGTGATCCCGCATCATCCGGGCGGCCGTCTGCACATCCGTGTCGCGATGGACCGTGACGAATTTTTCCCGAGGAACCATGAACGATTTCACCGGCACCATAGGCCACTCCTCCCGTTTAGACCGTAGAATGAAAACGTTGAACGGGCGCGTGATCGTCAGCAAAATGCCGGACAATCGCCTGCGCCAGGGCGGGAACGGTATTTTCATCGGCCACGATGCTCACTGCGAACCCTAGCTCCCGCGCGGTATCCGCGGTGACAGGACCGATGCATGCGACGACTGCCCCTTCTGTCGCCTTTTTCATCTCCACAAAATCGTCGAAAAGCCGGCTGAAATTCCGCACCGTCGACGAACTGGTGAAGGTGATCACGTCGATCCGGCGTTGCAGAAATCGCTCTCGGAGATGCTGGACGTCCACCTTCGGCACGACCGTCCGGTACACGGTCACGACGCGCACGTCGGCGCCCAAGGCCCGAAGTTGCTCCGGCAAGATTTCCCGTGCGACCGCAGCGCGCGGAATCAGAATCTTCTGCCCCTTGACGCCAGCCTTGCGCAACGCGTCGATGACACCCTCGGCTTGATAGTCCGAGGGAATCAGGTCGGCTTTCAATCCGTACGCAGCGACCTCCTGCGCGGTGCGCGGTCCGATGCAACAGATGCTGAGGCCAGCCAAGGCGCGCGCATCCCGTCCTTTCTCGGCAAGACGGGCCATAAACGGCCTGACGCCGTTCAGGCTGGTGAAGATCAACCACCGGTAGCAGTCGAGCTCGGCGAGGGCTTGGTCGAGGTCGTCCCAGGTGTCAGGCGGCACAATCTGAATGGTCGGGCACTCGATCGGTTCTGCCCCGTAGGCAGCCAGCAAGTTCGAGAGTTCCGCCGCCTGTTCGCGCGCCCTGGTGACCAGAATACGCTTGCCGAACAGCGGCCGCTTCTCGAACCAATTCAACTGATTCCGAAGCCGCACGACTTCGCCGACGACGATCACGGTCGGCGGTTCCATCTCGGCTTCCTCGGCCCGTTGCACGATGTCGTTCAGCGTCCCCACGACCGTCCGCTGATTCACCCGCGTGCCCCAGCGGATGACCGCCACCGGCGTGTCCGCCGCCTTTCCCTCGGCCATCAGCCGCGACACGATGGTCGGAAGATTTTTCATGCCCATCAGAAAGACGAGCGTTCCCTGCGCCGTCGCGAGCCGCGGCCATTCCAATGTGGAGGGTCCTTTGGTCGGGTCCTCGTGACCGGTCACGAACGCCACCGTCGACGCCAACGTCCGGTGAGTCACCGGAATGCCCGCGTAGGCCGGCACCGCAACGGCCGCGGTCACCCCCGGAACCACTTCGAAATCCAACCCCGCGTCGGCCACGGCTTCCGCCTCCTCTCCCCCCCGCCCGAACACAAAGGGATCGCCGCCCTTCAGGCGGACGACGATCTTCCCCGCACGGGCCTTGTCGATGATCAGACGATTGATCTCTCGCTGATCCGGATACGTCCCTCGCCCCCGGCGCCCGACATAAATCCGCTCGGCCTGGGCCGGCGCATGGTCGAGGAGCACAGGATTCGCCAGGTAATCGTACAGCACCACGTCCGCCTGTTCGAGACATTCCTTGCCGCGCAGGGTCAAGAGCTTCGGGTCACCCGGGCCGGCTCCTACCAGATAGACCTTGCCGCGCTTAGACGTCACGGCGGCGATCCTTTCCGTAGATTGAATCCAGAATTTTGTCTCCGCCCCGGGACAGGAGTCGTTCCGCAAGCAGCACGCCCAGACGTTCTGGCTCCGACGCCGGACCCCGGACGACATCCCGGATCAAGTCCCGGCCATCGACGCTGGCGATCAATCCATCGAGCACCAGCGTGTCCCCTTCTAACGTCGCATGGGCGGCAATGGGCACCTGGCATCCGCCTTCCAGCCGGTGCAAGAGCGCCCGCTCCGCCAGGACGGCTGTCCTGGAGGGCAGATGATTCAACGGCGAGAGGAGTTCCCGGATGAAAACATCGTCACAGCGCCCTTCGATGCCCAAGGCTCCCTGACCGATCGCCGGGAGGCAGACCTCCGTGGGCAGGTACTCGGTTGCGCTCTCCGTCCATTGAAGCCGTCTGAGTCCGGCTGACGCGAGCACGATGGCGTCGAACCGGCCATCACGCAGCTTTCTCAATCGGGTATCCAGATTGCCCCGCAACATCTCAATCTTGAGGTCCGGTCGGTAATGGAGCAACTGGGCTTGTCGACGCAGGCTGCTGGTCCCAACCCGGGCCCCGGCCGGCAACCGCGACAGCGTGTAGCCGTTCCGACTGAGCAGGACGTCACGGGGATCTTCCCGCATAGGCACGCACACGATGGCAAGGCCCTGCGGCAGCAGCGTCGGCACGTCCTTCATGCTGTGAACCGCCAGATCGATCTCGCCGCGCAGGAGCGCCTCTTCGATCTCCTTGACGAAAAGTCCCTTGCCGCCGATCGCAGCAAGCGCGACATCGAGAATCTTGTCCCCTGAGGTCTGAATCCGCTTGAGCGACACCGATACATCCGGCGCGATCTCCTTCAACTGCGCCTGGACCCATTCGCTCTGTCGAATGGCCAGCTTGCTTCCTCGGGTTCCGAGCACCAGTGCGCTGCGCCTGCCGTTCGCCACCGTCATTCTTCCGTTCCCTTCACACCCGGGTGCCGGTTTTGGCATCCGGCGCAGTCATTCGACCGCCTGCTCGCGCTATCGTCCGGGCTCATGGTCGGGAGTCCGAAACACGCTGGACCCGGTTCGCTGATCTGCGCCGGGCAGTTTTTCCTCGAATTCTTGCGGTTTCGCCGTAGAGCCGGCCGTCGGCGACGCCACCCCCAGAACCCCCCGGTAATACGACGACACCAATAAGAAGCTGACCAAGCCGAGAATGGTCAGAAGATAGACAACAATGTCCCAGCGGAACCCTTCCCGCTCCCGATAATCAAATCCGCACCGCGGACAGTCAGGCAACGGATCATGCCCTAGATACGTGTGCAGGCACTTCGGGCAGGTAAAGAGTTTGGGGCCTGTCGGCATGCGGTCCCGACTCCAAGGGCCTCATCCGGCGCATCGGACAAGAGGCTGGCACTAGCTCTTTTCTCCCGCCTGCTCCCTTGAAGCCTCTGTCGCTTCCTCGGTCACGAAGGGCTCCGGCATCGGAGCCGGAGTCGCGATCGGAGCGAGGCGGTCACACCTGCCGTTGCGGTTCGAGTCGTCCGATTGGCCCGTCGGTGCCTCGTCCAGGTTGAAGAACCGCCGGGCCGCCTCGACGAACGCGGCCCCGCCAGACGAATTGGCTTCGGCTTTGAGAGTCACCATGGCCCCGTGAATGAGTTTGTTCACGATGGCCGACGCCAAACTTTCCACCAACTCCCGCTCCTGGTTCGTAAGATGTCCCAACCGGCCCAACGTCTTCTCCAGTTCCGCGCGCTTGATCTCCTCTGTTCTGGCGCGGAGGGCAACAATCGTCGGGGTGACTTCCAAGGACTTGAGCCATTGCCGCAGGACGACAACTTCCTCGGCCACCATCCGCTCGGCTTTTTTCGCTTCCTGCAGTCGTTCCTCCCGGTTCTGTTCGACCCTCATTTGGAGGTCGTCGATGTCGAACAGAAAGGCGTTGTCGATATGGCGGACCGCCGGATCGATGTTCCGCGGGACGGAAATGTCGATCAGAAACATGGGCCGGTTCATCCGCTGGCGGACGGCCCGTTGCACGTCTTCGGCGCTGATCAAATAATGCGACGCCCCCGTCGAGACGAGCACGATGTCCGCCGTGGCCATGTCGTCCCGGAATTCCTCGAAGGGAATGGGAGTCGCGTTGAACCGACCGGCCAGCTCCATCGCGGCGTGAGGACTGCGCGTGGTGATCCGGACCTGGTGGACACCGTGGGCCATCAGATGGCGCGCTGCCAGCTTCGCCATTTCTCCGGCCCCCACCAGCAGAACGGTTTTTTCGCTGAGATTCGAGAAGATCTTCTTGGCCAATTCCACGGCTGCATAACTCACGGAGACGGCCATCTCTGCAATCTTGGTTTCGGTCCGCACGCGCTTGGCGACGGAGATCGCTTTTTTCACGACCTTGTTCAGGATCAACCCCGTCGTTTTGTGCGTGAGGGCGATCTCGAAGGCGTCTTTCAATTGCCCCAGAATCTGGGACTCCCCGACAATCATCGAATCCAGGCTGGCGGCGACGCGGAACAGGTGCGCGACGGCCTTGTCTCCCGCATGCCAATAGAGATGAGGAGTCAACTGTTCCGAGGAGAGGGACAGATGGGTGTCGGCGAGAAATTCCCGCACCCGGCTGTAACCGGACTCGATCTCCTCAACCACCGCATAGACCTCGACGCGGTTGCAGGTCGAGAGAAGGATTCCTTCCTTGATGCCCGGGTACGAACATAGGCGGCTGAGCGCTTCGCCCATCCGACTTTCCGGAACCGCCAGTCGCTCGCGGACTTCAATCGGGGCTGTTTTGTGACTGAGCCCGACGACGATGATGTTCATGTCAGGAAACCGGTCCGTGCCCCTTGAGGACGACTCCCACCAACGTCAGTATGACACCGGCAAACCCGATAATAGTCAGATAGGCCGCGCGCTTGGCTCTCCAGCCCACCGTCAAGCGGCCCAAGAGCACGACAAAGTAAAAGAACCAGGTCACTAGCGCCCAGGTCTGTTCGGGATTCCAGCTCAGGTAGGACCCTCTCGTCAATCCGGCTGAAATCGCTCCCGTGATGATGCCCAGCGTCAGGAGCGGAAACCCGAACACGATCGACTGCTGATTGAGATGATCCAAAAAATCCAGCGCGGGCAATTTCGCGTACAAGACATTGAACCGCTTTGACTTCAACAATCCGTCCTGAATCAGGTACATTACGCCGGCGACGAACGCGACCGCGAATCCGACCGCGCCCAGCATGCTGAGCGCCACGTGGACCCATAAGGTCTTGAGGACAGGCTTCAGCGTCGGAACCTGTTCCGGCAGGACGGCGGCCGACACGAGTGACAGAAACGCCAGGGGCAGAATAAACGACCCGAGAACGTGGATGTGGTGCCGGAA
>JBBIOW010000187.1:0-5593 GCA_037443165.1 Nitrospiraceae bacterium | reverse complement strand
GGCACCGACCAGGGACCCCCTGACCCGTTGCACGCGACCCATTGCAAAATGAAGCGATGGGTGCCCCGGCAACGGGTACCCCCGCAGCGGGGTCCCCACACCGGGCGGGGTGCGAGGGCGCACGGTCCGACGAATAAGTCGGACCACGTCTGTGCGCGCCGCCGAGTCGGTGAGGCGGCCGGACCGGACGGGGTGGTCGGCGACAGGACCAGCATTTTCAGAGCAGGATGAAAATACGGGTGGCGGCGACCTAGTGCTCGCCCGTAAGCCCGCCAGCTTTGTCTCGCATGCGCGGATTCTATTCAGCGCGCAAAGTGGAAGTCAAAACATGCCCATCTCTTCGCTTTCCTTGACAGAACCGAGACCCTCTGCTAGTTTTCACAATAGTTCAATAAAATTGGAGACTTACGTGGCCTCTCGCATTTTCATCGTGGACAGCAGCCCGGCTGTTCGGCGGATGGTCGAGCAAATCTCCGCCCCCGAGGGGTTCGAGGTCGTCGGGTTTCAAGACGGCCCGACTGCGCTCGAGGCAGCCAAGCGCCTGAGCCCGGATTTGATCATCGCGGACTATCATCTCGATAAGATGACGTTCTCCGGGTTTTGCAAGGAACTGAATCAGCACGACAATCTGTCCGACACGTACATCGTCTCGTTGATCACCCTTTCAGACCGGCCGGACGAGAACCACTTGCGGTCGTTGGGCGTCAAGGCCTTCCTCAAGAAACCCTTCCAATCCGAGCACCTGCTGGAAGTGATCAAGAGTTTGCATCAAGACGGCAAGCAGACTAAGGCCGACGTCACAGGCTCGAAGCCCAAACGGAAGACATGGCCGCCTGAATCTCAGACCACCGACACTGACGAATCCGTCGAGCTGTCCGACCTTTCTGACAGCGAGTCTTTAGCCGAAGAACATGAGGTTTCTGTCATCGAACCGTCTGCTCCCCCTGTCGCCTCGACTCCGGATTCCTCGACACCGCCAACGCCTCAGACAGAATCCAGAGGGCAACCGGTAAGCATTGTAGAGGAGGCCATGCGCGATCTGCTCGGCCATCTGGTGCAATCCATGACCGAGCGCGCGGAGCGAAAAGCGGAGGAACTTCTGACAGAAATGCTCAGCCGGCAGGTCGAAACCCGAGTGTCACAAGCCGTCAAAGACGAAATCGAGAAACAATTCGCCGTCGGCTTGCTGGCGGAACGGATCGCTCAAGCGGTTCGCGACGGCATTGCGGACGAGTTGCCGAAGGCCATGGATCGACAGAATTCGGACCTCGAATCGATGCTCTCGAAGTACGTCCAAGAATCGGCTGTCTCGGCCGCGCAGAACACGATCGAACAAGCGGGGGGACACCTTGTCGAATCGGCCGTCCGCAGACAATTGCCGGGCATTGTCCGCGAACAAGTGGGAGCGATCGATCAGCTCGTGAAGGAAGCGGTACAGGAAGCGGCGGCGCGACACGCGCGCGACGCCGCGGAAACCGTGGTGAGAGAAATCGCTGAGAAAAGCATCGCGCTGGCCGTTCGGCAGATCGTGCCGGATCTCGCGGAGAATCACGTGAAAGACGAGATCAAAAGACTGACGGCCTAATCTCAGCCCTTGTCCTCCCTCACAAATCTCTCAAGCCTTTTTCCCCTTTTTGCTGCGCCGCGCTTTCGCTAGGGCTTTCAACCGCTGAATGTTCTTACGATGCTTCCTTCTCGTTTTTCTGTCCTTCTCTCGTCCTCTCGCCATGATCTCGGCATCCCTCTCAGTTAAGGTACGAACCTGTTCCTAAGCGGCGCACATGTATAACACGGCGAGCCGCGCGCGGACAAGCGCGGCCGGTTCGATGACTCGCACACATGCGCGCGCTGCGCCTTGTGAGGGGGGATCGGCCGTGTTAAGATGATCATCTACCTCCACCAGCCTATGCTGGGTTTATGTCCGGACTTCAACTCGAGAAGACCTACGACCCGAAGCAGGTCGAAGAGCGGTGGTATCAGGTCTGGATCGACCGGGGCTATTTTCACGCTTCCGTGACCCATCCCGGCCAACCGTACTGCATCGTCATCCCTCCGCCCAATGTCACCGGGTCACTCCACATCGGCCACGCGCTCAACAACACGATCCAGGACATCCTGATCCGCTGGCGCCGGATGCAGGGACGGAACGTCCTCTGGATGCCGGGCACGGACCACGCGGGGATCGCCACGCAGAACGTCGTCGAGAAACAGCTCATGAGCGAGGGCACGACGCGCGAAGCGCTCGGTCGCGAGAAGTTTCTGGAACGGGTCTGGGAGTGGAAAGCCAAGTCTGGCGACACCATCGTCCGACAGCTCCAGCGCCTGGGCGCGTCCTGCGACTGGGACCGGCTGCGCTTCACGATGGATGAGGGTCTCTCGACGGCCGTCAGGGAAGTCTTCGTCAGGTTGTACGAAGACGGCCTGATCTATCGAGGCGAGCGGCTCATCAACTGGTGTCCCCGCTGCCTCACCGCGTTGTCCGACATCGAGGTTGAGCACGAAGACACCAGAGGCAAGATGTACCACATCCGCTATCCCCTGGCGGATGACCCGGACACCGCGTTGATCGTCGCCACGACTCGGCCGGAAACCATGTTGGGCGATACCGCCGTCGCCGTCCATCCCGAGGACCCGCGTTACCGCCACCTGATCGGAAAGACGGCTCGCCTGCCGTTGACAACCCGTGACATTCCGATCGTCGGCGATGCCATCCTCGTGGACCTGAAATTCGGTACCGGGGCCGTCAAGATCACGCCGGCCCACGACTTCAACGACTTCGAAGCCGGAGACCGTCATAACTTGGCCCGTATTGCTCTCTTCGACCGACACGCTCGCATGGACGGGTTCGCACTGCACGAAGCCCAAGTCGATCCGTCACTAAACCTCGCGGGCAAACCCGTTCTTCAGGCCCGCTCCATCGTTGTGGACGCCTTGCGCGCGCGCGGACTCCTCGTCAGGGTCGAAGACCACAAGATGGCTTTGGGTAAATGCTACCGGTGCAAGACGGTCGTCGAGCCCCATCTTTCGCCGCAGTGGTTCGTCAAGATCAGGCCGCTCGCCGAACCAGCCGTCAAAGCAGTGGAAGAGGGAAGGATCCGCTTGATTCCGGAAGCCTGGGTCAACAACTACCTGGGCTGGATGCGGGATATCAAGGACTGGTGCATCTCACGCCAGATCTGGTGGGGTCACCAGATCCCCGCCTGGTACTGCATTCCCTGCGGCCAACGCGCGGGAACCCTCATCGTGACCTCTCGCGCGGTAGGCTCTGGAGAAACCCTTTCTTCTGCGTGGAAAAGGTCTATCACCCTTACACCCAAAGCCAAGCCGATCGTGGCTAAAAGTGCTCCCGCGCGCTGCCCGGACTGTAAGCAAAGCAACCCACAGGACTTTTATCGCGATCCCGATGTGCTGGACACATGGTTCTCTTCCGCCCTCTGGCCCTTCTCGACCTTGGGTTGGCCGGAGCAGACCCCTGAACTGAAAACCTTCTATCCCACCTCGACGTTGGTCACGGGCCTCGACATTTTGTTCTTCTGGGTCGCTCGGATGATCATGATGGGTCTCAAGTTCATGGGCGACGTGCCGTTCCGTGACGTATACATTCACGCATTGGTCCGGGACGCCGAGGGCCAGAAGATGAGCAAGTCCAAAGGCAACGTGGTGGATCCTCTCCATGTCATGGAGCAGTACGGCACCGACGCGCTGCGCTTCACGCTGGCTTCCCTGGCCTCTCCGGGCCGTGACATCAAGTTGGCGGAAGAGCGGATCGAAGGCTATCGGAACTTCGCCAACAAGGTTTGGAACGCGGCTCGGTTTATTCTCCTGAACCTCGAAGGCCCGCGGGAGCAAGTCCACCCCTCGAACCGCTCGTTTCCCGACCGGTGGATCCTGAGTCGCCTGAACGGCACCATCAGGAGCGTGAATCAGGAACTGGAAGCGTATCGATTCGACCGGGCCGCCAGCCGCTTGTATCACTTCATTTGGCACGAATACTGCGACTGGTATCTGGAGCTGATCAAGCCGGCCTTGCCGGATCAAAACAGCCCCGAAGCCAGACGCACGAGACACACGTTGGTCGAAACCTTTGAGGCCATCCAACGGCTGTTGCACCCGTTCATGCCGTTCATCACCGAAGAGATTTGGCAGGCGCTGCCTCACGAGGGGGAGAGCGTCGTGATTCAACCCTATCCCGGCGAACAACCCGATTGGGACTCCAAGGACGCGGAAAGCGCGTTCAGCATCCTCGAACAGTGCGTGACGACCGCCCGAACCGCCAGAGTGCTGCTGAATTACCCGCCGGGAAAGCCGGTGACCTTTTTCGCGTGGGTGGGTCATGAGCGTAACGGCAAGATTCTGGAAAATCTGCAGGGACACGTCGCGCACCTCGGTCGCGGGGCCGTGCAGGTTATTCCGGTTGACCGGTGGCCTTCATCCAACTTGTTGAGACTCGCCGCGGAGGGCCTGACCGTGGGCATGGTTGTTGAGGGAGACGTCGACTTGCAGAAAGCCCTGGCCCTGATCGGCAGGCAGCGAGAAGAGGGAGCAGCAGAAGTCCAACGATTGGAAGCCAAGCTCGAAAACGTCGAGTTCGCATCCAAAGCGCCTCCCGACGTCGTCGCCGAGCATCAGGAGCGCCTCAAGGTTCTGCAACGCGATCAAGCCATCCTGCTCAGCAGCGAAGAGCAGCTCCGCGAGATCATGCGGCAACGATCACCGTGATCCCCATACCTTCCGCAGACATCCGTCAGGCCGTTCGCTCGGCACTTTGGGAAGACCTTGCGCTCGGCGACGCGACGACCACGGCGCTCTTTTCCGCTCCCTGCCCGGCTCGTGGACTGATCGTGGCCCGACAGACGCTGGTCGCGGCTGGCATCGCCGCGGCACGTGAGATCTTCCGTTCGCTCGACCCTTCGCTGAAGATCGTCCGTGCAGTGAAAGAGGGAACGAATCTCGCAACAGGCGACGTCCTGCTGGCAATCGAAGGCGACGGCCGCTCGCTCTTGATGGGAGAACGGATCGCCCTCAACTTCCTGCAACACCTGTCCGGCATCGCGACCCTCACTGCGCGATTCTGCCGAGCCGTTCGAGGTTATCCGGTCAGGATCCTGGATACGAGAAAGACCGTACCAGGATTACGCGCGCTGGAAAAGTGGGCGGTCCGATTGGGCGGCGGTTGGAATCATCGCCATAGTCTGGGCGACGGTGTCTTGATCAAGGATAACCATCTCGCCCTTTTGAGAGCGCGGGGGCTGAACGTCGCAGACGCCTGCCGCCTGGCCAGGGAGCGCAGCCCCCACGGCCTGCGGATCATCGTCGAGGTGGAATCCCTGGAGCAGATCCGCGAGGCGCTGGACGGAGGGGCCGATGTTATCCTGCTCGATAATATGGCCCCGACGACCGTGCGCCGGGCCGTGGACACGATCAAAGGACGCGCCCTCGTGGAAGTCTCGGGCGGCATCACGCTAGAGAATGTCCGGGAGGTGGCCGAAGCCGGGGCAAATTTTATTTCGATCGGCGCGTTGACCCATTCGGCCCCGGCCGCCGATATCAGCATGGATCTTCTTCCGCTCGGAAACCGGCGCCGGACCCCGTA
>JBBIOW010000186.1:0-5600 GCA_037443165.1 Nitrospiraceae bacterium | reverse complement strand
CCTCTCCCCCATCCTGGGGGAGAGGGGAGGGTGAGGGGGATTTTCAAAGCAGTCCCCATGAGCCTGCGGCTCACCCTGCAGGATGAACATGCGGGTGGCGTCGACCAGGGACCCCGGCCGCCCGCAGCGGGGTCCCCACACCGGGCGGGGTGCGAGGACGGACGGGGTGGTCGGCGACAGGACCCGCATTTTCAAGACAGAGGCTCTTTTTTTCTGGGAACCTGTGGGATGCCTTACAGAAGGCTTTCATGTCGGCGGGTATGATCACGCGCAGAAGCAAAGAAAGCGCATCCATGTAGAAGGAGGCTCGTCATGACCTGTCATCGGTGTCACGGACTGATGGTGCCGGAAGAGATTTGCGATATGCAGGAACTCGGCGAAGCCCTCTGCTTTGACGGCTATCGATGCCTGCAATGCGGAGACATCGTCGATGCGGTGATTCTCGATCATCGCCGGCGAATCGCCGTCCCGGTCGGCGAGAGGGCGCGAAAGAAGCCGCGTCTTCCACGCCTGGTCAGTGCTTGAGCGCGGCTGACGCGTCCGCATGATCCGGATGGTCGGATGAAGAAACAGGAAGTCTTGTTCTGTATTGAGTATTGAGAAGGAGGCGCGCCATGACCAGTTCATGCGATCCGGCCCATGCGGGACTGCCGTCACTCGATGGATTCCCCTGTCCGACGTGCGGGAGCCACGATCTCGTCCCTCTGCTCCAGTGCGACTACTATCCGGACGGCTGCCTCTGGCTGGCCCGCTGCCGGTCGTGCGGCGCGCGGTATCACTTCGATCTGCAGCCCCGCGTTTCTTCGGTCACATGAACAGGCGAGCCCCTCTTCTACGTAGGGGAGCAAGCAACGGAGGTCCCTATGCGAGTGCGTGATGTGATGTCGACGGGTGTCGTGACGGCGAAACGAACCGACACGGTACGATCGGTCGTGATCAAGATGCTCACCCGGCGTTGCGGCGCGATCCCGATTGTGGAGGACGGTGATCGCCTGGTTGGGATCGTAACCTTGCGCGATGTGATGTTGCCTATGTATCCGAACTACGGGGATTACATCCACGATCGCGTGCACAGCCGGGATTTTCTGGAAATGGAGCAAGGCTACCCGGAGGTGTTGGCGAAAAAAGCTGAAGACATCATGACACGCCATCCGCTCACCGTCACCCCGGAGACGCCCATCTTGGAAGCCGCCTCCTATATGGGACTCAAGAACCTGCGGCGCATTCCCGTCGTCGAGCACGGCAAGCTCGTCGGCGTGGTCAGCATCGGCGACATCCACCGCGGGCTCTTCTTCGCGCGGGGTGGGTGCGAGACGGAATCTCCATGAGGCCGTCGGGGTCACGCGGTGGAGACCGCCCCATGAGCGACCTGGGCTCGCGTCGGCGGTCAGACCGACGGTTGGCGGCCTGCGGCTGCCGGAGTCTGGATCACGGCGGGTGCGATGCAGGTCTTTGTGAGCCGGCTCACAGCGGCTCGAGTCCTGCACATGATAGAGAGAGCCGGTCCGGTGAAAGGAGGAATGCCGATGTGCGAACCGTGAATCTCGGGTAGTGAGAACGTTGGCAGGAAGGGATCTCGCTGTGAAGAACGCCACATCAAAAGAAAGGAGCGTCACATGGACATCAAAACGAAGCCGAACGCGGTTGTCCGGTCCGCATTGTTGGCTGCGCTGAGTGTGGTGGGAACCCAGGCGTTTGCGGAGCCGCCCAAGATGCCGGAACTCCCCTCCGGCTGGGAAGCCTGCGGCGGCGTCGCCAGGGCCGGCATGAACGACTGCGCGATCAGGACCAGCCTCCATTCCTGCGTCGGCATGGCCAAGACCGACGGAGAACCCGACTCGTATGTCTTCTTGCCGAAAGGACTGTGCGCGAAGATCGCGAACGGCAAGGTGCTGCCGATCACCAAGAAGGATTTCGAAGAGATGAAAGCGAAGATGAAGAAAATGTAGGACACCCACGATGGCCGTGCACGTCTCCGCTCCGATCCCGGCGCGAACCGGGATCGGACTGCAGGCGCAGCATTTTCGCGCGATCCTCGCAGAGCCCCCGCCGGTCGCCTGGATGGAAATCCACCCGGAGAATTATTTCGGGGAAGGAGGGGTGGCGCTGCGTGTCCTCGAGCGAGTGAGAGCCAGATACCCGTTGAGCTTTCACGGGGTCGGACTCTCGCTGGGCTCCACCGATCCGATTGACCGTGATCATCTTGGCAAGCTCAAGGCCTTGATCGAGCGCTTCGCGCCGGCATTCGTCTCGGAGCATCTCTCCTGGAGTTCCGTGGGCGGCCGGTTCGTGAACGAGTTGCTGCCTCTCCCCTATACCCTGGAAACCCTGGAGCATGTCTGCGCGCGGATCGAGTACGTTCAGGAAGTCTTGCGGCGGCCGCTGCTCATCGAGAACATCACCCGCTATCTCTCCTGGCGGGATTCCATGATCCCAGAAGCTGAATTCATGGCCGAGGTCGTTCGCCGAACCGGCTGCGGGATTCTGCTCGATCTCAACAATGTGTATGTCAACGCCGTTAACTTTGGGGAAGATCCTCGTGAGTTTCTGAGAGCGATTCCGCCCCAGGCGGTGCAGGAGGTGCACCTGGCGGGGTTCGATCGCTTCGGGAGGTGGCTGATCGATACCCATGGCCGGGTGGTGCATCAGCGCGTCTGGGACCTGTACGAGTGGACGGTCGGTTGCATCGGCCTGCGACCGACGCTGATCGAATGGGACACCGATCTGCCGCCGCTGTCCGTATTGGTCGCTCAGGCCAAGCAGGCGGACGCCGTTCTTGGAGGCTGTCATGTCGCGGCTTCGTGAACTCCAACTGGCATTGACCGAGGCTGTCTTCGCCGGAACCTACCAGGCCGTGGCGGATATGCTTGCACCGGGCGGGTCGGCCCTGCGGAGTGTGGCGCTCTACCGCCGTCTGATCCGCGCGAATTATACCCAGGTCCTGAAGGTCACCTATCCGGTGGTGTCACGGCTCGTCGGCGCACGAGACTTCGGGCTCCTCGCGAGAGGGTATCTCGATGCCCATCCCTCGACCAGCGGCGATCTGTTTGCGTATGGGCGGCATTTCCCCGCATTTCTCCACGCCTTGCCGGTTGATCCCCTGTTGGCGGAATTGGCCAGGCTGGAATGGGCTTGCCATGAGGTGTGCGCGGCGGCCGACTCCCCGCCGTTGTCGGGCGAACAACTGCGGAGCATCGTATCGGCCGATCCGGCTCGCGTCAGGATGCGCGTGCACCCGGCCTCGCAGCTCCTGCAATGCTCCTTGCCGGTGCATCGCGTGTGGCGGGCTCTGCAACCGGATGCACCGGCAAACGAGCCCATCGACCTGCCGCTTCCGAACGAGGCAACCGGTGTCGTCGTGACGCGGGACGGTGGGACGGTCAAGGTCACGCCACTGGCTCCACTGGACTATCGGTTGCTCGAGGCCATGGCGGCCGGGGCGAGCTTGGCCGAAATCGAACGGATGGCAGTCGCATCCGATCCGGAGTTTGACTGGTCCCGGTTTGCGGCGAGCCTGCTCGGGCTTCGAGTGTTGAGCGGTTGGTCCCTGGAGGATGCGCCATGCGCCTGCATACGGCCGGGCTGACGCGCGCGGCAGCCCTCGCGGTGACCGGCTATCGCCGCCTGATCTGGGTGCTGGAGTCGCTGATTCCGGTGTTCGACCTGGCCGTCCGCCTCTACCTGGCGCAGATCTTCTGGAAAGGCGGCATGGTCAAACTGTCCAGTTGGATGTCGACGGTCATGCTCTTCACCCTCGTCTACGACGTCCCGCTTCTGCCTCCCGAACTCGCCGCTTATCTGGCCACCGCCGTCGAGTTGGGCGGGTCGTTTCTGCTCGCGATCGGGCTGGCTGGACGATGGGCGGCTCTTTCGCTCTTCGGGCTCAACATCGTTGCCTCGATCTCGTACGGCCAGCTCTCGGAAGCTGCGTTACAAGAAGCGTTCTACTGGGGCATTCTGTTCCTCTACTTCGTCCTGCATGGGCCGGGGCTGCTCTCGCTTGATGCTCTCTTGCAGTACCTGATTCCACGGAGGAGAGCAGCGCGCATGGCCGAGCACAACATGTCCCTCGCGACTGCCTTCACCGCGAGTAAAGAGACGGCAACTTGCATTCTCCGTCGCCGCTTTGATTGTATCAGGAGGCAAGGCGGTTAGGAGACCGAGGGATGTCATGAACGAGTTCAGCGAACGCACGAGGATTCGAGTCCTTCATACCGAATCCTCGCTCGACCTCGGCGGGCAAGAACTCCGCGTGTTACGCGAGGCCGAAGGGATGACCAAACGAGGCTATCCGGTCATCCTGGCAGTCTCCCCGGAAAGCCGATTACGACGCGAGGCCGAACAAGCGGGCATTCCAGTCGAGCCGGTCGCGTTTCGGAAGACTCGGTTTGCGGGATTGATTGGCGACGTTCTGCGCGTGATCCGAAAGCATGGGATTCGCATTGTGAATACGCATGGGTCGCTCGATAGCTGGACGGCCTCCCTTGCCGCGCGCCTGTCGCCGGCCCGTCCCTTTGTGATCCGGACCCGCCATAAATCCACGCCTGTGACCAATACGATCCGGCATCGACTGCTCTATAAGGTCTTGCCTCATGCGATCGTGACCACCGGCGCCAACGTGAGGGAGCAGTTGATCGGTCAGTTGGGCCTGTGTCCCTCGCTCGTCGTCTCGATTCCAACCGGTGTGGATACGGCGGTATTCCGGCCCGCGACAAGCACGGGCACCGTGAGAGCAGAACTGGGCGCGGCTCCCAACGATCCCCTGATCGGATCCGTGGCGTTTCTGCGCTCGTACAAGGGGCTCACCCATCTCCTTGACGCCGCTGCGCTCGTGCGACGCCGGCATCCGGGGGCGAAATTCCTCATCGTGGGGGATGGGCCAGAGAAAGCGCAGGTGATGGCCAAGATTCAACGGCTGGGGCTCTCCTCGGCCGTTGTGCTGACGGGGTTTCGGCCCGATGTCCCGGGTATCCTGGCGGAACTGGACGTGTTCGTCCTCCCTTCCGTCGAGGGAGAAGGGCTTCCGCAGGCCCTGACACAGGCCATGGCGATGCAACGGGCTGTGGTGGCCACATATGTCGGGGGGATTCCGGAAGTCCTGAGTCACGGCGTTACCGGTCTGCTGGTCCCGCCGGGCGATCTGGAGGCGTTGGCCCACGGGATCGCCACGCTTCTGCGGGACCGAGCGCTTCGTATGCGCCTGGGGCGGGCGGCTCGGGAACGCATCCTGAGCGGGTATACACTCGAACAGATGCTGGACCAAACCGAGGAGCTGTATGCACGGCTGCTGGGGGGAAGGCTCTGCGCTCCGAAGTCGGTCTGACCGGACACGGGACGCCGCTGCGGTCGATGAGTCTCAGATCCTGGGTTGGAGAGTTTCATCCGATCGCTTTGTGAACGCGTCGCTTCGCGCAAGGTCCGGTATCGTCAGCACGAAGTGGTTCAGCAGCGCGTGGCGCTCGTAGCTCAGCAGATAGAGGTGCAAAAGAGAGGGATCGTCGCGGTCCCAGTGCAACAGGGGGTCATCGACGCCGATGGCATGATGATCCAGCCAGCGGTTCTGCGTGTCCAGATGAAACGCATAGAACGTGCGTTGCCTC
>JBBIOW010000185.1:2523-5611 GCA_037443165.1 Nitrospiraceae bacterium | reverse complement strand
CAAGCCATTATTTCCCAAGATCGACATCACCCGTGCGCAAGGAGCATCGACTGTGACACACCGGCAGCCGTCCACCACCGAAGCAGCCGCCCCATCGGCGCAATCCGCGTCACCGTCCGCCTCGCCCCCGGCCCAGATTACGATCGAGGAGTTTCAGCGCATCCACCTCAAGACGGCCAAGGTGTTGAGCGCGGAGCGCGTGCCGCGCTCGGATAAGCTGATCAAGCTCCAAGTCGATCTCGGCGGCGAGCGGCGTCAAATCGTCGCCGGGATCGGGAAGAAATACGACCCGGAGGCGCTGGTGGGCCGCTGCGTCGTGATCGTCGCCAATCTCAAACCGGCCAAGCTCATGGGCATCGAATCCCAGGGCATGGTGCTGGCGGCGGGGGATGCGGAGGTCTGCGGGTTGGTCACCGTGCTCGAAGAGGTGGACCCGGGGACGAAGGTCAAGTGAGGCTGCGGCCATGGTTCGCGCGGTCGGCCGATCGTTCATTGTCGGAATGCTGACGATCGCGACCCTCGCGGCGGCGGAAGAGCAACCGCCGGCCGAGGAAATGCTGAAAGGTCCTGTTCCGACCACGGTGTTGGTGCGGGTCGTCGCGCACGGCTCTCTCGTGTTGGGGCGCGAGGTGGGCGGCGCGCGCGTCACCATCACGGACGTCGCGACGGGCCGGATTCTCGCGACCGGCGTGCAACAGGGCGAAGCCGGCGACCAGAATCAGATCATGCGGACGCCGCGCCTCATGGAGGAGCCTCGGTACAGTTCCCGGCCGTCGGCCTTCTTCAGCGCGACCCTCGAGCTGGATCGGCCGACCCTGGTGGAAATTTCGGCGGAGGGGCCGCTTGCCTACCCGGCCGCCGCCCAGCGCGCCAGCAAGACGGTCCTCCTGATTCCCGGGCACGACCTCACCAACGACGGGATCGTGCTGCATCTCTACGGGTACATCGTGCAGATCGAGTCGCCGACTCCCGGTGAGCCGCTGATCGCCAAGGAAGACGTGACGTTGCGGGCGTCGATCCGCACCCTGTCAGGAGCGCCAGTGCGCCCTCACGGGGACTGGGATTCGCGCAGGATGTACATTTACGGCGAGGTCTTGATCGGTGACCGGGTCGTCGAACGGCTTCAGCTGTTCCACGTCGGCCTGCAGAGCAGTTTCGAGGCACCGTTTTTCGTGCCGCCTTCGACTGACGCACCAGACGGCGTCACGCTCCGCGTCATTGCGGCCGATCCGTCGTCCGGCAATTTCGGCCTGGGACAGGCCAAGTACCCGGTGCTGTCGGAACGGCTCAGACCCCAAAAAATGCCGTGACACGTGATGCGTGGCGTATGACGCGCCACGAGACCGACAGCGAACCGTAGGACACTCATCACGCATCACCTATCCCGTGGGGTAACGATGGATCCCAAACAGAAACAATTCTCTCTCTGGTATCTCATCATCGCGCTGTGGGCGTTGATGTTGTTCCAATTTTTCGTCACGCCCATCTTCAATCCTGTCGAAATCCCCTATAGCGAGTTCAAGGCTGCGGTCGCCGACGGGAAGGTCGCCGAAGTCGCCGTGTCATCGAACGTCATCCACGGCCGGATGAAGGAAGGCAAGCTCTTCGACACGGTGCGGGTCGAAGATCCCGAGCTCATCAAGGATCTGCAACAGCACGGAGTCAAGTTCACCGGCGTCATCGAAAGCACCTTCTGGCGGGATCTCCTGTCCTGGGTCGTGCCGATCGCACTGTTTTTCGGCGTCTGGTGGTTCATTTTCCGCCGCATGAGCCAGAGCCAGGGCTTCATGACGGTCGGGCGCAGCAAGGCCAAGATCTATATGGAAAAGGACGTCAAGGTGTCCTTCTCCGATGTGGCCGGCGTGGACGAAGCCAAGCAAGAACTCGAGGAGGTCATCGAGTTCCTCAAGACGCCGGAGAAATTCCGCCGGCTAGGCGGCAAGATTCCGAAAGGCATTCTGCTCGTCGGCCCGCCTGGGACCGGCAAGACCTTGTTGGCCAAGGCCGTCGCGGGCGAAGCGGGCGTACCGTTCTTCTCCATCAGCGGCTCGGAGTTCGTCGAAATGTTCGTCGGGGTCGGCGCCGCGCGCGTCCGCGACCTGTTCGAGCAGGCGAAGCAGAAAGCGCCCTGCATCATCTTCATCGACGAGCTGGACGCGTTGGGCAAGGCCCGCGGCATCGGGCCGATGGCGCACGAGGAGCGGGAACAGACGCTCAACCAGCTTCTGGTCGAGATGGACGGATTCGATCCCCGGGTGGGTGTGATTCTCATGGCGGCGACCAACCGTCCGGAAATCCTCGATCCCGCCCTGCTGCGCGCCGGCCGATTCGATCGGCAGGTTTTGGTCGACCGTCCGGACAAAGCCGGGCGGCTGGCCATTCTGAAGGTGCATGCGCGAAACATTCCCCTGGCGAATGAGGCCGATCTCGAAGTGATCGCGGCCATGACGGCCGGCTTTGTGGGAGCCGACCTGGCGAACATCCTCAATGAAGCGGCCTTGCTCGCCGTCCGGCGCGGGAAGGACACGGTCAGTCTCTCGGAACTCCAGGAGGCGGTGGAGCGCGTGATCGCCGGGTTGGAGAAGAAGAACCGCGTCTTGAACCGCATGGAGAAAGAGCGCGTCGCGCACCATGAGGTCGGCCATGCGCTCGTCGCCCTATCCATCCCCGGAGCCGACGCTGTGCAGAAGATTTCGATCATTCCGCGCGGCATCGCCGCCCTAGGGTATACCCTGCAACTGCCGACCGAGGACCGCTTCCTGATGACCAAGACCGAGCTCAAGAACAAGATCGCGGTGTTGTTGGGCGGCCGTGCTGCCGAGGAACTCGTCTATCGCGAGGTGTCAACCGGTGCGCAGGACGACCTGCTCAAAGCAACCGACATCGCCAAAAGCATGGTCAAGGCCTACGGCATGAGCGAGAAGTTGGGACAGGTGAGCTTCGAGCGAGATCGACAACCTCTGTTCCTTCAGACCGGACAGGCCTCCGCGCCCGGCGATTACAGCGAGGAAACGGCCCGCGAAATCGACTGCGAGGTCCGGCAGATCATCGACGACGTGCGCGCCAGAGGCGACGCCGCACTTCGGGA
>JBBIOW010000185.1:0-2513 GCA_037443165.1 Nitrospiraceae bacterium | reverse complement strand
CTGAAAAGCAAAGAAGGCGTGCTGCGCGAAGCGGCGGAGGTGTTGCTCGGCAAGGAAACGATCACGGGCGAGGAGCTGCAAGCCATCATCGCCAAGCGGGAGGCGGCTACGGGTGCCCGCTCATGATCCGATGCGTACGCTGAAAACCATGAAGACCCGCGTGCAACCCCGAGTTCTGACCCATCGGTTCTTCACCGGCTTGACCGGCTTGTTGCTCGCCGTCTGGCTCTGTCAGCCGGCTTGGGCGCAGCACAGCGGCCAGCACGGGCGGTTGCCGAACGTCACGGAATACCTGGACCAGCTCGAGCGTCCGGAGCGCGACCAGTACCAGAAACCGGCCGAGGTCATTCAAGCTTTGGGGCTCAAACCTGGCATGGTCGTCGCCGATTTAGGGTCAGGCTCGGGCTACTTTACTCGGCGATTCGTCGAGGCCGTCACGGAGACGGGAAAGGTGTACGCGATCGATGTGGAACCGGAAGCCTTGAAGCACGTCAAAGACAGCGTCGAGCACATGCACATCCCCTACACGGCCGAGTTTGTCCTGGCGCAGCCGGATAATCCCAAGCTACCGTTCGAGTCGGTCGACCTGATCTTTCTGTGCAACGTCTACCACCATCTGGAAAACCGGACGACCTACTTTACCAACGTGAAGTCCGCGCTGAAACCCGGCGGGCGGATCGCAATCATCGACTTCTATCACGACGAACGGTCCGGCGATCTGGGGTTCTCCAAAACGCATTTGGTCCCTCGCGAGACCGTGTTAGACGAGATGACCAAAGCCGGCTATCGCCTCCTGCGCGAGCATACGTTCCTGCCGAAACAGTATTTCCTGGAATTCGCGCCCGTCTCTTAGCCCACAGTCAGCGAAGCACTCCGGCTGGGGACGGACAAGTTCCGTTTGGGAACGCAATGGGCCTTCGGGTCGGCGAGCTGCGGATTTGAGATGGTGGGCGCAGGTCATCCACGTGAGACGGTTGTGTTTGGTCCAGAGACCGAACGAGCTTTTTCCCCACGCGGTGTCGGAGCGTCGCGCGCGATTCCACGTCTTTGGATTTTCTGCGAGGTGACATGATGACGACCTATTGGGTTCGGACGTTCGCCGTTGGGCTCATACTGTCCGGTCTGGGCTGCGTCCGGACCATCACTGTGGAAGTGCATGGGAAAGGCGGGGCGCCGATTCCGCCGCACATCACCTACGCGGTCTTTCCCGCCGTGGAAGTGGAAAAAGACCCGGCGTTCTCCACCTACGCGCGGCTCGTCGCCAAGAAAATGAACGAGCAGGGATACAAAGAAACGGAATCCCGCACGGCGAAACTAGCCGTCTATCTCGCCTACGGCGTGAGTGAATCGTCGCCTGGAACCGTATCCCGGGGACCTGCGCCAATCATGGGAAGCCAGAGCGCGATGGGTGCGGGCGGCGGAGCCTACGGCACGAGCGTGGCGGCCTCCGATCCGAGCACTGTCAGACACTTCACGAACCGGGTGGTCATCGTGGTCGGCGACTTGCCGAAGTCCCGCGAGGCCGGCTCGCTGGTGGAACTTTGGAGAGGGGATGCGACGTCCACCGGTCTTACCAGAGATCTGCCGGCGGCGATGCCCTTCCTCGTCGAGGCGGCCTTCCGGCATTTCGGCCAAACGACCGCCTCCCCGGTTCGGCATACCTTCGGCGAGGAAGAGATCAAGATGTTGCGAGAGACTCCATAGACATACCGGTGCGCCCACCTCCCCTCCTTTCGCAGCGCTGACTGCTGATCGCATCTCCGCGTCGCACCCGTCCCGCGTTTCCGGGGAGTCTCGCTTCTTCAGTAGAACTCCAGCTTGAGCGAACCGAGGACCGTCAGCGGGGCACCGGGGTCGACGATGGTCTGTGCCTGGGCGCTGCTGGAGTATTTAGCGTCGAAGAGATTTTGCACGTTCAACTGGGCGATCAAATTGGTAAGAAAAAAAGGGGAAACATCGGCTTTCGGTAGTACAGGGCGGCGTCCGTCCGCACGGAACCCGGCATTTCGAAGGCTGTTTGCCGGGTCGCCTGCCCGTTCGCCGACCGCAAAGAGGCCGATACCGGCGTCCAATCCTTGTAACGCACCCTCCTGGAGGGCATAGGTCGTCCACAGGCTCCCGGCGTTCTGGGCGATATTCTGCAAACGATTACCCACCGGCAAGTCGTGATCTTGAGAGATCGTCGCAGCCCATATTCCGTGTGCAAAAGTTGAAAGGGCTCGCCTAAAAATCGGCTGATTGGTATCGGCGTACCGAAGGAGGTGTCAAAGATGAAGGGGCGCACATGGTAGGCGGAAGAGAAGCTCGCGATCGTGTTGGAAGGGATCAAGGGAACGAAGTCGGTGGCCGAGATCTGCCGGGAGCCTCAGATGGCCCAGACCCAGTACTACCGGTGGCGGGATCGCTTCCTGGAAGGAGGCAAGCGGGCCCTGACCAATGAGATCCCGAACACGGAAGAGGCGCTCAAGCGCGATATTGAGAAGCTCCAGCGGCCGCCCTGACTGTCGGCAGGC
>JBBIOW010000184.1:282-5614 GCA_037443165.1 Nitrospiraceae bacterium | reverse complement strand
TGTCGGCAACATGGGGGCGCAGGAGCGGCTCGAGTACACCGTGATGGGCGACAGCGTGAATCTCGCGTCGCGGCTGGAAGGCGCAAACAAATTTTACGACACGCTGATCCTGTTGGGGCCGCGGACGTACGAGTTGGCGCAGCGAGAGATCGAGGCGCGCGAAGTGGACCGGCTCAGGGTGAAGGGCAAGAAGGAACCCGTCACGGTGTACGAATTGCTGGGGCGCAAAGGGGAACTGTCGATCGAACAGAAACAAGTGGTGGACCTGTATCTCGAAGGCTTGGCGGCCTACAAGCGGCGGGACTTCGCCACGGCCCGACAGCGCTTCGAAGCAGCCTTGGCGCTGGATCCGTGCGACGGCCCGTCGAAGGTCTACCGCGAGCGGGCGGCCGCGTATCTGGCGACTCCTCCGCCGCCGGATTGGGACGGAGTGTATGAGCTCAAATCCAAATAGGAGGCAAGAGGCACTGGGCAATGGGCGATAGGCGCAAAGCCGGCTCGATAGGAATGATCAAGAGGAGGAGCGAACGATGAGACGACGGACATGGTGGACCCTGCTCGGGCTGATCGCGTGCATCACGCTGGGCTGCTTCGGGATCGCGTTCGCGGAGACCGTCTACGTGCAGGCCAGGACGGCGCAACTTCGGTCCGGCAAGACGTCGCTAGATCAGGTGGTCGCCAACCTGCGATACGGCGATCAGTTGGAGGTGGTGAAAAAGGAAGGAAGCTGGTTGCAGGTTAAGACCGAGAGCGGCGCGCAGGGCTGGATCTACGCCGGCAAGACCAGCAAGACCAAGCCCAGCGGCGGCGACAGCGGGTTGGCGCAGCTCGGGCGCAGCATGCGCGGGAGCGAGGCGTCGGCGGTGACCGCATCGGCCGGCGCGCGCGGGTTGGACAAGGTCTCCGAAGGCTACGCCGAGCGCGCGGGGATCTCTCAGAAAGACCGGGAGACGGTGGACCGCATGACCGTGTATCAGATTCCGGACCAGGAAGTCGAAGAATTTCTGAAGGAAGGAGGGCTCGGCGAATATGCGAAATAAACTCTCGACAACGCTTGGGATGCTCGCGTTGATCGCGGCGCTCGGCGGGTGCGCCGAAGTGCAGCGGGCGGCCGAGGACGTGGCGCGGCAATCCGGCAACGAGCGGCTGGCCGGGGTGATCCGCGGGACCGGAACCTTCGTCGCCGGATTGCTCCCGATCGGCTACGAGGAGGAATCCTCCATCGGTCAGGCCATCGCGTTGCAGGTGGTGGCCCGCTACGGCGGGGTCGTCGAGGATCCGGCCCTCACGCGCTACGTCAATCTCGTAGGTCGCGCGGTCGCCAACACCTGCGACCGGCCCGACATTCCCTACCGCTTCGCGATTCTGAAGCACGATTCGATCAACGCCTTCGCCGCGCCGGCGGGTTATATCTTCGTCACCAGAGGCTTGCTGAAACAGGTGCGGAACGAGGCGGAACTAGCGGCGGTGCTCGGCCACGAAATCGCCCATGTGACCGAGAAGCACATTTTGCAGGTGATCCAGCGGAGCAAGCAGATCGCCGGCGTGACGGAAGCCGGCCTCGCGTACGCCAACCAGAACCCGGCGGCGTTCAAGAACCTGATCGACGGAGCTGTGAAAAAACTGCTGGAGGAAGGGTTGGATCAGAGCAAGGAGATCGAGGCGGATCAACTGGGGAACGTGTTCGCGGCCCGCGTGGGCTATGATCCTCTAGCCTACGTGACGCTGCTCGCGCGGCTGCGCGACCTCAAGGGCGACGACCGGGCGTTCTTCAAGACCCATCCGAACTTTTCGAGCCGGATCCAGGCGGTCCAAAAGACCATCCAAGCCGAAGGACTGAAGGCGAACGGGGTCCTGGTGGCGGACCGGTTCGCGAAGTGGGCCAAGCGGATCTAACATCATGGGTGGGCGGGAGGCGCAGGGCCCGAGCCTATTGCGGCAACAGGAGGCCTTCGCCGTCTGGCTCACCGGGCTGCCGGCCTCGGGGAAGAGCGCGATTGCTGCGGCGCTTCATCCGATGCTGGCGGCATTGGGGATGCGTGTAGAAGTCTTGGAGTCGGACGAGGTCAGGCGCGTGCTGACGCCCGAGCCGACGTATTCGCCGGAGGAGCGCGATCTGTTCTATCGCGCGTTGGCCTTCACGGGCGCTCGGCTCGTCGAACACGGCGTCACCGTGATCTTCGACGCCACCGCTGCCAAGCGGGCGTATCGAGACTTGGCGCGAAGCCTGATCCCGCGCTTTCTCGAAATCGCTGTCGAATGCCCGTTGGAGGTGTGCATGGGACGAGACAAAAAAGGCACCTACCGGAAGGGACAGGGCGGCGGGTCCGCCACGGTGCCGGGCCTCCAGGTTCCTTACGAAGAGCCGCTGAAGCCTGACCTTCGGATCGACACGACAAAGGCAACGCCGGCTGAATCCGCCGGGCGGATTCTCACGATCATCAAGCAACGGTTCCTGTGAATGTCGGACCTCTGTGCAGGGCCTCGAAGGCCGAGGAGAAACGGATGGTCCGTGTGTCCGTCTAATCGATGCGTAGAGAGGCCTGCACGGCTATACCGGATGCCGAATGGGCGGCGATTATTCCACGCTTCTCGCCAGCAGGAGTCGAATCCGTTCGCGCTGGGCCGGGCGTATGGTGAGAAACTCCAGGCCGAACGTCTTCCCTTCGATCCATCGGACCGCCGCCCGTTCAATTTTGAGTTCCCACTCGTGATCCGGTAGCAAGAGCTTTACCGCCAGTTCCATCCCCTTTCTCACCGGCGTGAGAGACTCCGCTTTGCAACCCGAGGTGGACAGGTCCAGGACGCGAGCTTCCGCCGACGCGATGTTCTCGGCTGAGAACAGAAGCCGGCACTGTATTTTCACGCGCCGAGCTTTCCTGGCTCGTGCCCAATCTCCCGCCGCCTCAGATGATGACGATTCAACGTCGCGCGTTTCGCTTTGGGGAGGAGGAAAAGGGGTCGGGAGTCGTTTGCGCGCAGCGCCCGGTGGGTCCTTCGGACAAACGACCCCCGACCCCTTTTCAACAGCCGCACCACCTTGAGCCTGCAGCTCGGTCATACAGGCCTGGCACACACCATGGGTAAATTCCGCCTCCGAATGATCACGAATGTACTCTTCGATGCACTGCCAATAACCCTGTTCGTTTCGCACACCCTTGCAGTTGCTGCAGATCGGGATAAGACCTCGGAGAACCTTCACTTCCTGGAGGGCGCGTTCCAGCTCTTCGGTGCGTCGGAGGAGTTGTTCTTCCCTCTCCCTCCGGCACTCCCGTTCTTCTCTCAGCGTGAGAGCGGCGCTCACGCGGGCGACTAACTCCACGTCATTGACCGGTTTGCGGATAAAGTCCGTGGCCCCAGCCGTGAAGGCGTCGCGCAGATCGCCGGGGTCGCTCTTGACCGTAATCACGATGATGGGGAGGTCGTGGAGTCGATGGTGCGCCCTGATCCGCCGGCAGGCCTCGAGTCCGTCCGTTTGTGGCATCATGATATCCATCAGCACCAGATCGACCGCCGCCGGTGAGGATTCGGAGCCGTCAACCCCCAGTGTTCGAAAGGCATCTTCCGCGGATGTGGCGGTCAGCAGCGACCGGTACCCCGCCTTCTCCAGGAGCGAACTGAGCAACTGTAATTCATCCGGCGAATCATCCACGATCAAGATGCTCATGTCGATCTCTCGACGACAATCTTCATGACCGGCCTCAAGACCGAACGAGGCCTGCATCGGTTTGAGGCGGCATCGAGCAGCCTGAAGTTCGATCGAATCGCAGAGTACTACCTACGTGGCCTTTCGTCAATGAAACACCAGCACCGGACAGGGGGCCTGGTGCAACACCGCATGGGACGTGCTGCCGAGCACGAAGCGGGTGAGGCCACGGCGCCCACGTGAGCCCATCAAGATCAGGTCCGGATTCAGCTTCGAGGTCTCGTGCAGAATCATGGGCGCGGGGGCGCCGAGCAGCGTGGCGCCCCTGGCGTGGTAACCCAATCCGGTCAACTTCCCGGCGACGTCATCGAGGAACGCCCGTGCGCTCTGCAACACCTGTTCTTTCATGGCCTCCGTCACGGAGATCCCCGCCGGCCACAGAGGTTGGGCGAAGGGGAGGACCGTGACGAGCATCAGGTCAACCGGCTCTCGAAACGGTGTCATGGTCAAGAACCGGATCGCAGCCTCGGCATCGTCCGGCCCCTGCAGAGGCAGCAGAATCTGCTTGATGCTCCGAACAGGTCCGGTGACGATCAGCGTCGCGCAGGAGGCGAGGGTCAGGACGCGGTGAGACACGCTGCCGAAGAGCCGTTCCTTGATCGGACCCACGCCGCGGGCGCCAACGACGATCAGGTCCGCTCCGGTTTCTTGGGCGACATTGGCGATGACCTCGGACGGCGTGCCGACCTCGATCCGTTTGGTCGCCGGACCGACGTTCATCGGAAGCAACGACGCCATCCGGTCCAGCAGCCGCTCGCCGTCTTCCCGCATCTCCTTCTCGACGGTCGTATAAATGTCGCGGGCGACCTCCGGCATCATCATCGGGTAGGCCGGCTGAGGAACGTCCAGGGCGTGCAGCAGGATGAGTTGTTCGCTCGAGTGAGAAGGGCCAGCGCCCGAAGGGCTTCGTACGAATTATCCGATCCGTCTACCGCCAGTAAGAAACGCATGGCCTCCTCCATTGTCTGGTCAATGGCGCTTCGTCAACGGGTATCGGTCGGACGCACGGAGATTTCGGGAGCCATCCAGGGCTCTTCGCGAATGATCGGTGACCAATGACGATTGACTTTCCATAAGCGGAGTATGACCCCGTCTCCGGTCTTGCGCATCCGACACGCACCGCTATTCATACCTCAACGCCTCGATCGGATTCAGGCGAGACGCCTTCTCCGCCGGGTACAGACCGAAGAAGACCCCAACGACGACCGAGAACACAAACGCGATCGCCATGGCCGCGGGAGAGATGATCGTGGGCCATCCGGCCACCGTGGTGAGGAACTTGGCTCCGGCGATCCCCGCCAGCACCCCAATGACCCCGCCTGTGGCGCTGAGGATGACCGATTCGATAAGGAACTGAAGCAGAATATGCCCCCGCTTGGCGCCCACGGCCATCCGAATGCCGATCTCCCGCGTCCGTTCCGTGACCGAGACGAGCAGGATGTTCATGATGCCGATGCCTCCCACCATCAGCGAAATCGAGGCGATGCTCAGCAACATCAGCATCATGGTCCGGCTGGCGCCGGCTGTGGTCTTGGCGACGTCTTCCATCGTGCGGATCGTGAAGTCGTCATCTTCCGACGGGTGCAGGCGGTGGCGGGCGCGCAGCAGTTCTGTGATGTCCAGAAC
>JBBIOW010000184.1:0-272 GCA_037443165.1 Nitrospiraceae bacterium | reverse complement strand
ATCTCGGGCAGCAAGGCCCGCTGCTCGGCGGTCACCAGAATGATGCCGACCGTGCCCAGGAATTTGGTGCCCAGCACCTTCCGCTCCGCGGTCGAGAACGGCAGAATGACCACATCGTCCTGATCCTGTCCCATCAGGGTTTGACCCTTGGGTGCCAGGACGCCCACCACACGCAGGGGAACGTTCTTAATCCGAATGTATGTGCCGACGACGTCCTCGCCGCGCTCAAAAAGATTCTGCGCCGCCGTCTTGCCCAACACCGCGACTTTGGC
>JBBIOW010000183.1:0-5656 GCA_037443165.1 Nitrospiraceae bacterium | reverse complement strand
GTCGGTGAGGCGGCCGGACCGGACGGGGTGGTCGGCGACAGGAGCCGCATTTTCAAAGCAGCTTACGGAAATTCCTTATTGAACTCTTGGATGACGCGGTCCGAGATATCGACGGACGCGTCGCTGTACACCGTCGGCCCGCCCCGTCCCTTTTCGATCACCACCTGCAAGCCCAACTGCTTGGCGACCTTGGCCGTCACCGTCTCGATTTTCTCGCGGAACCCGTCCAGTACGTCCTTCTGCTTTTCCTGTACTTCCCGGTTCAGCTCGGCGGCCTTTTGCTGATATTCGGCCATGCGACGACGAAACTGCTCTTCGCGTTCCCGCTTCGCCGCCGCACTCAGGACGCTGGCCTGTTTGACGAAATCCTCTTCCATCCGCCGGAGCTCTTTCTCGTCCAATTCGATGAGCGCCTGCCGATTCTTCGTGAACGTCTCCAGGGATTCTTTGGCTTTCTTGCCCACGGACGTCTCGTTCAGGATCCGTTGCGGATCGATGACGCCCACGCGGCCTTCCGGCTGCGTCCCCGCCGACGCGCAGCCGACGAGCGCCGCGAGCGCGCCCGTCGGGACCGCGAGTTTCACGGCCCGGCGCCAACTCGCCCGCACCGCCGGCCGGACGTCTCTCGCCGGGCCTTCCCGCTCATCTCGTTCAACGTTCACGCTCACCTCCCTATGGACACGCATCAGAAGAGTGACCCAATGGTGAACTCGAACACGCCCTTCCGCTCGAACGGCTGCGGATCGAGATTGATGCCATAGGCCGCCCGCAGCGGACCGAAGGGCGAAATCCATCGAGCTTCGATCCCCGCCGCCGGCCGCAGATTGAACGAGAGGGGTTCGTCCCCGCCTGTGTTTGGGTTGCCGAAGCCCTTGCCGTAATCGAAGAAGAGGACGCCGTTGAGCTTGGCTTCCGACGAAATCGGGAAAATGAAGTCCACGTTGAAAATGAGCTCCTTGGACGCGCCCAGGAGGAATCCGTCCGGCGTCACCGGACCGGCCCGGCCGAAAAAGAAGCCTCGCATGGTGTTGATGCCGCCGACGAAGAAGCGCTCCGTCAAGGGGATGGGCTTTCCCCCGAGCCCCTCGACGATGCCGAACCGCGCGCGGAGCGAAATCCGCGTGTCGAACGGCAGCGGTGTGTACTTCAGGGTATCCAAGGCAAATTTATAAAAGTTGTTGGTCCCGCCCAGGTACGGCGTGCCGATGGCCACATCGAGGCTGTGACGCCAGCCGGTGCGCGGATCCAAGTAATAATCGCGGGTGTCGCGGGACAGCCCGAAACGAAATCCCGTCGTGGACTGCGTTCCGAACTGGTCCCGGATGAACTGCGGGATATTCGTCGTAAAACCGAAGATGGAACCGGCGCTGGCGGTTCCTCCAAACGGATTCAACGTATTTTGAAAAGTATTCGGATCGGCGTAACGGATCATTTCCGCCACGGGGGTGAAATACCCCGAGATGTATTCGGAAAACCACCGTCCAAATGTGGCGGAGACCCCGCGTTTCTCCTCGAAGAACGTGCCGAACAAGGTCTGGGTCGCATAGATATCCAATTGAACCGACGTCAGCGAATCCTGGATGTACGGATTCCGGAACGTGATCAGACCGATGGAGCGCAATTGTCCCAACTGGCCGCGGACCCGACCGGTGTATCCCCTGCCGCCGAGGTTCCCTTCGGTGATGTCGGCGATCAGCACGAACCGGTCCAACGTGCTGAAGCCGCCGCCGATGCTGAACATGCCGGTCGACTTCTCTTTCACCTTGACATCCAAATCGACTTTGTCCGACTCCACCTGCTTGGGCAGAATTTCGACGGTCTCGAAGTAGTTCAAATTGTTCAACCGCTGAAAGCTCCGTTTGATCGAGACGGTGTCGATGACGTCCTGTTCATCCAGCCGCAATTCCCGCCGGATGACGTTGTCGCGGGTCTTGTCGTTGCCGGTGATGTTGATCCGCCTGATCCGCATCATCTCCCCTTCCTTGATATGGAACAGGATCGTGGCGGTCTTCTCTTGATTGTCGGGCGTCACCGAGGGGCTCACATCGGCGAACGCGTACCCTTTCGCCCCATACAGATCCGTAATCCGCGTGATTTCGTCCCGAATCTTGGCCCGCTGAAAAATCTCGCCGGGCGAGATTTTCAGACCCTCGCGCAATTCCGGATCCTCGAAGACGGTGTTGCCGCGGAAGCCGACTTCCTTCACCGTAAACGGCTCGCCTTCGACAATCCCATAGGTGACCGTAAACCACTTCTTGTCCTCCGACAACTCGACGGTCGGCATCCCGATCTGGACGTTCAGATAGCCCTTGTTCAGATAGACCTCTCGTATGCGCTCGATGTCGTTCGCGAGTTCCTCGCGCTTGAGAATACCGGCATCCGACAAGAATGAGGGGAGCTTGAATTGCGTGAACAGGCCGTACCACGGAACCCATTCACGGGTGGCCATGACCTTGAAGAGTTCGTCTTTCGACACGGCCCTCATGCCGTCGAAGACGACCGTCTTGATGCGGGCCTTTTCCCCCTCTTTGATAAAGAACGTCAGGCGCTTGCGGTCTTCATCCAGCGTTTGAATGACGGGAATCACTTCGGCTTTATAGTAGCCGTCCTCTTGGTAGGCCTGCCTGATCTTCTCCGCGCTTTCTTTGGCCTGCTGTTGATCCAGAAACGATTGGCTCTTGATGGTGATTTTTTCTCTCAGCTTGTCTTCGCTCAGATTCTCGTTGCCGTCAAACACGATCTCGGTGATGAAGGGTTTCTCCCGGACCACGAAGACCACCAAGAACCCGCCCGGGACCGATTCGGTCTCCACCTGAACGTCTTCGAAAAATCCGGTCTCATACAGAATTCTAACCTGATTGCGGATCGCTTCCGGGGTATAGGGGTCGTCGACCTTCAGCGTAATCCGACCGCTGATCGCCGCCGCCTCGATCCGCTTGTTGCCTCGCACCTCGATGGATTTGACCAGCGGGATCGCCTCCTGGGCCGCGCCGTTCGTCGCAACGACCAGGAGGCAGAAAACAATCGGCAGCCCAAGACCGACGACGTTCCACTGGGGTCGTTTCCTTTCGATCACCGGAGCCCTTCCCGATCATCCGGGTGCTCCGGCAGACACTCAACGCCCGCCGCACGTGGAGCGGCTCCGCGGAGTCGAGCGCCGGACGTGTAGGCGCTTGCGGCGGCGAGCACTCTTCCGCACTCCAATCGTCCTTCCATCGACGTCAGACCTCAAAGGCGTTGAAAAACTTGTGAATTATATTGATCGACATGCGCAATGTAAAGAAGATTCCTGCGCAGACGTCCGTCGCGCGCTTGCCTTGACTTCCCGTACCCCATCACATACTATCGGCCGCATGTCTCGTTCTGAGATTCGGAAAGCCGTCATCCCCGCCGCCGGCCTCGGCACGCGGTTCCTTCCGGCCACCAAAGCCTCGCCCAAGGAAATGTTGCCGCTCGTCGACAAGCCGCTGATCCAGTACGTCGTCGAGGAGGCGGTCGCGTCCGGTATTGAAGACATCATCGTGATCACCGGACGCGGCAAGCGCGCGATCGAAGACCACTTCGACCGCTCGTTCGAGCTCGAGGAAAATCTGAAGGGGAGCGGCAAGGCTCAGGTGCTGAGCCAGATCCGCCGCATTTCCAACTTGGCGAACTTCTGCTACGTCCGCCAGTCGGAGGCGCTGGGTTTGGGCCACGCCGTGTTGTGCGCGCAACATCTGATCGGCGACGAGCCCTTCGCCGTCATCCTGGGCGACGAGATCATCGACGCCCCGACGCCGGCGCTGGCTCAACTCATCCACATCTACAAGAAGCGGAAAGGTGCCGTCTTGGGTGTGCAGGAAGTGCCCCGGAGCGAGGTCAGCCGCTACGGCATCATCGCGCCGCGGCGTTTGGCGTCCGGACTGCATCGCGTCGAGGACCTCGTCGAGAAACCCGTGCCGGCCGACGCGCCGTCCCTGTACGCGGTGATCGGGCGCTATGTGCTGCCGCCCGAGATCTTTCCGATCCTGCGCAAGACGCAGCCGGGCAAGAACGGAGAGATCCAACTCACCGACGCGCTGCGCCAATTGGCTAAGCAATCGCCCATGTTCGCCTATGAGGTGCAAGGGCAACGTCACGACGCCGGAGACAAATTGGGATTTCTCATTGCGACCGTCGAGTTCGCGCTCAAGAACCCGTCACTCGGACCTCCGTTTTCCGACTACCTCAAACGGTTGCGACTCCACGCCGGCGGGCCACGGGCGTGAGCCGCGACCTCGCCGGACTTTGCGCGGGACGGCCCGCCGGCGGTTCCGGAATCGCGGCGATCTCCCGCGCGTCCGGGCCGGCGCGCATGGTATGATGCATCGGACCGGACATCGATTCGACCTCAAGGACTTCGCCCGATGAACGAACCGACCGAACAAGACCTTCAGAATCCCCAGACCATCGACATCCCCGACCAGTTGCCGCTGCTGCCGGTCCGGGACATCGTCGTCTTTCCGTACATGGTGTTGCCGCTGTTCGTCGGCCGCGAGATGTCCATCAAGGCCATCGAAGCCGCGCTGGCTGGCAATCGCATGATTTTCCTCGCCACGCAAAAAGCCCTCGACGTGGAAACCCCCAAACCGGACGACATCCACCGCGTCGGCACCGTCGGCATCATCATGCGGATGCTGAAGCTGCCCGACGAGCGCATCAAGATCCTGGTGCAGGGCCTCGCCAAGGGAAAGGTCGAAGAATACATCCAAACGGAACCCTACTATTCCGTCCGCATCTCCAAAGTCGCCGAAGCCAAGCTGCCGACGCCCTCGCTCGAAACCGAAGCGGTCATGCGCACGGTCAAGGAGCAGATCGAGCGGATCGTGAGCCTGGGCAAAGTGCTCATTCCCGACGTCATGGTCGTCATCGAGAACCTCGAAGACCCGGGCCGCTTGGCAGACATGGTCGTCTCCAACCTCGGCCTCAAGGTGGACATCACCCAGCGCGTCCTGGAGATCACGGACCCGATCCAACGGCTGCGGCAAGTCAGCGACATCCTCGGCCAGGAGATCGAGGTCCTGTCCATGCAGCAGAAGATCCAGGCCCAGGCCAAGGGCGAGATGGACAAGACCCAGCGCGAGTACTTCCTGCGCGAGCAGCTCAAGGCGATTCAGAAAGAACTGGGCGAGTTGGACGAGCGGGCCGAGGAGATCGCGGAGTTCCGCAAGCGCATCAAAGACGCCAAGATGCCGGAGAAGGTGCTGAAGGAATGCGAGAAGCAGTTGAAGCGGCTCGAAAAGATGCATCCGGACACGGCGGAGTCGGCAACGGTGCGGACCTATCTGGAATGGATGGTCGAGTTACCGTGGAGCAAAAAATCGAAGGACAACCTCGACATCAAGGCGGCGGCCAAAGTCCTCAACGAGGACCATTACGACCTTGAGAAGGTCAAGGAGCGCATCCTCGAATACCTGGCCGTCCGCAAACTCAAAGAGAAGATGAAGGGCCCGATTCTCTGCTTCGTCGGCCCTCCCGGCGTCGGCAAGACGTCGCTCGGCAAGTCCATCGCGCGGGCGTTGGGCCGCGAGTTCGTGCGGGTGAGCCTGGGCGGCGTGCGGGACGAGGCGGAAATCCGCGGGCATCGCCGGACGTACGTCGGCGCACTGCCAGGCCGGATCATCCAGGGCATCAAACA
>JBBIOW010000182.1:1488-5684 GCA_037443165.1 Nitrospiraceae bacterium | reverse complement strand
CGACGGAATCACGAACAGGTCGAGCGACCGGAAGACATTCAAGAGATCGTGCCGGAATCCCAACATCCGCACCGACTCGCTCAGGCCAAGCGACTCGATGCGCGCCCGGATCGTCTGCTCCTCCGGCCCCTCGCCCACGATCACAAACGTCGCGTCCGGATGGCGCGGGAGGACACGGGCCGCCGCGTCGATGAAATACTCATGGCCCTTATAGGTCCGCAGATAGGAGATGAGCCCGACGAGCTTCTGGCCACCGGGTAGACCCAGCTCGCGCCGCAGATCGCGATCCGGCGGACCCGGCCTGAAATACTCCACATCCAGCCCGATCGGAAACGCCGCCACCCGGTCAGCGGAGAGCCCGTCCCGTTCGATCAACGCCCGCCGCGTCCGCTCCCCGCCCGTCACAATGACCATGTCGAAAAGGCGCCGGTACAGCAGACGTGTCGTGAAGTTGTTGTTCAGCGGCGTCGAGATATGGCGGATCCGGACGATCTTCGGCCTGCGATGAACCAGCCTGACCGCCAACCCGCCGATCCAACTGTCTCGCGAGCTGTTCACTTGCAGGATCGCCGGGCGCTCCCGCAGGATCAGCCACCGGAACGCGAGCATCGCCGCCGGGTAGCGGGACCGTTTCATGGAGACCGGTTCGACCGGCAACCCCTTGCGGCCGGCCATCTCTGCGATCGGACTGTCCGGTTCCAGGATGAGCCGCAGATCGTGCCCGCGTTTCCGCAACCCCTCGGCGTGGAGCAGCACCGCCGACTCCTGCCCACCGACCGCCGTACTGGATTCCGCGACGAGGATCTTCACGACGATGAGCGCGCCTACCCGACTGGTGCGCGTTCGCGCACGGCGGCTAGGACCTGATGAGAGGTAATACCAGCCAGACACTCCAGGTGAACTCGATTGCGGCATACCCGGCTGAAACAGGGACTGCACACGACCCTGTGCGTCAGAACAGCATGGCCGGGTCCATACGGCCCGGTCCGGAGGGGACTGGTGGGGCCGAACATCGCCACGACCGGCGTGCCGACAGCCGCCGCCACATGCATCGGTCCGGAGTCGTTCGTGACCAACAACACGGCCGACTTGAGCAGGGCGGGCAATAGTCCGAGAGAGGTTTGCCCGGTGAGATCGACCGGAGCGGTCCGCATCAAGGCTTTGAGCGACTCCGCATCGGCCCGGTCGTCAGGCCCGCCGATCAAGACCACTCGCCCGGCCCCCTCGTCCTCTAGCTGGTCAGCCACGGCCGCGAAGCGTTCCAGCGGCCAGCGCTTGGTCGGCCATCTGGCCGAGGCGTTCATTGCGATCCAGCCATCGCCGGGCGCGAGGCCGTGCGCATGCAGGAGCCGGCTCACCGCGTCGTTGTCCTCAGGCCGAATCCGAAACCGAGCCGGGGGAACTGGCCTGATCGTCGCGCCCAATGCGGCGGCCACCAGGAGGTAGCGGTCCACCGCGTGCATGTCAAGCGTCGGGACTGGCACCCGTATCGTGTAGAAGAAGGGGCTCCCCTCGCGGCCGTTCGCGAAGCCGATCCGGACCGAACATCCAGTCAGCCGAGCCAACGCGGCGCTGCGAAAGAGCCCTTGGAGATCCACCACTAGATCGAACGCGGCCGCTCGCAGGGCCGACACCCGCGAGAGCCAGCCGGTCAGCCCGCCCTCCACTGGCCACACCTGATCCACCCCCTCTGCCCGTTCCACAATCTCCGCCCATCGACGCTTCACCAGCCAGGCGATGTGGGCTTGCGGGTAGCGCGCCCGCAGCGCGGCCACGGTCGGCAGCGCATGGACGATATCCCCCAACGAGCTCGGCTTGATGAGCAGAATGCGACGGTAGTCGGGCATAAACAGCGGCAGTCAGCCGTCAGTTTCACCCCCCACCCACCCCTCCCCCACCGAGGGGGAGGGTCTCGGGGAGGGGGCGATTTTCATCCTGTAGGGTGGGCCGAAGGCCCATGAGAGCTGTCTTGTTTTCCTCTGATCCATGCTGAGAGCTGATTGCTGATCGCTGATGGTACTCAGCATCACGAACGATCCACTCCGCCGCTTCGGTCAACGACGGCGCGACATGATCGGGCGAGCGGCCTTCTCGCTCCAGTTCTTCCAAGCTCTGATGGCTCGCGGGGCCGCTGGTCACGAGCACGCTCCGGGCATGGACCCGCCACGCCAATTCGATGTCCCGTTTCTGGTCTCCGACCACGTAGGCGCTCGAGAGGTCCAGCCCTAACTCGCGGACGGCCCGCTCGATCATCGCGGTGTTGGGTTTCCGACAGGCGCACCCGTCATCCGGATGGTGGGGGCAAAAATAGAGGGCGTCCACCGCGACCCCCTCGGCTTGGAGCAACGCTTCGAGCCTGGCATGGACCTTCTCCAAATCTGCCAACGTCAAGATGCCCCTCGCCACCCCTGATTGATTGGTGACAATCACCAGACGGGCGCCCGCCCGTTTGAGACGGGCTAAGGCCGATCCGACGCCCGGCAGCAATTCGACTTCCTCCGGCGACTTGACATACCCGGTGTCCTTGTTGAGCGTCCCGTCGCGGTCCAAGAAGATGGGAACGCCGGCCAACGGGGCACGGGGCACGGGGCATGGGGCTAGGGGTTCAGACCTCGCCGCTTGCCTCTCGCCACTAGCCTCTCGCCTATCGAGCAGCCGCTTCGCGGCTGCGAGCACGTCGTCGACTGTGACGCCAGTCATGCAGCGATGGTCGATGGGGCATTCGCGGAGCAGACAAGGCGCACACTCCACCGGCCGTCGAACGAGACGATGTCCTGGTCCGAAGGGCGCCGTCGTCCGCCAGTCGGTGGGACCGAAGACCGCCACGACGGGCACGTTGAAGGCCGCGGCGATGTGCATCGGCCCGGTGTCGTTGGTCAAGAAGAGCCCGCAGCGTTTGGTCACCGCCATCAGTTCTCTGACCGTCGTCTGGCCGGACAGGATGACCGTGGTTGCGCGGATCAGGCCGGCGATGGTCTGCCCCAACGCTTCCTCTCCCTTTGCTCCAACGATCACCGCTTTCATCGGCCTTCCGATCCCCGGTCCCTGTTCCTCGATCAGCCGATTCACCGTCTCGGCGAAGCGCTCCGGCAGCCATCGTTTGGCGCTTCCATAGGTCGAACCAGGGTTGACGCCGATCAGAAAATCCGACGGCGCGACGCCGCTCGCCGCCAGTCGCTCGGCCATCGTCGCATCTTCCTCATGAGACAGAAACAGACGGGGTGCGTCCGGCTGTCCCTGACACCCGAATGGTCGGAGCAAATCCCAGTAGTAGTCGACTTGATGTTTCAACAGGGCCCGGGGCAGGGGGGTGATCGGATCGGAGAGCAAAAATCCCCGGCCGTCCGTCGCGTAGCCGTAGCGACGGGGAATACCGGCCAGAAAGCTGAGCAGCGCGGCCTCGAAGGCGTTCTGGAAGAGAATCGCCAGGTCGAATCGGTGACGGCGCAAGACACCGGCCAGCGTCCATTTGCCCGACAAGCCGGCGTGGCGCCCGCGGTCATCATACACCAGCACGTGGTTCACGGCTGGATGTCCCTTCAGCAGCTCCGCGATCGCTGGCTTGACCAGCAGGCTGAGCGTCGCCTCGGGGAACAGATTCCGGACCGCCCGGAGCGCCGGTTCGCACATGACGGCGTCGCCGATCCAGTTGGGAACGCGGACCAAGAGCCGCTTGACGGCAGCGCGAGGCGTAATAGAAGAAGTTGTCATGGCTGAATCGATACCCTGTTATCCCAAAAGAAGGCACTCCAGTTGTTCTTGCCCATCGACGATCTCCGTCCGCAGCCGCACCGCCCAACAGCGGTCATCCGGCCGGAGCAGGGGGGCCACTTTTCCTGCGTCCTTCTCGGTGGTGATCAGCAACTCCGCTCCGGACCGACGAGCACGGCGACGGAGGTCCTCCAGATCGGCAGGCCGGTACTCATGATGGTCTGGAAACACGGCGGTATCGGCCAGCTTGAGCCCGAGTCTCTCCAGCAATGAATGGAAAGGCACCGGGCGTGCGATGCCGCTAAACGCAACGGCTGACGTTCCGGCGAAGCGACCCGGTTCCTCCGGCTTGCCGGTCGCCACATCGACCAGCTTGTCAGGTTTGAACGACACCCGGATCGGCTGTTCGGCCGGCCCGCCGGCCCGGCTGATACGCTGCAAGACCTCTTCAGCGCCGGCTCCCTCGTCCGCTCGCGTCAACAGCA
>JBBIOW010000182.1:0-1478 GCA_037443165.1 Nitrospiraceae bacterium | reverse complement strand
GCCGCGGCGGTGAGCGGTTCGCGCAGCCGTCCCGCGGGAAACACGGCCCGCAGCCCTTCGACATCCGTGGCATCGATCAACAGGAGGTTGACGTCCCGATGCAAGGCCAGATGTTGAAACCCGTCATCCAACACAAAGCAGTCGATGGGGTGCCGCTCCAGCACCCATCGACCCAGCGCATATCGGTCCGCCCCCACCGCCACGATCGCGGTCGGGCACCGTTTCG
This sequence comes from Nitrospiraceae bacterium, assembly GCA_037443165.1. Taxonomy (GTDB): domain Bacteria; phylum Nitrospirota; class Nitrospiria; order Nitrospirales; family Nitrospiraceae; genus DATLZU01. Next base: position 1,252 of record JBBIOW010000182.1, on the reverse strand, counting down.
CAATCAAGTAGGGTTCGTCTCCGGCTTCCGCCGGGCCGGCCAAGAGACGCCGGCCGTCCGACACCAGCACCTGCGACGATCGGCTCCTTCGGCGGTAGCCGCGGCTGAGCACCCCGACTCGCCGACCCTGCGCCAGCAACCATTCGGTGAGGCAGATCACGACCGGCGTTTTCCCGGTTCCCCCGACGGTCAGGTTGCCGACGCTGATGACCCGGCACGGGAGTTTGCGTGTGGGAAGCCAGCCGTCTCGATAGAGGGACGCGCGGATCGCGGAGACGGCGCCGTACGGCAGGGCCAGGGCCTGCAAGAACATCGAGGGGCGCGTGGCAAGGGGCAGGGGGCTTCCGCGTCGTTCCTCTGCCCTCGCCTCTTGCCTCTCGCCTTGCGTCTTCTCGAAGACGCTCGCAATCAGCTCCAGGCTCCGGTCGAGGGCTCCGCGGTTCGCGAGGACCGCGCGCTGCGCCGCTTCCCCCATGCGCGCCAGACTCGCCCGGTCATCAAGGTGCGCAGCCAGCTCGGCGGCGAGTTGTTCCCCGTCGCGCACCCGCCGCCCTCCGCCGGCTTGTATCAGCAGATCGGCCACTTCCTGGCAATGATCCGTGTGAGGACCGAACCACACCGGCTTCCCCCAGACTGCCGGCTCGAGGAGATTGTGCCCTCCGACAGGGACCAACGTGCCGCCGACAAACGCCAGGGCGGCGAACCGATAGGCGGTCGCCAGTTCCCCACGCGTATCCAACAGGATCACACGCGGTCCGGCTGCATTGGCCGGAATCGGCGGATCGGCGCCGAGCCGGCTCCGTCTGACGACCTCCAGACCCTTGCCTCGGATCATCATTTCCACCTGCGGCGCCCGCTCGATGTGGCGCGGCGCCAAGAGGAGCACGAGCTCGGGAAAGCGCCGCAGTAACGCCTGATAGCAGGCGATGAGCTGTTCCTCCTCGCCGGGATGCGTGCTTCCGGCCACGAACAGGTCTTCGTTTTCGGCAAGGCACAGGATGGCGCGGGAGAGGGAACCGCTCGCCGACCGGTCCGGTGGGGGTTGATCGAACTTGATATTGCCGGTGCGGCGCACACGGGCCGGATCAGCCCCCAGGGCGACGATGCGTTCGGCATCCCGGTCGGATTGCATCAGACACAGGGTGACGGAGTCGAGCATCCGGCGATACAAGGGACGGACCAAGCCTATCCGTTGGCGTTCGAATGAACGGGACGACAATCGGCCGTTGACGAGCACCGTCGGCACGCCGCG
>JBBIOW010000181.1:0-5704 GCA_037443165.1 Nitrospiraceae bacterium | reverse complement strand
GCCCAGTTCGACGACGGAAAGCAGCGCTTTGCTGGGAATACATCCCCAGTTCAGACACACCCCGCCCAACGCCTGATTCTCGCCGACGGTCACGCGCGCGCCCAGTTGCGCGGCGCGGATGGCCGCGACATAGCCGCCCGGTCCGGCCCCGACGATGGCGATGTGCATCTGTGTTGGCATAGCGCGTAGCAAATAGCGAGCAGCTAATAGCTCAGAGGTATGGCAGCTATTCGCTGTCAGCTACTCGCTATTCGCCTTCTTTTGAGAGGCGAGGAAGGCTTCATACTGAGCGGCGGTCATCAGCTTGTCCACTTCAGCCGGGTCCGATAAGTCGATCACCGCCAACCAGCCCTTGCCGTAGGGATCGGAATTGATTGTTTCGGGATGGTCCTTGAGATCGGTGTTGACCTTGACGATCGTCCCGCTCACGGGCGTGTAGATGGTCGACGTCGTTTTGGTGGACTCGACCTCTCCGATTTGTTGGCCGGCCTTGACCGTCGCCCCGACCTTGGGTAGATCGATAAAGACGATGTCCCCCAACGCATCCTGGGCAAAGTGACTGATCCCTATCGTCCCCTGCGCGCCGTTGAGGCGAATCCATTCATGTTCCTGATGATAGCGAAGATCGGTCGGTATCATGATCGTCCTCTCCGAATACGGCTAGCGGCACGTGGTACCCGCCTCTTGCCGAAATTTCGCGTGATCGTAAGTGCTGCGGCGGTGCCTTGTCAAGGAACGGCGCCGGCTGATTCGACCCGGTACAAAAGATTGACGCCGTCCGGCAACAACGCGCGACGTGCTGGACCGGGAACACCTTCCCCCAGCGTCCGCGTGTCCTGGATCCGGACGACGTCCGTGATCCAGAGCCGGCGCGGGTCGAACGCTCGCTCGCTCATCCACCGCGCGAAAGCATTCAGACCGTTCGCCGCGGTTTCGTCGGATCCGCCGTGCGAGGCCGCTCGCATCGAAATGGCGGGCATGGCCAAGACCAGGTCGAAGCCGCGTTGGGTGATGCTCATCAGGTCCTCTCCGTATTCGATGAGCGCCCGGAGCGGATCGGTGGCCGCCTCCGGATGAACCTCCAGCGCCATGACCACGTGCGGATTCTTCTGCCGCATCGCCTCTCTGATCCGTTCGACCAAGCGCAGGCGCTCTTGGAATTTCCAACCGATCCACCGCCAGAACTCCGGCGGCATCGCCTCGAGGCGTCGCCCGGTGACGGAACAGAGGTGCGCCGGCTCGGGCTTGACGGCGAACGCGGCGGCGAAGCGCTTGCGCGCCGCGGCGCCGCATTCGGCGAAAAAGCCTTTCTCTTCGCTGAGACGGATCAGCACGCCTTCGATACCGGATTGCGCCAGGGCGGCCGCCAGTCCGACCAATCTGTCCTGCACGGCCGGATTCAGCAGATCGACGGTCGCCGACGGACGAGTCTGTCGTTCCGCTGGATCGTACACGGCGTTGATCCAATCGGATTGAGAACCAACCCACGGCATCCGCTGAAGGGGAACCAAGGCGAACACAGACAGCCCGGCTCGCCTGGCCATCGGCACCACAAGGCTGAAGATATCGCGATGGACGGGCGCCAACCCCGTGTCGAAGTACACGCCGGGCGGCGTGGTTCCGCCATCGGTCACTGCTTCCAACGCCAGGGTCGTCACGCCGGCTCGAACGAGCCCCTGCATCCACGGTTCCAGGTCGGCGAGGGGCGGCAGCCTGGAGGGAGAAAGCATCAACGCGGTGCGCGCCGCCGCAGCCGCTCCCAGCCGGTTCGCGGTTCGGCGCAGTTCTTCGAGGCGGCGCATTGCCCGCACCTCGTAACTGTCCTCCCGCAAGCCGGTCGCGCCGGCGGCCAGGGTACGGTAGTGCACGAGCGCGGCATCCACATCACCGAGCTGCTCGTAAGAACGGGCCAACCACCAGCGCGCCTCCGGCACATGTGGCGATCCGGGAAAGCCTGAGAGAAACCGTTCCAGCAGACGAGCGGCAGCGGCATACCGCCCCTCGGCGTAGTGAACTCGCGCTTCAAGCAGTAGGCGGGCCTGCGCCTCCACGCTCGGATCCGCAGAGGGCGCCGGCGGTGGGATAGCTGGCTGGGAGCGGCCCGCGCAGCCGGATCCGATACACGAGCCCAACAGGAGCCACGCGCACAACGCAACCAGGGTCTTGGAAGTCGGGAAACAGCGAGCGATGGGCACAATGCCCGGAACCCCGTACAGACCGGTCATGAACCACGCCGACGGGAAGAATGGTTCACTCTTCGATCAGATCCATCTCGGGAAAGAAATAGCCGATCTCGAAACGCGCCGTCTCGGGGGAATCGGACCCGTGCACGGCGTTGCGCTCGATGTTCGTCCCATGGACGGCCCGGATGGTGCCTTTATCGGCTTTGGCCGGATCCGTTGCGCCCATCAGGTCCCGGTTCTTTTTGATCGCGCCGTCGCCTGACAAGACCAGCACAACCACCGGACCCGAGGACATGAAGGTGCAGAGGCTGTCGAAAAACGGGCGGGCCTTGTGGACGGCATAGAACCCTTCGGCCGTCGCTTTGGACATGCGCAGCATGCGCATCGCGATCGGCGTGAGACCGGCTTTCTCGTACCGGCCGATAATATCGCCGATGACGCCTTTTTTCACCGCATCCGGTTTAATGATCGCTAAGGTCCGTTCACTCATGAAACTCCGCTTTCCTCCAACGCGGTTTGAGAGAAGAACGGCCAGCTCTCGGCAGTCAGCCGTCAGTTGAGCCGCAAGCTCATGAGGACTGTTCTACAGTAAGCCCGGCTTCACGTCGCGCGGCATTATAGAGAAGGCCAGATGCCGCTTGCAAGGTGACACAGCGGAAATGTCGGACTGAAGCGTCGCTCAGAAATTCAAGCGAAAATTGATCGCACTAATATGGAACGTGGTCTTATAGAGGCCGTCGATGACGCTGGGAGTCGCAAAGGGATTCACAGCGCCGCTGACCGTCCGGGGCTCATAGAGGATCGCTTGATAAGCGACGTCCAACCCGATCGCCTTGGGAAAGAAAGACCTGCGTGCGCCGTCTCCGCAGGGGACCGCGCCGAGGAATCGACCGCCCCCCCACGCACAGGAACCCGGCCCCGATGGAAAGGCCGTGGCTGTTGGCGTCCGCCGGGAAGGCCGGGCTGAAGGACCGATCGGGCACCGGTGTCTGCTGAAACAAGTAGCCGGCTCGAAGGCTCGTTTCCCAGTCTGGCAACCCGGCGGGCCTCAACCACTTGTACTCCGTCCCGATCATCACCATGAAGGCGTTGCGCCAGTTCTGGGGAAACAACACGGTCGTTCCATCGGACCGATGTACATCCAGGTTGCGGAAAGAGTTCCATCCGGTGTAGTCCACATCCAACTCCAGCTTCCACTCACGGGTTCGATTGCGAACCGGCCACAGAGCGATTCCACCGGTGATCACCTGCGGCAAGACGACGGTGACGTCGGTGCTTTGCAACACCCGGCCGTCGCCGAGCAACGATCCACGAAGATGGACAGCGGCCTGGCTTCGGTACACCAGACCGACCGCGGCGACGGGTTTTCCGTCGCCGTTGAGCAACGGAGTATAGAGCAAACTCGCATTGAATCCTGCGGCCGTGCCCTTTCCATTGAGTTCCATTTTGGTTCCGGCTGGGGGCAATCCCTGTCCACCGGAAGAGGTGAACTGAACCTCGGCTTGCGATTCGCCCCAGGAAGGGAAGGAAGGCATAGATATCCGCCCCGACACCTATGGAAAACCGATCGGACACCTTATAGGCGACGGTTGGCTTGATGTCGGTAAGGTCGAGTGAGGTGCGGGTGACGGCGGTGGCGAACGGCGCATCATCTGGGTACTTGTACTTGATGCCGAAAGGCGAAAGGACGGCGAGACCGAGCATGAGGTCGCCGAGCCCCCGAACGCCCAGGTCTTTCAGATTGGCTATCAAATAAAAATTGGCAGGCGGCGGCAGCGCGACGGCTCCGCCGAAATTGCCCCCGGTGGTCGCGCCGGCCGGATTTGCGAAGGTGGTGCAGCCTCCCACCAAGAGGCCGCCGGTGGAGAGTTGGACGCCCGACAATTGGGTCATCCCGGCCGGGTTGTAACACACAGCGGAAGGATCGTCGGCTTGGGCGACGAATGCGTTACCCTGAGCGACGGCGCAGGCGCTCTGTCGAGGACACTGGAGGCGGCGGCGTGGAGCAGGTACGGGGTGAACAGCGTGCACAGAACCGAACCGATGGCCAGGAACCGCCTGATGACCGACAAGCACCCTCCGCACCGACGAAGCACTGACGACCACACCCGCGACGACGGCGCTATGTTTCGCGCTGTTATCCGGAAGATTGCACGAGACATCCGGGCGGCCGAGACCATTCGAAGGCAAGCGTGAAGCGTCAAGCCCCGAAGTACGTGACCAACTCTCCTGGCTTGAACACGCCCCGCTCGGTGATGATGGCGGTGATGTACTCAGCGGGGGTGACGTCGAACGCGGGATTGAGCACCTCCACACCGGCCGGGGCGATGAGATGGCTGCCGTGAATCGAGAGGACTTCGTGCGGGTTGCGTTGTTCGATCGGAATCTGGTCGCCGGATTGGGTGGCGAGATCGATGGTGGAGGACGGCGCCGCGACATAAAACGGGATGCCGTGTGCCTTGGCGAGCACCGCTACGGAATACGTGCCGATCTTATTGGCGACATCCCCGTTGGCCGCGATCCGGTCGGCACCGACCACGCACAGATGAACCTTGCCCTGCCGCATCAGGGCGCCGGCCATATTGTCGGTGATCAGCGTGACGGGAATGTGGTCCTGCATCAACTCCCAGACCGTGAGTCGAGCGCCTTGCAACACGGGCCTCGTCTCGTCCGCGACCACGCGGATCTTCTTGCCCTGCTCCCACGCTGCCCGGATCACGCCCAGCGCCGTCCCGTAGCCGGCGGTCGCGAGCGCGCCGGCGTTGCAATGGGTCAGGATCGTCTGGCCGTCTTTGATCAATGCGGATCCATGGCGTCCGATGGCTTGGCACAGCGCCACGTCCTCGTCACGTATGCGTTGCGCCTCTTCGATCAACTCCCGCTTGATTTCCGTCACAGGCCGGCCCCGCAGCTTGGCCAACTTCCGCTTCATTCGTTCGATGGCCCAGAACAGGTTGACCGCCGTTGGCCTAGTCGCGGCGAGTTGGTCGCAGATCGCCGATATGGCTTTGGCGAACTCGTCGTAGCCGGAGACAGAGACCGACTGGGCGCCTAGTGCAATACCCATCGCCGCGGCCACGCCGATCGCCGGCGCACCCCTGACTCTCAACTCTTTGATCGCCTTGGCTACTGCCTGATAGTCGCGACACTCCAGGAACTCGACGGATCCCGGTAATCGGCTCTGATCCAGCAACCGCACCGTGCCGTCTTTCCATTCGACCGTGGGGACCATTACTGGGTCCGTGGTTGGGAGATCATGGTGCTTTCACTGACTCCTTCCTTCCCTCGATCTTCTCAAGAGAGAGGAAGGTAGGATTGTTGACGGCTGCCAGCTTCTCGCTAACGAACGCCGGCCAGAGAATTCCAAGATGGTGACCATGATGACGATCAGACAGGCTTGGGTCAAGAGGATGATGGCCTCGATGGTTCCCGAATAGCGCAGGGCCAGCGCGGCGAGACCGAGACAGATGGTCAGTGCGAAGATCATCAACACGCTGGCTTATCGGCTCCCGAGCACCTGT
>JBBIOW010000180.1:0-5770 GCA_037443165.1 Nitrospiraceae bacterium | reverse complement strand
GCGGCTTGAATGCAGGAGGGTCTGGGAGAACTGCACTCACTCGCATCGCCTGCTGTTCCTTGATCCTTTGGACCACCATAGTTGTATCGGTTCGATGTGGCAGCCAAGCTAAAGCCTATTTCACTAAAGTCTCCATATCGAGACTGCTCCCCGAAAAACGAAGTTTCTGCCACAAAAATCGCACCGAGGTTCGTCCGCGCTTCGGACTGCCGCGACTTCGCTTGGTACCGCAAGTAATTCGGAATCGCGATGGCCGAAACAATACCGAGCACTGCCACCACGATCATCAACTCGATCAAGGTGAAACCCCGTTGCGTACGAGCGGAGTTCATCATCTCAGGTCCATTCCTTTGACAACGGCGGATCAACTGTGAGCAGAGACCATGCCAGGAAAGATTCTTCGCGAAGCCTACAGGGAATTTGTTGAAAGGAAAGAATTTTTTGAAATTGCGCCTGGGGCAAGGCTTGCCAAGACTGAGGATAGATAGCTTGATCGAGAGCTTGTTTAGCGCGTGGAATGACCAAAAAACGGCAGCAGGAGACGAACACTCTTCTCCAATCAGAAGAGTCTATCAGCCGCGAATGGGGGGAAGGCGCTTATGGGATTGCGCTGAATCGAAACAGATACAGGTGTATCCGAATTGCTTGCGCGAATGCTTGCCAAACTGCAAGCGATCTGCTCGCACGAGGCAGGGGCGGTTACACACCAGCGGTCTTTCGTGAACCTTCTTCTTCGCCTCGCTGGTTCGGCGTTCGGATTGATGGCCTGAATGAACGGGGCACAGGCGAGGCCCTTTTATGGGTCACGGCGTCGCGTGTTGGAACGCTTTATTCTCCGAAACCCTTCGCTGGGCTTGCCGGATGCGCTCTTCCTGGGTCGGATCACCCATCCCGCGTTCGCGAAAGCGCTCGATCAATTTGATGTTGGAGGGATCAAGCTCCAGTGAATGAAGCCAGGCTTCCCGGGCTTCCGAGATCAGATCTTTCTTGAGGTAGATTTCGCCCAAATGTTCAAAAATGACGGGATCGTCCCCGACCAGATCGACCGCGCGCTTGATCTCCGCGAGTGCCTCGTTGATCAATCCCATCTTGAAAAACGCCCACCCGAGACTGTCCACATAATAGCCGTTGTTCGGTTTCAACGCGACAGCCTGCTTGGTCAGCGCGACGGCTTCCTCGATCTTGATGCCTCGCTCCGCGTAACTGTAGCCAAGATAGTTCAGCGCATCCGCGTGCTTGGGATCGAGTTTCAGTGTCGTCTCCATGGCGCGGACCACGTCGTCGAAGCGGTTCAGCTTGTCATAAGCCGTCCCGAGATTGAAATGCAGGTCAGGATTGGCAGGGTTATAACGAATCCCCTCCTCAAAGGTTTGTAATGCCAATTCGTATTGTTCGGTTTGGAGATAGGTCAACCCGAGCACCAAATACCCCTCAGGCTGTTTGGGATTTAACTGGACGGCCTGCGAGAGATGCGAGGCGGCTTCCGGGAACCGCTTCAACCGGTACAGCAACACTCCCACATGCAGATGGCTGTCAAAATAGTTCGGGTCCAGCTTGAGATTGTCGGTATAGGCCTCCACCGCTTTGTCATATTGCTTGGTTTCTTCAAGCATGAATCCCAGGTAATCCCTGATTTTCAGCTCAGCCGGACGGGCGACCAAAATTTGGGTTAACCGCTCAATCGCTTTCTGATATTCCTTCAGTTCACCATAAATTAAGCTCAGTCGAAGTTGTGCATCGAGATCGGAGGGATCGTCGGCAAGGACCTTTTCCAACTCCGCCATCGCCTCTCTGTATTCTTTCCCATTGATATGCAACCGAATCAGATGCTGGCGAATTTCCCTACCGCGGGGGTTCACGAGTTGCAAATATTTGCGATAGACCGCGATGGCCTTTTCACGGTTCCGCTGAGACTCATAGGCCGAAGCCAGCGCCATGTAAGCCGGCTCGAACGCCGGATTGACGGCCATGGCCCGTTCGAAACTGCCAATAGCCTTGTCCGGCTGCTTCGCCTCGATCGCCACACGACCGAGATAGTAATAGCCCACCGGCGAGTCTGGCGCGATCTTGATACCCCGCTCGATACTCTGTGCCGCCTCGTCGAAGCGCTTGAGATTCAGCAACAACAACCCTCTTGAAAAATATGATTCGCTCTTGGATGGGTCGATCTCGATCGCGCGATCGAATAGCATGAGTGCTTTGTCCACCTGGCCAGCTCCGGCATAAATTCCGGCGATCTGTCCCAACAACTGCGCATCCTGATCTGCGCCCTCAGCCACTTCATCTGCGTAGCGCACGGCCGTCGCAAGGTCCCCCGCAGAGAAAAACAGCGTTGCTAGGCGCGCCTTCAGGAAGCGAGAAGTGGGATCGGTTCGCAACGCGGCCTGATACTCTTGGATCGCGCGTTCGGTGTCCTGAGCCAGTTCGGCCTGGTAACCCAACATGAAATGGTAAGAGGACCGAGCATCGACGGCCGAAGCCGACTTGGTTTCTGATGAAGGTGAACCGGGAGGAGATCCGACATCAGTGCGGGGAGCGGCGGCACAGGCTGCAATGATCGAAGGAATCGCCGCAATCATCAAGGCATTGAGTCCCAGTGTCCTGAGAGTGAGACCCACAATTGCGGCACCCATTTTCATGGACCGTAATACTACTCCGTTGTAACAAGCGGCGGAGAAGATCCGAACGCACACGAGGAGGATTATACAGATGGTACTCACCCATCGTCAAACTGCTTCACGGGTGTCAAGGCTTTCGAACTTCGCGAACTTATCATGAAAAAACAATTGCCTGTCTCCGATCGGACCGTTGCGATGTTTCCGCACGAGAATATCGGCGATCCCCTTCTTTTCCGAGTTCGGATCGTAGACTTCTTCGCGGTAAATAAAAATCACCACGTCCGCGTCCTGCTCGATGGCGCCGCTCTCGCGAAGGTCTGCCAGCATCGGAATCGGCGGTTTTCGGTTTTCGACGTTGCGGCTCAACTGCGACAGCGCGACGACCGGGATATTGAGCTCCTTGGCCAGTCCTTTCAAGGATCGGGAAATGTCGGAAATCTCCTGTTGGCGAGACTCAGCATCGCTGCGGCCCTGCATCAGCTGGAGATAATCCACGATCAACAGGTCAAGCCCTCGCTCGGCCTTGAGACGCCTTGCCTTGCCCCGCATTTGTTGGACCGAGAGCGCCCCTGTATCATCGATAAAAATCGGCGCCTGCTCGAGACGCCCGGCCGCCTCGGCCAGCCGCCACCAATCCTCCTTCTGCAGTCTCCCGGTCCGCAACGCGTGAGAATCCACGCGGGCTTCTGAGCTCAGCATCCGGAGCACCAATTGAGGCTTGGACATCTCCAGACTGAAAATCCCGACGACGGCCCCTGCATGAATGGCCGCATGCTGGGCGATCCCGAGCGCCAGGCTGGTCTTGCCCATGCTGGGGCGCCCGGCAATCACGACGAGATCCGATGCCTGCAGACCGGCCGTCAGATCATCAAGATCGTAAAACCCGGTCGGCACCCCCGTCACCCGCTCTTTCCGTTTGGAGAGACGGTCGACGAGTTCGAGACTTTCTTTGATGATATGGTTGATCTGCGTGAACGAGCGGCCGAGCTTCCCTTGAGCAAGACTGAACACCGATTGCTCGGCAAACTCCAACAACTCATCGATCGGGACCATGCCCTCGTACCCGCGGGCGATAACGTCAGTGGCTGTGCTGATCAGTCCCCGGAGGAGTGCTTTGTCCCGAACGATCTTGCAGTGGTAGCGGATATTCACTGCGCTTGGCACGACCTGGACGAGTTCCGCCAGATAGGCGGCGCCTCCCACCGCTTCCAACTCACCTCTCTCCTTGAGCCGCTCGGTCAGGGTGATCTGGTCAATCACCTCTCCGAACTCGGACAGTTCAAGCATCGCGCGATAGATCTTCCTATGCGCTGACCGATAGAAATCTTCTTCGCTCAACAGCTCCATCGCCTTAGCCATCGCCCCGTTATCGAGCAGAATGGCGCCCAACACCGATTGCTCGGCCTCCAGGTTTTGGGGAGGCAGTTTCGGTTCTGAAAGATCGACTGTCGCCATGACCGTCGCTGTTCCTGTCAGGAGCTCATTGTTCTGCCGACCAAACCGGCAAGCGCTTGAATCTTGATCCGCTTGAAGGAGTGCGCCTTGGAGCGGCTTTTCCTCGACCGCTTTGAGGCTGGACCGGATAAAAAATTTTCGATCATCATCACTTCGTCAGAGGAAAGACCGGGGGTACCGAGCACAAGAGCCGCTGCGGCCTGATACCGCCGCGCCTCTTCGACAGCGGCCTCGACCGTGTTGCCGGGACGCTTCCGAACAGTCCCATGAATGACCCGACACCCGTGCGCCCTTAACAGGTTCGTCACCTGAAACAGCCGCTGGGACAAGTGGGCCGGCGCGCAGACCACATAGTCAGGCCCTGCTTGGTGGATCTCGCTGGCCAGGTCCGCGCTCAAGGCGCGGAAGAGTCGATCGACATCCAACGCGAAGCCGGTGGACGGCAGATCTCGACCGAATCGTCCGATCAAGTGATCGTAGCGTCCACCGCCACCGAGTTCACATCCGACCCCGTCCGCAAACACGTCGAACACGAGCCCGTCATAATAGTCAAAGCCGCGGAATTCGCCAAGGTCGAGCAAGAGGGAGTCGCGGAGGCCAGCGGACTCCAGCACCCGATACACCTGAGTAAGCCGATCGAGCGTCGATTGCAGTGTACGATCCCGTCCGGCAAGACGACGTCCTCGATCCAGCACTTCCTCCCGCCCATAGAGTCCGGGCGCTTCGAGGATCGACCGAGCCTGGACCAGCGGCACTCGCTCGGACGAGAGAATTTCCTCGAGGCGCGGCAGATCCTTGCGCGCCGCGGCCTGTTCGGCCCGCTTTCGTCCCTCCGCAGACATCCCCGTTCCGGCCAGCAGTCCTTTAAAAAACCCGACGTGCCCCAAAGAGACCTTGAATGAACGGAGCCCGACCTGCTTCAAGCATTCGGCCATGAGCGCGATGATTTCGGCGTCGGCGGCAATATCGTCCCGCCCGATCAGTTCCGCTCCGACTTGAAAAATCTCCCGATCGCGCCCGGCATGTTCTGGCTCGTACCGAAAGACGGAGGTCCGATAGGACAGGCGTAAGGGGATTTGCCTATCGATCATCCCCATTGCCACGGTCCGAGCAATCTGCGCGGTGGCATCCGGCCGCAGGAGCAAGATACGGCCGGTCGTCCGATCAGCGAACTGGTAACACTTCTCGATGATGCCCTGCTCAAGACCCGGTGCCAGCACGTCCAAGTACTCGAACGTTGGCAGGATAATTTCGTCATAGCCCCAACGACTCAACTGGGTCAGAAGAATTCCCTCAAGCCGCCGGACCTGCAGTGCGACGTGAGGCAAAATGGTCGTCATGCCCGCCGGCACGAGCGAACGTTCCTGTCTGGACATCGGGCGGGACGGGTGAGTGGACGGTGTGCTCGGCGGGCGAGCCATGGCCAATGGAGGGTCGGTTACAGACCCATGGAGAGATCGGCGACCTTGACCGAGAGAATATTTCTCGCGGACTTAATCTGGTCCAGAACCTCGCGAGATAAAGGGACGTCGGTACCAATGATCAATAAGGCGTTGCCGCCGCGTTCCTCACGGGAGCACTGCATGCGGGCGATATTGATATCGTGATCCCCTAGTACTTTTCCGACCTCGCCGATCACGCCCGGGCGATCGACGTTGAGGATCAGCAGGAGGTGCCCCTCCGGCACCACTTCGACT
>JBBIOW010000179.1:0-5771 GCA_037443165.1 Nitrospiraceae bacterium | reverse complement strand
CCGGCTATACGATCATGAACGACTTCAGCGCGCGTGACATCCAGTTCCAGGAGATGGCCTGCCGGCTGGGTCCCGCGAAAGGCAAGGACTTCGCGACGGCCATCGGCCCCTGCCTGGTGACGCCGGATGAAATTCCCGATCTCAACGCGCTCATCATGATCGCGCGGGTCAACGGCGAGGTCTGGTCCCGGGGTCGATTCGGCACCATCCACTGGACGTTCCCGCAGATGATCGCCCACGTGTCGCGGGGAGAGACGATCTACCCGGGGGATGTGTTCGGATCGGGCACGGTGGGAGGCGGTTGCGGATTGGAGCTGGATCGCTTTTTGAGCCCCGGCGATGTGGTCGAGTTGGAAATTCAGCCCATCGGCGTGCTTCGGACACGGATCGTGCAACAACCGGAGCGGGAGAACGTATCATGAGCGTACATGTGACGGACGAGCGAATCTTGGGAGAATTGATCGAGCGACATCGGGCCCTGTACGACGGGCCGGACATCGAGTCCAAATTGAAACACATCATCCGCGACGGCCCCCAATCCAAACTGTCCGACTGGGACATCCATCGACTGTTGCGGACCGCCCGCTGCGTGTACTTCGACACGCACGTCGAGGTGGTCTCCGGACACCACACCGCGACGTATCTGCGGTTCGAATCCATCGCACGCATCCCCCAACTGATCCGGCTGATCGCGCGCGACATGGCGGACTGGATCAGACTGACCTTTCAACGCGATCCCATCACCGGGATCGTCGCGACGACGTCGGCGGCCGAACTCCTGGCCGAAGGGGTCGCCGATATTCTGCACGACAAAATGCGGCTGCGGGTCACCCTGACGCCCTACAACCCGGAGACCGGCAAGATCGGCACGGAGATCAGGACCGGCGCCATTCGCACGGGGGAGCGGTTCGTCGCCTTGAACGACGTGACGACGCGCGGGAATTGCGTCAGCAAGCTAGGGAACGTGATCACGGATCACGGCGGCATCCTGGCGGGTATGATGGTCTTCGCGCGACGGGATAGCGGCCAATTTCCGCTCATGCAGGAACTCGTGCAGCAGTATCCCTTTTACTACGCGGCCGACCTCGACATGCCTCAGTGGGAGCCGGACCAGTGCCCGCTGTGCAAAGCCCAGAAACCGTTGTTATCGTGGAAGGAGATGCCGGAATTTTGAGTGACTGCTGAGTAGGAATGCGAATTGGGAGTGAACTTCGAGCATTCCTCAGTCACTCCCCACTCATCTTCCAGGAGGTCAGCATGGACCTTGAGTTGGTCGCGAAGGAGATCAAGAAAGACGATCTGCTCCAGATGTACTACTACCTCCGGCTGACTCGAACGCTGGAGGAACGGATCACAGCGCTGTACCGGCAGGGCCGGATCATGGGCGGGGTCTATACGAGTCACGGGATGGAGGCGATCGCGGTGGGCTATGCCTCCGCCTTGGAACGAGACGACGTCATCGCGCCCTATCATCGGGACATGGGCGCGTTTCTCATTCGCGGCATCACCCCTGGCGAGGTCATCGCCCAGTATTTGGGCAAGCGGACCGGACCGACCAAGGGAAAGGACGGGAACGTCCACATCGGCGACCTCAAACGCGGGATCATCGGGTTCGTGAGCCATTTGGCCGACAATCTGCCAGTGGCGGCCGGCGCGGCGCTGGCTTTCAAACTGCGCGGCGAGTCGCGCGTGGTCATCACCAACACGGGCGACGGCGGAACCAGCCGGGGCGATTTTCACGAAGCCCTGAACTTCGCCTCCGTGCGGAAGCTGCCGGTCGTCTTCTTTTGCAACAACAATCAATACGCCTACTCGACCCCGCTCCGCCTGCAGATGGCGATTCGAGACGTGGTCGAGCGCGCGAAGGCCTACGCCATGCCCGGCGAGATCGTGGACGGCAACGACGTCGCAGAAGTCTACCTGGCCGCCAAGCGCGCGATTCAGCGGGCCAGGTCCGGCGAGGGGCCGACCTTTATCGAAGCCAAGACGATGCGCATGCACGGCCATTCGGAGCACGACTCGGCCAAGTACGTGCCGCGTGAGTTGTTGGAGGAATGGAAGAAGAAGGATCCGATCATGAAGGCCGAGCAGATGCTCAAACAGCTCGGCTACGGGGACGAATCGACGTTCAGAGAAGTTGAAGCGCGGGTGAAGAAAGAGGTCGAGGCCGGGGTGGAGTTCGCCGAACGCAGCCCGCTCCCGGAGGGACGGGAAGTGTTGGACGGCGTGTTCGCGACAGAAGCGAACGGCCAATAGCCAATCGCGACCGGTGTTGGGCCACCTAGCTGCTCGCTATTCACTACTGGCCACTTACTAGCGTGACGAGGGACAGCCATGACGACAGCCACAACCGCACAGGAAGTCACCTATCTTGAGGCCATCTCGCAAGCGCTGGACGAAGAAATGGCCCGTGACGAGCGCGTGTTCCTGCTGGGCGAGGACATCGGACCGTACGGCGGGGCTTTCCGCATCACCGAGGGATTCCAGAAGAAATACGGCGAGTGGCGGGTCCTGGACACGCCGCTCTCCGAGTCCGGCTTCGTCGGCGCAGCGATCGGCGCCGCGATGATGGGGATGCGGCCGGTGGTGGAGATGCAATTCGCCGATTTCATCTCTTGCGCGTTCGATCAGATCACGGAAGTCGCGGCCAAGAACCACTACCGCTGGGGCGCCGCGGTGCCGATGGTCATCCGGGCCCCCTTCGGCGGCGGCGTGCATGGCGGGCCCTTTCACTCGGAGTGTCCGGAGGGATGGTTCTTTCACTCACCGGGGCTGAAGATCGTGGCCCCCTCGACGCCGTACGACGCCAAGGGCTTACTGAAGGCGGCGATTCGCGACCCCAATCCGGTCATCTACTTCGAACACAAATTTCTCTACCGCCGAATCAAGGCGGTGCTGCCGCACGAGGACTTCATCGTGCCCATCGGGAAAGCCGAGGTGAAACGGACGGGCGAGGACATCACGGTCGTGACCTACGGGGCGATGGTGCACCTGGCGCTGGAGGCGGCCGAGCTGTTGGCCAAAGAAGGGATCGATCTCGAAATCGTGGACCTCCGGACGCTGATCCCGCTCGACAAGGACACGATCTTCACCTCGGTGCGCAAAACCAGCAAGGCCATCATGCTGCACGAGGACAACAAGACCGGCGGCATCGGCGCGGAAATCGCCGCGTTGCTGGCGGAAGAGTGCTTCGACTGCCTGGACGGGCCGATTCTGCGTATCGCCGCGCCTGACACTCCCGTGCCGTTCAGCACGCCGCTGGAAGAGTATTTTCTCCCGAAGGTCGGCGACATCGTCGCCGCGGCAAGGAAATTGGCGGCCTATTAGAAGTAGAAGTCGTGCCGGGCGATTCGGTGAAACGCGGTGATCCCAAGTGTTCGGTTCATGTCCGCTTCTAGCTCGTCACGCATGACGCATCACGCATAACGAGGGTTTCTGTGGCCACCGACATTCTCATGCCCCAGCTCGGCGAAAGCATCGCCGAGGGGACCATTATCAAATGGATGATTCCACCGGGCGGCCGGATCGAGAAGGACCAGCCGTTGTTGGAAGTGGAGACCGACAAGGTCTCGCTCGAAATTCCTTCCCCGGCCACCGGGGTGCTGAGCGAAGTCCTGGTGCAGGCCGGCCAGACGGTGCCGATCGGCACGTTGCTCGGGCGGCTGGAAAGCGAGCAGCCCTCGACCGGTGTCATCAACCGCGTCGGCGGCGTGGTCGTCCGCCCCATGGAACCGTCCGCCGCCGGGCCAGATCATTATTCCCCGGCCGTCCGACAACTGGCGAAGGAACATGGCGTGGACCTGTCGCAGGTCACCGGCACCGGCGCCGGGGGACGGGTGACCAAGAAAGATGTCCTGGACTTTGTGGCGAAGCGTGGAGCGTTAGGCGAACAACCCGTTCCCCCTCGCGAGGAGCTTCTGCCGTTGAGCCAGATGCGCAAGACCATCGCCGAGCGGATGGTCAAGAGCCGGCAGACTTCGGCCCATGTCGCCACCTTCTTCGAAGCGGACTTCAGCGCGATCGTCAAGTTCCGCGAAGGCCGGACGCTGACATATCTCCCCTTCGTGATCAGCGCGGTCGCGCGCGCGATCAAGGATGTCCCCGTGCTCAATTCGTCGTGGGGGGATCAGGGGATCATCGTCAAGAAAGACATCCACATGGGCATCGCGGTCGCGCTGGAGGACGGGCTGCTGGTGCCGGTCGTCCGCCACGCGGATCAGAAGGGGCTCCAACAGTTAGGCCGGGAAGTCACCGATCTGGCGGAGCGGGCGAGGACCAAGAAACTGAACCCCGAGGAGGTGCAGGGAGGCACGTTCACGATCACCAATCACGGCGGGTTCGGCAGCTTGTTCAGCACGCCGATCATCAACCAGCCGCAGATCGCCATTCTCGGCGTCGGGGCGGTGCAGAAACGCGCCGTCGTGATCAACGACGCGATCGCAATCCGGCCCATGTGCTATCTCAGCCTGTCGTTCGATCACCGGGTGATCGACGGCGCGATGGCCGACCGGTTCATGGCCAAGGTGAAGCAGTACCTCGAACAGAGCGAATGGGAGAAGTTTCTGTGATGAAAATGCGGGGCCTGTCATCGACCAGCCCGTCCGTGCTCGCACCCCGCCCGGTGTAGGGCCCCCGCTGCGGGGGTACCCGTTGCCGGGGCACCCATTGCTTCATCTTGCAATGGGTCGCGTGCAACGGGTCAGGGGTACCCAGGTCGGCACCACCCGCATTTTCATGTTGCAGGGTGAGTCGAAGGCATATGGGGACAGAGATGAAGACACGGAATGCCGTCATCGTCAGCGCAGTGCGGACTCCGATGGGAAGTTTCAACGGCGTGTTCAGCCCCGTCCCGGCCACCAAACTGGGCAGCATCGCCATCGCCGAAGCTTTGAAGCGGATCGACCTGCCGCCGGAGCGGGTGGACGAAGTGTTCATGGGCTGTGTCTTGAGCGCCGGATTGGGGCAGGCGCCGGCCAGGCAGGCCGCCATCGGCGCCGGGATTCCGAATTCCGTCGGCGCGACGACCGTGAACAAGGTCTGCGGGTCGAGCTTGAAAACCGTCATCATGGCGGCGCAGGCCATCGCGGCCGGCGACGCGCGCGTGGTGGTGGCGGGTGGCATGGAAAGCATGACGCGCGCGCCGTATCTCTTGGAGAAGGCTCGCCAAGGCTATCGCTTGGGCCACGCCGAATTGATCGACAGCTTGGTCAAAGACGGCCTGTGGGACGTCTATAACCAGTTCCATATGGGCAACGGAGGTGAGCTGTGCGCCGCCAAGTACGGGCTCACCCGCGCCGAGTTGGACGACTTCGCGCTCGAAAGCTACCGCCGCGCGCGGGAGGCCATCGCGACCGGGGCGTTCAAGCGGGAAATCGTCGCGGTCGAGGTTCCACAGAAGAAGGGTCCTTCACTCACGGTCGCGGAGGATGAAGAGCCCAACCGCGTGGACCTCGGCAAACTGCGAAGCTTGAAGCCGGTATTTCAGGAAGACGGCGTGCTCACCGTGGGGAACTCGCCGTCGTGCAACGATGGCGCGGCGGCGCTCGTCGTCATGGCCGAGGATGAAGCGGCCGTCCTCGGACTCAAGCCGATGGCCCGGATCGTCGGGTATGCAGGCGCGGCGCTGGCCCCCGAATGGTTCACGATCGCGCCGGTCGAGGCCGTCAAACTCGTGCTGAAAAAGACCGGTCTGTCGGTGAGCGACATCGACCTGTTCGAGATCAACGAAGCCTTCTCCGCCGTGTCGGTGGCGATCAATCGGGAACTCGGGC
>JBBIOW010000178.1:252-5820 GCA_037443165.1 Nitrospiraceae bacterium | reverse complement strand
ATCCTTTTCGTGTCCCCGATTGTGATCCAATGCGATCTTCTCCATGATCCCCTCCTTCGACAAAAGACTTCTCGCCAAAGCAGGGCTAGCCGTGATCCGAAATTCTATCGGACTATGAATCGTATATTTCCCTCGCCCCCTCGGGGGAGAAGTTGCGGTGAGGGGGGACTTATCGGACACCACCCTCACCTTTGTCCTCTCCCTCAAGCGGAGGGAGAGGATTATTTGGGGAAGCCCGGAAACGCCTGTTCGTCGAGGAACATATTTTCGGATCCGGGCCGATTAGTCCACGATGGTTATTCTACACCGCCGCGTTCAGGATTGAACGATCGAACAAAGAGAGGCAGCGAGACTGGGGTAGAGTTTTGCCGGGCTGCGGCCGCGACATCCTGCTCAACCAACGCAAGCCGCGCGCCATGAGAGGAATGCGCTCCGCTGGATCGGGCGAATCGCGGCTAGCCCACATTATTCATGACGGTTCGTGACGCTGCACCCGTTGCAGCGGAAGAGCAACGGGTACCCGGAAGGCGCCAAGCGTCGGACCCGTTGCAAAGAGAAGAGCAACGGGTACCCCCCACGCGGAGCCCCGAGAGGCCGAGGCGTACTTGAAACCGTACGTTGAGGCCGCGAGGGGGCGAGCCTGCCCGCCAGCATGCCCAGAGGCGCATGCTGGCTTGTCGCAGCGGCGTCTCGGCGGTTGCAGTAGAAGTGGTCATGAATAATGTGGGCTAGCGCTGGGTGACACCAATTGCAACTTGGAGTAGACTGAAGCCGGAATCCTAGGGGATCGCGATGGCAGACAGAAAATATGGCCAGCGAGGGTATCGAGAATCCGAAAAGGAGCGAAGGGGAAAGCCAGGAGGATCGTCGGTACCGCGGGCGCCCGCGCCGCTTCAGACCCGGACCGTCGTCCGCTGCGCTGATTGCGGAACGCAACTCCCCCCGTTGACCGATGCGCTCGTCCAATGTCCCAAGTGCAGAGCAGAGTTGCATGCCTGCCAGCAGTGTACGCACTTCGCTCCGGGCCAGCGATTTGAATGCGCCCAGCCGATCCCCGAGCGCATCGCCGACAAGCGCGCTCGCAACGAGTGCATCTTCTTTTCGCTGCGCATCACGGTCGAGCGGGAAACGTCATCGGGATCGGCGGACCCCGAAGTCGCGCGGCGCGCCTTCCAGAATCTCTTCAAGAAGTAGCGTGCCATGGCAACTCCCACCGCGCGCCGCTGAGTCCCGCCACATTTGAGTGCAACACCGTCCAGGTGCCCGGCGACGCGTCTTTCAGGGAAGGTCCCTGCCCTCGTCTCGTTCTTAAGCGGTTTCTCCCGGTCATGAGCATGTATCCGTCAGCATCTCCCGTACTTTGGCTGCCAGGTCGTCGGGACTGAAAGGTTTCTGGAGAAATCCCGATCCCGACAGCGCGGCGACACGAACACTGCCTTCCGGCACCATCCCGGACATGAACAGGACCCGCATGTCCGGTCGGAGAGTCCGGAGTCGTTCGGCCAATCGGGACCCGTTCATTCCAGGCAGGACCACATCGGCGATGAGCAGGTCGATAGGGTCGCGATGCATCTGTGACACCTTGATGGCGGAGTCGCTGTCCGCCGCGAACAGCACCGTATAGCCAAGTCTCAGCAGCGCAATCCGCGCAAGGTCGCGCAGAGTCTTGTCGTCTTCGACGAGGAGAATGGTGCCGACTCGGGGCGGCGAACAGATCGTTGCTGCGGCTTGTTTCGCTTGCATGAGTAACACCTCTTGTTTCCCTGTCGGATCGAGACTTGTTCTCTACGCACAAACGAGTCTCGGTTGGTTCGCATGTTGAGGCTCCGACCCAACGCGCTCAGGCATCCTCCGGGCGTCCGGGCGGCCGTCAGGATAAGCCAGGGGCTGACTCGCGCCGGTCACATCAGCCGACACAGACGCGCTTGGTCCTCCGGACGCAACCCCGTGAAGGAGACTCCGAATTCCGGTTTCCGCGACCATCGGACCGTCGCTCCCTTCACGACGAACGGCACGATTTGATTCGGCAGCGCGATTTGCAGATCCAGGCGCGCCCCCGGGACGACCGGCGTCGTGCTGTGCATGCGACACCCTCCGACCGAGAGGTCCAGCACAACGGCATCGAGGGCCGTCTTGTCGCCCGTAGAGATGTGCCCAAGGTAGCAAACGGGCACCCTCGGAAATTGACGCCGCTCCATGGTTCCAACCTCGGCTCCCTACGGGAACGAAGCTCGGCAGGAAAGAGGGCAAGAGGCGGGCCCGGACGTGCCGGCAAGGAATGGGCCACCTAAGGGAACGAGCGGTCAACCGCTCGGACTTGATACGAAAATCAGAAGGGCACGGTCATCCGGACGGCGAACGAGACGGACTCCCAGGACAAAAATCGGCATCGGCTTGCCGCATGGATTTTCCTTCATTCCGGTGACGGAAAAGAACACGGCCTTGGCGGTCGGGCTGCTCGTCAACCGCTCGCAGCCGAGATCCCCGCGTCGGGCCACGCCTTTGATCTGCCGCGCAAACACAGCAGAGGGATTTTCCGTCATGACAAAAGGAGTCACCGACAAGGCATATCCTCTTCCCATCGAGGTTCCTTCTATGGAACCGAGGTCTAGCGCTAGAGCAGGCGTCGATCGTGCGGTTGGTATCCCGGGATGCTGGAATAATCTTCCGACTCCAGCATTTTCTGGATCATGGTCACGGTATACGACGCCCCTTGAGTCTCGTGATCCTTGGCCACGCGGCCCATGGACGGACGAGATACGCTTCACACGCGACGTTCATAAGAGCCCATGCTGCTCGCGCCCGATGCGGCCGTCGTAGCGATTGGAGGACTTGAACAACTCGAACCGTCCGTCCATGGCGTAGCGGGCCACGCGGGTGCGCAGGGCGTGCATCTCGGCCGCGGTCATGGGCGTGAAGCGGCGCACGATGTTCAGGTTTTGCCGCAGCACCTCCCGCGAGTCGATACCGCTCACGATGGACGCTACCGGCAGGCTCAAGACATAGCGCAGGGCTTCTTCCGCGGTGATGATCCCCTGCCTGATCGGCTCCCCGTTCCCGCTCACCGTTTTCATGGCCAGCGGGGCGATGCCACGCTGATTCAACACCGGCAAGACTTCCTGTTCGAAACTGCGATAGGTGCCGTCGAACACGTTCAGCGGCAGTTGGCAGGTGTCGAAGGGAAAATCGTGTGCCAACATCTTGAGATGGATCTTCGGATCCTTGTGGCCGGTGAATCCGATGAATCGGACCTTGCCTTGCTGTTTGGCTTCGAGCAGCGCCTCGGCCGCCCCGCCCGGCGCAAAGTGCCGATCGGGATCGTCGTCGTAGATCACTTCATGGATCTGCCAGAGATCCAAGTAATCCGTGCGCAGGCGGCGCAGGGAGTCCTCGAGCTGCTGCATGGCCACCTTCTTGTCCCATCCGTGCGAGCACACCTTGGTCATGAGAAAGACCTGCTGCCGCCGGCCCTGAAGCGCCTTGCCCATCCACTCTTCGGATCGCCCGCCGTTGTACTCCCAGGCGTTGTCCATGAAGGTGATGCCGGCGTCGATCGCCTCGTGCAGCACCCGGATGGCTTCGGCTTCCGAATCCATCCGGCCCCAATGCGCGCCACCAAAACAGAGCACCGAGACCTCCACCCCCGTCTTGCCCAGCGCGCGCTTCGGAACTTCTCCGGTTGCCACACTGTGCTCTGTGTCTCGCGCGCTTGTTGCGGACGGCGCCATCGCCTCCGCCAGCCCTCGTGGACCGCTCAAGGCCAGAACCGACGCAACGCCACCGAGCATCTTGAGCATCTGGCGACGATCAAGGGCTCTCGACCAGAAATTTGTTGGGTCGTGAGGAAGGTTCTCGGAATTCACGGTAACCTCCATGTGGTGAGGACGTTGATCCGGCGTGGGTGGTCTGGCCGCCGCCGTCTCGCTTCTGTTACGCTGCCGACGCACCTTTCGAGCGGAATGCCAGCGTATGTCTCCCGCGCTCCAAGCCTTTGTCGCGATCTTTTTGGTCGGCGCTGTGCTCCGGTCCCTCGCGCTGCTCACGAAAGCTCACGCTGAGCGGTTGGCCACGTTCGTCTTCTCGGTCAGCCTGCCGGCGACGATTCTCGTCTCCCTCGATCGGATCGGCTTCAGCCCGTCGGTTTGGAAACTTCCCGCTGCGGCCTGCCTCGTCACATTGCCGCTGCTCCTCTGTTCCTGGCTCCTGTGCCGCCTCCTCCAACTCCCTCGCCCCACCCAAGGCGGATTCCTGGTCGCCACCGGCCTGATCAACTCGATGTATTTCTCCTATCCGGTCGTCCTCGCGACCTTCGGAGAGGAGGGATTAGGGCGCGCGGTCCTCTTCGATCTGGGCCAAACCGCGCTGACGTTCACGGTGGTGTACAGCCTGGCGGTCTGGCATGGGCAGGGCTTTTCTGAAGCTCCATCGGCGTTCGTCCGCTTCTTCTCCGCCCCACCGCTGTGGGCGCTCTGCGTCAGCCTCGCCCTGAAGGCCGGCGGGTTGAACCTGCCGTCATGGCTTCGCGACCTGCTGACACCGGTCCATCTCACGACGACCCCGCTGGCGAGCTTGGTGCTGGGCCTGTCGATCAGCCCCCACGTTCTGGGCCGCACCGCGCCCTTGGCCCTGCTCGGCGTGGCGGTCCGCATGGGGGGCGGGCTGCTGCTCGGTCTCTCGGCGGTGTTCTTGCTCAATCTGCGCGGCCTGGAACGGGCGATTGTGGTCCTGGTCGCCGCCATGCCCTCCGCGGTCAATGCCGTGATCTTCGCCGCCGAAACCAAACTTGACGAGGATCTGGTCGCCTCGATCGTCGCCTTGTCGATCTGCCTGGGCATCTCCCTGCTTCCCTGGCTTCCACGCCTCTCGCTGTTTCTCATCGGATGACTTCGTCGCCCGGCGACCGCGACTGTTCTCCCTTTGGGCACTGCCGAAGCGCAACGCGGCATCCATGCTGAATCGTCCCCGCTACCGCACCCGTGCGCGTGTGTCAGCCTTGACGGCCTTCTGAAAATGCTCCATGGCGACATCCTACCGGATGTCGCGGTTCCATGACGGTTTACTGTAATACAGGAACGCGTGTGAACGCTATACGCCAAGGCGCGTCCGCGATGCGGTTCGTCGTTCCAGGAGGGGGTTCCGTCTGTCGGCGGAGAACCGTTCCGCTCGCGACGTTGGCGCCTATCCTCCTTACGGGAGAGGGCCTTGGGCTTGGACCCGCGGCGAAGTATGATGATCGTGGGAACTCGACGAATCGGGTCCACACGGGCAGAGCAGCGGAGCGTCTCTATGACCGCCACCATCGTTGTCCTGGAGGGAGATCAAACCGGGCAGGAGCTTCTGGAAGAGGCGCTCCGGGTGCTGGATCCCGCGGTGACGGGGATCGAGCTGACGTTCCGGCGCTTCGACTTGAGCCTGGAGAACCGCAGGGCCACCAAGAATCGCGTCATCGAGGAGGCAGCCGCAGCCATGCTGACTGACCGCTTTGGCTTGAAGGCGGCCACCATCACCCCGGAGGGCTGGCCCTACGTGGCGCCGGTGTGGTACGAGTTCGAGCCCGCGGCCCGGGTG
>JBBIOW010000178.1:0-242 GCA_037443165.1 Nitrospiraceae bacterium | reverse complement strand
CCACCATCACCCCGGAGGGCGAGCCGGATCTGGGCAGCCCCAATGCCCTCTTGCGGGAGCTGATCGACGGCACGGTCATTGTGCGCACCGGCCGGCGCATTCCCGGTGTGCAACCGGTCGCGGGCGCCCATGCACCGATCGCCATCGTGCGGATGGCGGTCGGGGATGCTTACGGGGCTCAAGAATGGCGGGAAGGAAAGGGGCGCTACCAGATTGCCTACCTAACCGATCGTATCACCCGG
>JBBIOW010000177.1:0-5898 GCA_037443165.1 Nitrospiraceae bacterium | reverse complement strand
AGACCGTGGAGCAGGTGGATCGGCTCTACCGGACAACCTTGGGGTTCCCGGTTCCCCTCAAGGAGGACATGATCGCCGGCGCGATCCGCTGGTTGGTCGAGGACCGAGATACGCGTCCGCTTGGATTACAAGGACCGCGAGGCCGAAGCTTCTGTGGAGAAGTCGTCGATCTGACTCCGGCCGAGTTGGACCAGGCAATTCTGGCCCCGCCGTGGGCACCAGCGACGTCACCCTCTGCTCCGCCAAGACCGTCCGTGCTTCCATCCGCGCAGCCGCCGTCCGAAACACCAGGACTGCCAACGGCGCCGGCTGTTGCAGCGCCTCCAGGACTTCAGATTGAAGAGGCGGCGACGCCGCCGTGCGGCTCGCTAGCGGAGTTGCGCCAGCAGGTGGCGGCGCGGCTCACCGATGTTGATGGTGCCGGTGTGCAGCAAGTGAGTTTTCGGATCCTGGCCACTGCGCAGAATGTGGAGCTGTCGGGATACCACTCAGGACTCCGTGGCGCGTTGACTGGCACCGGAACTCTCGATGTTCAGATCGAGATCACCTGCCCTGGCCCTCTGACAAAAGCAGAGGTGGAGGCTAAGTGCGAGCAAGTTCCGCAGATTCCCCAGGCATCCTATTCGGCTCGCCTGCGGCTTTTACGACGGAGCGACCTCGCCTCATGAGTCCGTCTGCCGGGACATTGAGCCGCGCCCTTCTTGATGAGCTGACTCGTCCCGGGTTCAGATTACCCGGGATCGCGCAGTGGCTCCTGAACGAGGTCTGGACGATGGATCGCTACCGGATGACCGGTCAGAAGCCGGCGGAGTATCTGCGCCAAGGTGAAAAGCTGGTCCACGAGCGAGAGACCCTGCTCACGCTGGCGGGTGAGTCGCTCTACGATGAGTTGGCGGCAACCCCTCCTGCGAGCCGGTCCATCCGGGCCTTTTGGGACCAGCACCCCGGTGCCTCCGTGGTGATCCCAGACGGATGCTCCCTGCGCGAGTTGCCTCGCCTCGTTGAACTGGCCGGCGCATCCTGGCGGCCCGTGCTCGAGCGGAGTTACGGCTTCGCCGCGGTTCCGAGCGAAACGGAGATGTTCATTGCGCAGCGCATGGGCCTCGGCTTGCCCGTGCTCGCCCCTTCCGAGCTACCTGGGCGGCGTGAGCTGCGCGAGCAAGGCATCCGCGCCTACTGGATGAGGCAGCCGAACGAGCGCATCGCGATCGAAGATGCGGAAGAAGCCGTGTTGCTGTGGGTCAGGTTTCCGGATATGCGGTTTCTGGATAGCCACGCGGCGACGCCCGAGCTGTTCGACTCGATTTGGGACATGTTGCAGACAGTCTGGATCAGAACGGTCCAGGCCTTGCCTTCCTCGAAACCGGTGCTGGTCACCAGCGACCACGGGTACATCTTCCTGGGCCAGGGGCTGAGCGAACCCAAACTGAACGGCGTGGACAAGCCACTCGATGGAAAGCGGTTCCGAGAGTTCGGACCAGCGCAAACTTTGCCGAAGAAGAGGCCTGGCCTGTGGGTCGATCCGGTCAGGCGGCTCGCCGTCGTCGCCGGTCGCGTCCACAACCGCCCGCAAGCCCCGTCCCCGAGCAACTCCCTGTACCGCCATGGCGGGCTCAGCCTCATGGAAATGCTGACCCCGTGGCTGGTGCTTGGTCCCTCACCCTAACCTCTCTCAGGGGGAGAGCCGACGGTGAGGAGGTGGAGGCCCTGATGAAACGAAAAAACGGCACCCGAATTGAGGAAGACATCATGCGCTTGGCCAAGCGGAAGGCGGCCGAAGAAGGCCGGTCGCTGAGCGATCTGATCCAGGATGCGCGGGTGCAATACCTTCTGAAGGAGCCGGCGACGCCGAAGGAACGAAGACTCGCGTACCAGCTTTTTTGCGAACGTCCGATGAAAATCCCCCCGGAGGAGCTGCGCCACCTGCTCGCCGAGGATATGTGGGAACTATGAATCTGGACGACATCCCGCGCGGTAGTCACTGCGTGCTGGACACCAATATTCTGATTTACGCGGAGGATGGCGCCTCCTTGCAAACGCAACGGCTCTTGCGGCGCATCGAGGAGCGCGATGTCACCGCGGTGTTGCCTCAACCGATGTGGCAGGAGACCATGCACCTGCTGATGGTCAAGGAAGCGATCATGCTCGGGCAGGTACGAGGGCCGAACCCCGCCCGCCAATTGGCGGGGAAACCTGACGTGGTCAAGCGCCTGACCCTGTATCGAGACAAGGTCAGGGCACTGGTCACCCTCGGCATCGGATTCGAGCCGTGTCACGAGGCCGACCTCATGAGCCATGCGTTGGAGATCCAAGAGCGGTATGGGTTGCTGACGAATGATTCGCTGATTGCGGCGATCGCCATCCGCATCCAGGCGGACGCGGTGGTCTCGGCCGACGCGCGGTTCCGAGTCGTGAAAGGATTGAAAGTCTATGCCCCGTCCGATCTGAAATGGCACGCTGCGTCATGAGTCTGCGTCATGGATCACGAAACACCAACAGACACTCAGAGTTCAGCAGGGCAAAGACCTGACGGCAACGGCGTCGCTGCTCTGCTGGGCAAGCGCGCCATCGAAGTCGGATTCCCCATCGTCGAGATCAATCGCCTGGCCGTCCCCGAGCGGAATTCCTTCAAGCCCATCTACCAGATGCACAAATGGTTCGCGCGCCGAGCGTCCTGCGTCTTCCGCGCCATCCTGCTCGGCACGCTCAAGCCGGCGATCCAACCGGACGGCACCCCCACCGACCTGATGGCGGAGTTCTACAAGGACCACACGAACGATCCCGACACCAAGGATAAAGTCATTCTCGATCCCTTCATGGGCGGATGGACCACCGTCGTCGAGGCGCTCCGCCTCGGCTGCCGGGTCATCGGCATTGATCTCAATCCGGTCGCGTGGTTCATCGTCAAGACCGAGATCGAGCCGGTGGATTTGGACGCACTTAAGGCCGCCTACGAGCGGCTGGCCGCACGACCCGTGTCCTGGAACGGCGGACGACCACTCAAGGACACGCTCCTGAGTCTCTACAAGACGGACGTGGCTGACGATCTCGAAGCCGATGTCATCTACACCTTCTGGGTCAAGTCGGCCATCTGCACCGACCCCCACTGCCGACGGGAAGTCCCGCTGTTCAAGGATTACATCATCGCGCAGAAGGCGCCGAAGATCCGATATCACCGGGATGCCGTCTGTCCAGCCTGCAAGAACACCTTCGATTGGGAGGTCGACATCGCATCGCTGATCGCGGAGCCGGCCTTGATGGTGAATGCGCCCAGAGGCAGCGGCGGCGAGGGCCGCCCCACGCAACTCTGGACCTATGCGCCGGAGCCGCCGAAACCGCGTGGACGGGGGGCAGCCTGGCAGACCGATCTTCAATGCCCGCACCGCCGCAAGGTCGTCCGCGTGCAAGTCCCGAGCGCGAAGAAACAGACCAAGCCTGTCCAGCTCACGGTGTTGCTCTGTCCGGCCTGTGAAGCCGTCTGGCAGTGGCGTAAGCCTCTGCCTGATGGAGAGGCGGAATGTCCCAGTTGCCGGCATGCGTATGACCCGCACAAGGGGAACGTGCCGGAGAAAGGCAAGTTCCAGTGCCTGTGCGGGCAGAAGGACGACATCATCGCGAGCATCCGGACCCTGCCGCAAGATAAGCGACTCCCGATCCGCCCCTACGCTCTTCAGGCTTACCTGCCATCAGGTGAGGCCGAACATGTGGACGAGGACGGCGGCCAAACCTCTCTCCTTGATGGGCATTCCAACTCTCCTCGCCCCTCAGGGGAGAGGACTAAGGTGAGGGGCCTTCAACCTGCCGGTCTCCTCATTCCCGACAACGGCAAATTCTTCAAACGCTTCACCGTCTCGGACATGCGGCGGCTCCAGCAGGCGGAAACCTTGTGGGAGCGCCACAAGGACAGCCTTCCCTATCCCAAGAGCGCGATTCCGCAGGGCGCTGAGACCAATCGTTTGCTTGAGCACCATTACAACTACTGGCACGAGATGTTCGCGCCCCGGCAACTGCTGGCCCTGAGCACGCTCTTGCAGGGCATCATGGCGGAGGAGGATCAGACGCTGAAGGAGATGCTGCTATGTGCATTCTCGAACACGTTGGTAGGTAACAACCTGTTTGTTCGAAACATTCCCTCGCGATCGACTCCAGTGGGAACTGCGCCGGCTGGTGTCTTCGCACGGCATGACTTCCAGCCCAAAGCGACAAGTTGTGAGCAGAATGTATGGGGGACCGTATCCGGGAACAATACCTTCGTGTCTCGCATGGAACTCCTCGAAGAAGGCATTCGTTTCCGCGAGCAATGGTCAGACGACGGCGAGAACATCGTCGATTCTGTGCCGTGCGTCGCTGGTTCCGATCTCAAGTCTGTTGGAGCTAAAGAAGGAGTTCGCACCATTACGGTGCCAGTTGCCCATGTCATTACGGATCCTCCATATGTGGGGAACGTCAACTACGCTGAGTTGGCGGACTTTTTTTACGTGTGGCTTCGTCTTGCTCTCAAGGCTACCCACCCCCAGTTTTCCCCTGAGTACACGCCGAAGGCTGAGGAGATCATCGAGAATGCTGCTCGTGGCAAGAGCGAAGCAGACTTTTATGATGCCCTATCGGCCGTGTTGATCAGCATCAAAGACACGCTGCCAGACGAGGGCCTCCTTGTCTTCACCTTCCACCACACGGACCAAGAGGGGACCATCTGGGAAGGGCTGCTCACGTCACTCTGTAAAGATGGCTTTGAAATCATAGCGGTTATCCCATTCACGGAGAACGAGAGGCATCGCTTCACCTTCAAGACAAAGAAAACATCTCCTACGACCTCATCCACGTGTGCCGCAAGCGCCGCGAGGATCCCCGGCCTCGCTCCTGAGCGGGAATCCGGCAGGAGGTTCGGCGGAAAGCCCGTGAGGAGCTGCAGGCCATCGAGCGAGGCCGGTATGGGAACCAACCGTTGCCCGAGCCGGACGTGCGCCTGATCTGCATCGGCAAGTGTCTCGAGCTCTACAGCGCCCATTACGGCAAGGTGCTGGATCACGAAGGCAAGCCGCTCCCCCTGCACAAAGCGCTACAGGACATCTCCGCGATTGTGGATCAGCTCGTGACGCGGGATCGCCCCTTGCCGGCTGAGTTGGAAACGGTCGATGCCATCTCCTATGTCTGGCTCCGGGTGCTGGCGCCAATCCGGAACGAAATCACGGTGGACGCGGTGAGCAAAGCCGTGAGGGGGATGCAGGTGAGCGTGGACGATCTCAAAGATGCGGGCCTGCTGGTCCGCGGGCGGACGGGCCGAGGCAGAACCTACGAGGTCAAGCAGCCAGCGGAGCGTCTGAACGAATTGATCCGGCGCTATCAGCCAGGCCTAACGGTCAGGCCGGGGCAGGCGGAGCTGTTCACGGGCGAAGGGGAAGCGGTGGCGTACGATCTGCCGCTGGTGGATCTGTTGCACGTGGTGATCGGTCTCGCGGCCGCTGGGGAATCGGTGGTGCCTTGGCTGGAGCGGTTCGCCGGGATGCGGCGCGAGCTGCGGGCGGCGCTTGCGTTTGTCCGGGAACTTCGAGCCGACTGGAAGGAACCGATCGACCGGGTGCTGGCGCTCATCGAGGGGGCACCACTCCTCCGGGCGATGGAGGGAGGCTGATGCCGGGGTACCACCTGATCGAGGAGCGGATGCTCACGCCCTTCCATCCGGACGGGATCGAGCCGCATGCCAACCGCGAGGGCTTTCTCGACTACATGCGCGAGCTGCGGCAAGAGACGTTTCCCTTTCCTCGGGGATACCGGCTGTGCGTCTATGGGCTCGAAGATGTCCTGTTGGCTGCCGGCGATCGGCTCCGGGAGGTTGAAGGGTTCATTCACGATACGCTGGCACAGCGGGCGAATGAGTTGGATGCGGTCATGGGCACA
>JBBIOW010000176.1:0-5931 GCA_037443165.1 Nitrospiraceae bacterium | reverse complement strand
GTGCTCGTCCAGGGACCGAGCGGGATCGGCAAGTCGACGGCCGTCCGCGGCCTCGCCGAGCTCCTGCCCGAGATCGAGATCGTCGCCGGCGACGCCTTCTCCTGCGACCCGGCCGATCCGTGCGCCTCCTGCCGGACCCGCCGTTGTTCCAACAGGCCAACGCCCGCGCCCAATGCGCAGAACACTGCCAACCAGCTTAGGACAATAATCGTACGACCCGTGCTGTCGCTGTGATGATAGAGCCACGCGGCGATTCCGCAACCGGCCATCAGCGCATACTCGGCCAGCACCGTGCGCCGGTGTCCCCAGCCGCTCAGCACCAGCCGCTGATAGTAATGAACGCGATGGGCCTCCCACACCCGTTCTCCGTGCAGGGCTCGCCGAACCACCGTCGCTGTCGCATCGAGGATGAACGGGGAAAAGACCATCACCGGAACCCACACATCGAAAAGCCCGTCCCGCCGGCCGAGCAGAGTCAGCGCGCCGGCAAGAAACCCGATGGGGACGCTCCCCACATCCCCCAGAAAGATACGGGCGGGAGGAAAATTGTCCAGCAGAAATCCCGCCGCCCCCATCGCTACCATCAGGGAGAGGATGAACACCAAGGGATGAGCGCCTCGCCAGGCAAAGTACGCCAGAAAACCGAAGCCGACCAGCGTCATCCCGCCCGCAAAGCCGTCCATCCCGTCCATGAAGTTGTACAGATTGGCCATCCACACGAGAAAGACGACCGTCACGGGCCAGGCCGCCCAGCCAAGCTCGAACCGTCCAGCGAGAGGCATCCACAGAGAGCGAAGGGCCAAATCCGCCCCGACGACCAACGCCAGAGCCGCGATGACCTGCACGCCGAAGCGAAGGCCGATCGGCAATCCCCACCGGTCATCGCAGAACGACACCGCCGCGAGCGCCACCGTGGCGCCGATGATCCAGATCCCGGTCGAGGCCGATAAGGAATCGGGGTGCCCCTGATCCCACCAGCCGGTCACCGCGGTCAGGACGAGGCCGCACGCAGCGCTCGCCAGGACCGCCACCCCTCCGGTTCGCGGCGTCGGCACCTGGTGCAGCGATCGCTCATTGGGATGATCGAGCAGATACAGGCGAGAGCCGGGATCGCAAAGACGTCTCGTCAGCCACCATGACAGCACGAAGACGACCCCGGCGACGCCCAGAATGCTCATGCGACGGTCCGCCGGTACCACGCGACGAGTTCCGGCACCGCATCCTCGAAGGAATATTCCGGCCGATAGCCCAGATCGCGGGCGATGGCATCTGAGCAATACCAGGCCGGCTCGATCAGCTTCTGAAGAGCGGCGCGCGTCAGCGGCACCGGCCGCTTCGTGAACGCCTGAAGCACATCTCCGATGCCGGCCGCCGCTTTCAGCATCCACAACGGCACACGCCGCCTGGGAACCCGTTTCCCTAATCCGGCGCAGAGCAGTTCATAGACGCCGGTCATACTGTACGGCTTCGCATCGGTCACGACGTAGCAGCGTTCGAGTGGTCTATCGGCCTGAAGAATCCGAAGCACGGCCTGCGTGAAATTGCCCACATGAAGCATGCTGCGCACGCTCGCGATCGGCGGAAGCGGCGGAAACCAGCCGCGATCGATCGCCGCGATCATCCGGAACAGGTTCCCCTTGTCCGTGGGACCGTACACCATCGGCAGTCGAAGAGAGACGCCGCGAAACCCGCCGGACCGCGCAAGGTCGTGGACGAGTTGTTCAGCGGCCCATTTCGACCTGGCATAGGCGGTGACCGGCGCAGGCGGCTGAGATTCATCGACGCAGCCGCCGGTGGTTTCCCCGAAGACTTTCACCGTGCTGGCGAAGATGAAACACCGGACGCCCCCCGCAGCCGCCCCTTCCAGAAGATGTCGCGTCCCTTCCACATTGATCGAGCGATACTCCTCCTCGTCGGCGCGCGTCTCATCGAGCGCGTGGACCTTGCCGGCCAAATGGACGACCGCTTGACACTCTGTCACCGTGGCCTTCATCCCCGCTCGGTCGCGCACATCGCCGGCGACGACCTCGCACCGGCCCTCGCCGTGCGGCGGAACCCCTCGGTGATACAAAGCGCGGACGGCGTAGCCCCGGCTCGACAGGACGTCGACCACGGCCTTCCCCAAAAAGCCCCCGGCACCGGTGACCAGAACCCGTGTCATGCCAACGCCTGCGCGTGCCATCCCTCCCCGCGACGATCGAGCAGTTCCCGATACAGCGCCAGGGTGGCGCCGGCGATCTTCGACACGGAGTACTCGCGCACCACCATGTCACGGCCAGCTCGACCCATCGCCGCGCAGCGATGCGCATCGGCGACCAGCGACACAATGGCGTCCGCCAATGCATCGGGGTCCTGCGGTGGAACGAGGAGTCCGTTCGACTGATGGCGAACAACCGCGCGACACCCCGGCACGTCCGTCGCAATCACCGGTTTCCCGCAGGCCGCCGCCTCGAGCAGCACCTTGGGCAGGCCTTCGCGAAACGACGGCAGGACGACCACAGTCGCCGAGGCAAGCACGGCCGGCATGTCCTCGCGGTGGCCCCACCATTCAACGTCGCCCTTATCCACCCACTCCTGGAGGCGACTCGGAGGGATCGCCGCCGGATTGTGCGGATCGCACCGGCCCACCAGCACGAATCGCGCTTGGACACCTCGACTCTTCACCAACTGCGCAGCCCGGACAAAATCCGCCACCCCCTTATCCCAGAGCATCCGGGAGGCCAGCAGAACCACCGGCGCGCCAGACGCCGGCTCGCCGGGGACAAATTGCTCCGTATCGACGCCCGCTCCGGCGATAACCCGCGTGCGTTCCGGACGCACGATCCCTCGCGTCACCAAGTCCTCGCGATCCTCGGCGTTCTGGAACACCGCCACGGACCGGCTGAGCCCGATTGCGACCTGCAAGGCGCGCAATAACAGGAAGCGCAACGCACCGCGCCGGGGCCCGCGATCGGTGAACGCATAGCCGAGCCCGGCGAAGGCGTTGACGACGACCGGGACTCCGGCAACCCATGCCGCCAGCGATCCGTAGAGAATGGGTTTCATCGCGACCTGGTGCACAAGCTGCGGCTGCTCCCGCCGGTACAAGCGAACGATCTCGAGGATAGCCGTGAGGTCCGCGAGCGGATGGCGGCTCCGGCGCTCGAGGCGAAGGGGGTGGAGCCGGAAGCCTTCTCGTCTGATGAGTTCTCCGTGATCCGTCACCCGCGTCGCGACCGACACGTCGAACCCGGCGTCCCGCGCCGCCCTGGCCAAGTCCAAGCGGTGCGACCAGAAATACCAGTCTTCGGTAATGAGAAACAGCAGACGCGGCCGCCCGCTCATTGTTCGTGCAACCATGCCTGGAACATCAGGATCGTCCACAGCGGGTACTGCCAATTCCGCCGGCCCGAGAGGTGTTCCGCCCATTTGTCTCGGATCGGTTGCGGATCGAACAATCCGTCCTGCCGCAACCGGTGTTCATCCAATAATGACTCCGCCCAGTCCTTGAGCGGTCCACGGAGCCAGTGATCGATCGGTACGCCGAATCCCATCTTGGGGCGTTCGATCAAAGCCCTCGGGACGTAGCGATCGAGCACCCGGCGGAGAACCCACTTGCCCTGCCCCTCCGTGCGAATCTTCAGCGAGAGCGGAAGGCGCCACGCGAATTCCACCACGCGATGATCGAGCAGTGGCACCCGCGCCTCGAGGCTCACCGCCATGCTGGCGCGGTCGACCTTCGTCAACAGATCGTCGGGCAGATAGGTGACCAGATCCAGATACATCATCCGCAAGGTAAAGTCATCCAGCTTGGCCCACCGAGAACAATCCGTAATGGCCGTCAACGGCTCGGTGGCGCCGAGAACCACGGACGTCGGCTCCTGCCACAGCGACACCAAGCTCAGATACATCCGTTCCGGATTCTCCATCGCGAGGATCGCCGCCAGCTTGTGCAGCTTGTCTCCAGGATTCCGGAGCGCCGGCGCCAAGGTCCCCAAGCGACGAAGCATGGTGTTGAGCGTGGTGGGCGAGAGCACCGTCAAAGCGCAACCAACCGCGTGCCGAAGCACAGCCGGCGCCCAGCCGATGCGTCGCCACAGGCTGCGCCCGACAAAATACCGGTTGTAGCCCGCGAACAGCTCGTCGCCCCCGTCGCCGGATAGACTCACCGTCACGTGCCGGCGGGCTAATTCCGAGACCAAGAACGTCGGGATCTGCGACGAGTCGGCGAAGGGCTCGTCATAGATCGCGGGCAGGCGCGGGATCACCGCCATCGCCTGTTGCGGCGTCACGTACAGTTCCGTGTGGTCGGTTCCCAGGTGCTGTGCCACAGTCTTGGCGTGATGAGCCTCGTTGTAGTCGTCCTCGTGAAAGCCGATCGAGAAAGTCTTGACGGGCCGATCACTCTGCGCCTGCATGAGCGCGACGACGGTGGAGCTGTCGATCCCGCCGGAGAGAAACGCGCCGAGCGGCACGTCCGAGATCATGCGGAGCCGCACGGCCCGGCGCAACAGCGTGTCCAATTCTTCCGCCGCCTCGACCGGAGAGCCGATAAACGGCGAGGCACACCCCTGTTCGGCGACCGTCCGGGCCGACCAATACCGCTCCGGTTTCCAGCTGTCCGGCGAGTCAGGATCGGGAGAAAACCCGCCAGCTCGCGCCGCCCGCTCAGGCGTGACGGCCAGGATGCAGCCGGGCGGCAGTTTGTAGATGCGCCGATAGATCGAGAGCGGAGCCGGAATATAGCCGTGCCGCAAATAGAGCGCCAGCGCGTCCCGGTCGAGGTCGGCACAAAAGGACGGGTGACGGCGAAGCGCCTTGACCTCGGACGCAAAGATAAAACTCTCGCCCGCCCACCCAAAGTAGAGCGGCTTGATCCCGAGCCGATCGCGCACCAGATACAGCACCTGATCAGCGCGATCCCAGAGCGCGAATGCGAACATGCCGACGAAGCGGGTCACGGCCGCCTGCACGCCCCACTGCTCGATCGCCGCCAACATGACCTCCGTATCGGAATGTCCGCGGAACTTGGCACCGCGATCCTCTAACTCGCGCCGGAGATCGAGAAAGTTGTAGACCTCGCCGTTGTACGAAATGACGTAGCGCCCGCCGGCCGACCGCATCGGCTGATGGCCTTCGGGCGAGAGATCCAGAATCGACAGCCGCGCATGGCCGAGTCCGAGCCCTACGACAGGGTCGCACCAGATCCCGGCATCGTCCGGCCCGCGGTAGCGGATGGCCGCCACCATCGCCTCGACCGTCCGGGCGAGATCAGCACTCGCGTGACCGACGATACCCGCTATGCCGCACATGGTGAGAAGACGAGTGGATTCTGGGCGCAACAAGCGGATTGCGCGGAGCCTCTGCTTCGCGTAATTGCCCGCCGGCTGTTTGACAGACGTATGTCGCTCCTATAACATACAGCATATATCGAGGTGTGACATGAAACGGACCACCATCTTTGCCGATGAGTCGTTACTGGCGGCGCTGCGGGAAATAGCCGACAAGGAACGCATGGGCTTGTCGGCGGCCATTCGTGCGGCGATCGAGGAATACATCGGCCGTCGCCGCCCAACCCGAACCTTGCCGTCCTTCCTCGGCCTTGGCAGGAGCGGACGCAAAGATATTGCCGAGCATGCGGAAGAACTTCTCTGGACCGCCTCCCATCGGGAACGCAAGCGGTGAGACCGATCCTTGCGGATACCGGCCCCCTGTATGCCATGGCCGATAAGGATGACCAATGGCATGACCGTGTCCGGGCGTTCTTGGAGGCCCATCAGCAAAAACTCGTCGTCCCCGTGACGGTTCTCCCGGAAGTCTGCTACCTCATCGGCTGTTACCTGGGCGCCGCTGCTGAGACCCGTTTCATTCGATCGGTCTACAACGGCGAGGGCAGCGTGGAACAGCTCAGCAAGGCCGATCTGACGAGAACCCTCGCCGTGATGGAGCGTT
>JBBIOW010000175.1:0-6019 GCA_037443165.1 Nitrospiraceae bacterium | reverse complement strand
CGACCGGCATGTTGGACGTATTGATGACGAGGATCGTTCGATGCATCAGCGGCAAGCCGGTGCCCGGATCCGTCAAATGGGGAAATTCGGCGAGCACCTCGGTCATTTCGTTGCCCCGCTCGCCGCAGCCAATGTAGATGATGATGTCGGCCTGGGCGTATTTGGCCAAAGTCTGTTCGACGACCGTCTTGCCGGTTCCAAAACCACCGGGCACGATCACGGTCCCGCCCAACGCGACCGGGAACAGCATGTCGAAGACGCGTTGTCCGGTGATGAACGGCACGATCGGAGGAAGTCGTTCGGCCACCGGACGAGGCGTTCGCGCCGGCCATGGTTGCAGCATGGTGATCGGGCGGTCGCCGTCCAACAGCGCAATGGTGTCGGTGACGGTGAAGGTTCCTTCTCGGATCTCGCGGATGGTGCCGGACACGCCGGGCGGGACGAGCACCCGGTGCTGGATGCGTTCCGTCTCCTGCACCGTTCCGATGCACACTCCGCCGGTGACCGGGGTCCCAGGTTGGACTGCCGGCGTGAAGGCCCACTGCCGGTCCCGGGGCAACGCCGGAAGCGTGACTCCTCTGGCGATCCAGGGGCCCTGTTCGGCTGCGATCACGTCCAGCGGCCGTTGTACCCCGTCGAACGTGGAGCCCAGCAGCCCGGGGCCCAATTCCACCAGCAGCGGTTCGCCGGCGTCTGCGACCTCCTCCCCGAGCGTCAGCCCGGTCGTATCCTCGTACACCTGGACTGTGGCTTCATCTCGCCGGATGCGGATCACTTCTCCGAGCAAGCCCATCCGGCCGACTTTAACGCGGTTGAAGAGGCGAGTCTCATCCATCCCGCGCGCCACCACGGTGGGGCCGGAAATCTTGATGATCGTGCCGCTCATAACCTCCAGCCTTACCGTTTAATCTGAAGTTGATACCCGATCGCCCGGCGGACGAGGCGAGCCAGGTACTCCTCCCGCCGTTCGGCCGGTCGAACGGTTTGTGCCCCCGGAATCGCGAAGAACACCGGAGTGAGGCTCTCCTCCAGCGCGATCACGGCTGGCTCCGGGAGGGCGGACACAAAATCCTCGTTGTAGATCACGATCCCCGCCTCTCCGGCGCGCAGCAGCGCAAGGAGCTGCTCACCCGCCTGAACCGGGTCGGTCGCCTCGTTCACCTCGACGCCCGCCAGGCGGAAACCCAGCGCGGTATCAGGATCGGTGATCACTCTCAGCCATGCCATGACGTTCTCCGTGATCCGTCTTCCGTTCTCCGTGTCCCGTAATCGGATCGCAGAAAACGGGCAACGCTCAGATGATCAGCCACTCCTCGATCGCCTCCGTGCCCATTCCCAGAGCCTTGCCCCGCATGATCATCCGGAGGTTCCGCACCTCGTTGATCTTTTGCTCGGTATACAGAATGACGAGGCCGACGCCGAGCGGTTCCGGCCGCGCGAGGATGGACGCATGACGGAGCACCCAGTGATCCAGCCGCCGTTCTATCCGCGGCAGGGAGAGTGACTCGTCGCCGCTGAAGATACCGATGGGCCATCCAAACGGACTGCCGGCCAACAGGGAAAGTCCGTGCCTGAGGTCGCGGGCTGCGACAAGGTTGTCATAGTGGGACCGGGTGAACCGGCCGCCCGCCTCGATGAAACAGTGCGCCGCTTCGAGCGGCGAGAGAGACGTTCGTTCCTGCAGGTAACGCAGCGCGGTCAACAGATTCGTCCGATCCACCAACAGGCGCACGTAGCTCCGCAGGACGGCATCGTTCGCATCCCCGTCGGCCGCCACGGCGAAGGCGTGGACGAAGGTGAAGCGATCCAGCTCGAATTCCACCGGGTGAAGGGACTCGGTTTCGCCGAGGCGTTGGAATGCCTCGCGGAGCGGGCGTGCGAGCGGCATGCGCCAGGTGGCCAGCGTCTCGACGACCGCCGCCAGCGACGCCGTCCGGCACAATTCCGCCAAGGCGATGTCGTCGAGGATTCCCACGGGAAAGGTGGCGGCGAGCATCTCGTCGATCGGGGCGGCGGCACGTTTCCCTCTGGCAACGGTCTTCACATTGTAGACATCCCAGCGAAACAGGACTGCCTCCAGCAATTCGCGTATGCGATCTGATGCCAAGTGCCTCAGCTTCGCGAACGTCCCGGTCAGGTCCCGCCGCAAAGCCTCGTCAAGCTGAGCCTCCGGATCCGGGCGGGCGCGGGTTCCCGGAGCAGCGACCACCCGCTCCAGCGCTTCCGCATAAGGGGAGCCCTTCAGGTTTTCCACGATGCCACCGGTCGTGTCCTGCGCGAGCAAAGCGTCATACTCCTCGCGGCCCAACAGCCGACTCTGCATGGCTCTCACCCGGGCGTTGAGATAGGCGTAGTCGTCCATAAAACGAGTACGGGGCAAGGGGCCAGAGGCTAGGGGTTCGGACTAAGCGGTTCCTCTCGCCTCTTGCCTCTCGCCCATAGCCTGCTGCTCGGCGAACAGCAGCCGGTTCAGCTCGATGAGAAGCTGCGGTCTCGCTTTGGCGAGCCGTGTCGCGAAACTCGTCCGGAGAATTTCGCCGTCCGCTACGATCTCCGCGCCTAAGAGGAGATCGTCCCGCGACCGTTCTTCGACGGCCAGCTTCCGCGCTTCAAGGAGCGGAGCCACAGCGGCCCGTTCCCGGCGATCGATGATCACGGTGAGCGGGCCGGTCGGCACCGCCTCCAATAATTCGTCGAGCAGTCCTTGTAGAATGCGGGCCCGATCGGCGCCGGTGAGAGCCATGGCCTTCTCGGCCGTGCGCTGCCAGACGGCATCCAGGACCTCGTGCTTTGCTTGCAAGAGAAGACGGCGACGCGTGAGCGACGCCCGGCTCAGCGACTCTTCCCGCTGTCTGGCGAGTTCCTCTCGCACGCGCCGGTCGGCCTCGCGTTCCAAAGTCTCGGCTTCAGCGGCGGCCCGAGCGATCAGCCCTTCTGCCTGCGCTCGAGCCTTGTTGACAATCTCTTTGCGCTTGGCCTCCCCTTCCGCGAGCAACGCGGCGATGAGCGTGTCGTAAGCCATGATGTCTCAGCGAGTAGCTGATAGCGAGCCGCGAAGAGTCCGAAGTTGACGGTCTTCGCTAGCTACTCGCTTACCTCAAGGTGAACAAAATCAAAATCGCCACCGTAAAGCCGAAGATCACGAGGGTTTCAGGAATCACCAGGAGAATCAGCACGGTACCCAACGATTCCGGTTTCTCCAGAATGGCGCCCACCGCCGCCGAGCCGATTTTGGCCTGGGCGAGCCCAGTGGCGAGTGCAGCCAGCCCGATAGCCAAGCCGGCTCCGATGGCGATCAGTCCGATGTCGGTCATATCGTTCCCTCCGTTTTCAGTGAACCGTCCTCCGTTGACCAGAAAGCGGATCATGGGTTATGGAGAACGGGCAACGGGCGCGCTCATAGACTCCTCTTGAACGGTCGATACGGCTTGCCGCCCGCCGCAAAAAAGTTCTCGAAAAACTCCACGTAGTGGAGGCGGAGCGACTGAATCGTCGGAGAGAGCAAGCCGAACACCAGGTTGATCGCGTGCAGGGTCACGCCGATCACGACGGCTAGCAGGACGTGGCCCGCCATGTGGCCCAGCGTGTTGGCCGCAAAGGCCAGCGCGGCTGAGGCAACTCCAATTCCCATGAGACGAAGATAAGAAAGCACGTTGACCAGGTTGTGCAATTCCAAGGCGCCCCGCGCTCCTCCGAACGCAAGCGCCAACGCCAGCGAGGCCGCGAACCCGGCCGATGCCACCTTGGCCCACAGGGGAGGGAAGAGACCGGAGAGTCCACCGATCAGGACGACGAAACTCGACACCAGCCCCAATCCCCCGACCTTGGCGAGACACTCATGCCGGTCGCCTTGGCGCCAGGCCCCAAAGGCTCCCAGCAGAATGCCAAGGCAGACATGCCCCGCTCCAATGCCGATCGAGAGATACAAGAGGGGGATGAACGCCTCCATGCGGTCGAGCAGCGGATGCAACCCGAACGCTGCGCCGAGTTCCCCGAACAGCTCCCCGAACAGGAACCCGAACAGCACGGCGGCTCCCGACGCGACCATCAACACGAACGCGAGGTCATGGATGAGCGGATGCTGGCCAGAGCGGCGCCGGACCACCGTCGCGGCGATCAGGACGAGCAGCCCGTAGCCGACGTCGCCCAGGATCATTCCATAGAAGAGCGGGAAGAAGACGGCTAGGTAGGGCGTGGGGTCGATGCTCCCATAGCGAGGCAGCGCGATGAGCCTCGTGAGGGACTCGAAGGGCTTGAGCCAGAGAGGATTGTTCAAGACTACCGGGACCGTTCCCCATTCGGCCCGGTGCACCGGGCACTCTTCGAGCACCACTCGTCCGCCGAATTCCTGCTCGAGCCTGCCGCGCAGGGCGCCGAGCGCCCGGGACGGGACCCACCCGTAGATGATGGTCGCCAATTCGGTTTGATAAAAGGACGCGGCAGCCTCGATCTGCTCGAGGCGTCGGCTCACGGTATCGTGGTACCGGAGCAGGTCCTCTCGCCAGGTCCGCGCGACGTCGGCGAGTTGCGCGCGGTAGCGGGAGGCGCGGGCGGGCAGGTCCGCTTTCTTTTTGAGGAGGACGCGCAAGGCCTGCGCCAACGGTTTCTCCGAGACCGAGGCCGGCAAGCGCAGTTCGGTGATCCCTTCTTCCCACAGGAGACTGCGGAGGCGAGTGGTGTGCGTCCTCGGGAAGACCAGCAGGACCGCAAGGGTTCGCTCGTCCAGCCGGCTGTGGAACAGTTCGTACCGGTTGTCCGTCACCTTGGCCATCATCTCGTGCAGAAGCGGGAGCGCCCGCGCATGTCTGGCTTCTTCCTCGATCGTCACCCCGAGGTGATCGATCTCGTCGCTCTCCTTGAGCAACCGGAGGAAGGGCGCCAGCGCTTCGATCGCGCGCTCGTATTTTGACAGCAGGGCCAGCTCGTCTTCGCACACTTTGAGGCGGCCGGTCAGGTAGTCCACTCGGCTGCCGATCTGGCGGACGAACTGGGCGATCCGTTTCCAGGGTTCCGTTCTCCGTTGCCCGCCACCCTCACCTTTCCCTTCTCCTTCGAGGGGGAGGGCGAGGGAGGGGGAACGGGGAACGGATATCGGGGAACGGGTTTCGGGCAAGAGCAGAAGGAGCCGGTGCAGCTCATCGCGCAGACGCTCTAGCTCGGCCCGGTGTTGTCTGGCCGGCTCGTCCATGACCTGAGGGCGCAAGGGAATCTGCGCCGCCTCGGTGGGTGTCGATTCGATGTGCAGCACGCCTGCGTCCTGGAGGAGCGCGGTGACGCGATCTCCAAGCGTTCGCGGAGCGACGAGCCGCACCTTGGCCATGGGTTCGATCATGATCTTGCAGCGAGCAGCTCGGAGCTGTGCGCTATTGGCTACTCGCTATTCGCTCTCCAGAAATTGGCAGAATGCGCCGCAGCACCAGTTCCGCGGCTTCGTCCAAGCGGCTTAAGCCCCTGGCTTTCAGCTCAGTGGCCTCCACTTGAGCCTTCAGCACGAGTCGTTCAACCTCTTGTTCCGTTTTGCTCGCCTCTTCCGCCCGGAAACGCTGGAGTTTCTCATCGAGATTCCGGCGCTTCTCGGCCAGCAGCGCTTCGGCCTGGCTTCTGGCTCGCTCCACGATGGCCGCCGCTTCCTGCTCCGCTGCGCGGAGCATCCGCTCAACCTTCCGCTCAGCGGCTTGGATGGCCTTGAGAATCTCCGGAGGTTGTGGGGTCGGCTCGTCAGGCATGCGGTTCTTCCCCTGCACGTCGATCGCGTGCAGAATCAACCGCCGGTGAGTCCCGGTGTCTGTCAGACACACAGGCGGCGACAACGGCGTCCACCCCCGTGGACCTAGCGGGGTGAGCCTTCGCGACCTGGACTTTCGCTTCCCACTCGTCCCAATACGTAGGCCGGCTTTCCTGATACAACAGGCCGAGTCGGCGTCCATCGTCGGCGAACACGCGACGCATGGCGTCCCGCCGATCGCGAGCAGGCCCGAGCGAAGCGTCTTCTGTCCGAATCCGTTCCTTCAAATAGGCC
>JBBIOW010000174.1:0-6027 GCA_037443165.1 Nitrospiraceae bacterium | reverse complement strand
AAATCCGCTGCAGAAATCACAGGCGATGCGGACTGCTTTCCACCCCTCTTGTATATGGAGGGCTAATTGATGAATCCTCGTCGTCGGATGCATGCTGGGCGCGAGCAACGAATGGCGAATAGCTCAGAGCTGTTCGCAGCTCGCTACAGGCTGTTCGCTATTTGCTGCTCGCTATTCGCTATTTCAGACCAGGAGGCCTCCATGCGCGCGCAGTCCGAGGATTCACCAACCGAACGGCTCGGCCGTGTTCTGGTCGTCGACGACGAGGCGTCGGTCCGGAAGCCGATCGCCCTGTCGTTGCACAAGGCCGGCTATGAAGTGATCGAAGCGGACAACGGCGAACAGGCGATTGCGGCATTGAACGCGGGGGACAACCCCCTTTTGGTGGACACGATTCTGTGCGACATCCGCATGCCGAAGATCAACGGGATCGATGCCATCGCGTATGTTCGGTCGCACTATCCCTCGATTCCGGTGGTCGTGCTGACTGGCTATCCGGATGTCGAGCTGGCCGTGTCGCTGATGAAGGCGGGCGTGCGGGATTATCTGGTCAAACCGGTCGCGAGAGACGACCTGCTCCGGATCATCCGGCACGCGGTCGAGCACCACGTGCTGATCAGTTCGTCGCCTGACGTGAGCGACCTGCGAACAGCGCAGAATAGGTCGCTCGGAGCTATTCGCTACTAGCTACTCGTGGCTTGCTTCTCCGACTGAAGACGGTCCGAAGCCCGAAGTAGCCGAAGGCGTCCTTCAGGTTGGAATAGATCCGTTTGAACGGCCCCATCTCTGGGTTGGTCACATACTCCATCGTCAGGACGATCCGCTCCTCACCCTCGGCTAACGGCGTGACCGCGTGCCAGAGCTTGTCTCCGTTGAAGATGACCAGGTCGCCGGGTTCGGTCTTGAGCTCGAGATGCCGGGGGGTTTTGCCCGGAACATCTTTGTAGAGTTCGCATACCAGCCGACAGTGGTCGGACCGATCCACCAACCCCATCAGGATCGTGTAGCGGGCGCCTTTGTAGTAGGACGTGTCATAGTGAAATCCGATATGGTCGCCGGGCTCCGTATAGTAGTAGAGGGCGCAGGAATGGGGATCGTGGTCCGGGCAGAGCCTCACCCGGGCGTCGACCAGCCGATTCAGAAAATTCATGAACGCCGGTGACCGGTACAGATCGAGAAAGCGGGGTGCCTTCTCGATGACCGTGAAGTAACTGACGCTGCCCCCTTTCTTACGGCCCGGGATGTAATTGCGGTTCAGCTCCGGTTTGACGGACTGGGCCTGAGGGACGAGGAGTGCTTCGACCACCGCCCGTGGAAGAAACTCCTTGAGGTAAACGAACTCATTCTGCTCCCAATATTCCTTCTTCACCCGCTCGACATCGAGCGCGGCCACCGCCTGCTCGACGACCTCGCTCAGAGTCTTGGCGTCAGTGCCCCTCATCGACTCTCCTTTTTGCTCGTCTGTGCTCTGGTCTGTCTGGTCTATCTGGTCCATTCGATCCGACGAAACAGACGAGATAGACCGAACAGACGAAAGAGACGAGGCCCCCTACGGCGGGCTCAGCGCTGG
The DNA here is from genome assembly GCA_037443165.1 of Nitrospiraceae bacterium. Lineage (GTDB taxonomy): Bacteria > Nitrospirota > Nitrospiria > Nitrospirales > Nitrospiraceae > DATLZU01. Next base: position 4,457 of record JBBIOW010000174.1, on the reverse strand, counting down.
CGCTTTGACCACTTCGACGCCGGGCGGCACCTGGAATTCGAACAGCCCGTCCTTCAAGCCCGTGTTCGGCTTGAGCCCGTTGAATTCGAAGGTCGCGACGTTCCCGCTGATCTCGTGCAGCGAGAGGCTCTTAATGAAATACGTCTTCGGTTGAACTTCCATCACGATCCGGTCCAGCGTGCGGGCCGCTTCCGAGTCCCTCCGCTTGGGCAGCAGCGTGACGAGCGGCAGCCCTCCCGCCCCGCGAGCTTTGCCGGGCGTCGGTTCGATGTCGAACTGCTCCTCGAGCCGGGCCGCCCCCTGCAGCAGTTCCAATGGCGCCTTCGAGGCCGCCATCTGCGTCAGCTTGCCAACCAGCACTTGCTTGTGCTCGGGCACGTACATCTTCACGTCGTCGTGGTTGACGTAAATCTCCTCGACGGACGGCTCCGCGTAATCCCACCGCAACCGCCCCGGTTTCTTGATATACACCCGGCCGGAGGACGAGATCGCCGTCGCAAAGCCCTCGATCCTGGTCTTCTGGATAAACTCCGCCTGCAGGTCCTTCGTCTGCTCGTACCGCGCCTGCACCTTCTTCACCACCTCTCTGACTTCCCTGAGCGCTTTGTCCTCCGTCCCCTCCTCCGCCGCGCGGGCCGGAGAAAGGATGACGAGGCTCAAGACCGCTGGGTAAATCATTCTCCACCGCTTCTTCATTTCTCTACCTTAAGGAAGAACACATGGGTGCGTTGAGCGGATGGCGACGACCAGGGCGTCCGCCCGCGCACGCCTGTTCTAATGTGTCGACGTTGTTCATGCGCACAATCGTGAGGGGCGGGCGGGGCGGCCGCCACTGCGCGCATCGAACGAGCACCGCCCACAATTTTAACGATCAGATTGATCTTGCGTGCGCGTTCTGCGAGCACAGCGGCTGCCCCGCCGCCCCTCACATCTCCTCCTCCCCCCCCGGCCCGCGCCTTCCCAACACCGCACGCCGCCCATCCCGCGCCGGCGCGGGGCCCAACCCCTCCTGCTCCATCCGTTCGATCATCCGCGCTGCCCGCGGGTACCCGACGCGCAGCCGCCGTTGGATCAGCGAGGCAGACGCCTGCCCTGAGGACAACACGATCTCTTTGGCCTGCTCGTACACTTCGTCTTGCTGCTCCTCCTCAGCCACTTCTTCTTGGCGCAGCGCCTGCAGCTCCTCGCTGTAGGTCGGTGCGGCCTGCTTCTTGACGAACTCCACCACGCGCCGGACGTCGTCGTCGGCCACGAAGGAGCCGTGGAGGCGGGTGATCCGTCCGGTGCCGGAGGCGAGATACAGCATATCGCCTTTTCCCAGCAGCGCCTCCGCCCCGTTCGCGTCAAGAATGGTCCGCGAGTCGGTCTTCGAGGACACCTGGAAGGCGATCCGCGCCGGGAAGTTGGCCTTGATCAGTCCCGTGATGACATCCACCGAGGGGCGCTGGGTCGCCAGCACAAGATGGATGCCGGCCGCGCGGGCCATCTGCGCCAGCCGTGCGATCTTGTCCTCCACGTCTTTCGGCGCCACCATCATGAGATCAGCCAATTCGTCGATCATGACGACGATGTACGGCAACGGCTCCGGCGGAGTCTGAGGCGGCGCGGCCGGTCCGGGCGCGCCCCCCTCGGGCGCGGCGCTTTCGCCGGCGGACAGCCTCTCTTCTTCGGACAGAAACCGGATCGGCAACTCGGTCTGCTCCGGAGCGCTGGCCGACTTGCCTTCCGGCAGCACGCCCTGAGCCGCGGCGACCCGCCGGTTGTAGGCGTCGATATTGCGCACCCCTGCTTCGGCCAACAGTTTGTAACGGCGCTCCATCTCCTGCACGACCCAGCCGAGTCCCCGAGCCGCCGACTTGGGATCGGTGATCACGGGCCGCAGCAAATGCGGAATGCCGTCGTAGGATTGCAACTCCAGCATCTTCGGATCGATCAAGAGCAGCTTGACTTCGTCCGGTCTGGCGGAAAACAGAATACTCAGCAGCATCGTGTTGAGGCTGACGCTCTTGCCTGCTCCCGTCGCGCCGGCGACGAGGAGATGCGGCATGGCTTTCAGATCGGCGGTGACGGGCACGCCGAAAATGTCTTTGCCCAGCGCCAACGTCAGCTTGGACCGCGATCGGGTGAAGGCGTCGCTCGTGACCACTTCTTTGAACGACACCGTTTCGCGGTAGCGGTTCGGCACCTCGATCCCGACCACCGACTTGCCGGGCAAGGGCGCAACGATCCGCAGGCTCATCGCTTTCAGGGCCAGGGCCAGGTCGTCGGCTAGGTTCACGATGCGGGCGACCTTGACGCCGGGCGCCGGCTCGAATTCGTACATCGTCACCACCGGTCCCGGATGAACTTCCGTGACCTTGCCCTCGATGCCGAAACTCAAGAGCGCGCGCGCCAGCACATCGGACTGCGCCTTCAGCTCCTCATCGGTCATGCGCGCCAACGGGCCGGAGGGATCGCTCAAGAGTTCGTTCGGATCCGGCAGCACGTAGCCGGTGGACACGCCCGTCGGCGGCGTCACGTCGGGCTCCGGGTCCGGCTCTTCAGCGGGCTTCGGGATGGACTTGGCGGCCATGCGAATGCGCGGCGGCTCCGGCATCGCCGGGAGTTCGAGTTCTTCTTCCTCCTCGATCTCGTCGATCGCGGCAGCCCGGTTCATCCGCGCCGGCTTGGGCTTGCCTCTCCGGCCGGCCTCTTCTCGCTCTTCGCCCGCGGATCGCTCGGGCATCAGCGCCGCCGCCGTTTCTTTTACGGACGCCCACCACGCCGGCACCCGTCGAGACAGCCCCAGCAGCGAGACCGGCACCACGCCTAACAACGACACCACCAGACCGGCCAGGATGATGATATGGGCGCCGGTGCTGGCGAAATACGCACGCAGGCCGTCCGCGATGAACCGGCCGCAGACCCCGCCCGCCATCCCGCGGGAGATCAACCCGCTCGACCAGGTCGGCACGCCGACGACTTCCAGATGGAACAAGGCGCTCAGCAGCAGCAGGAATGCCAGCGAGCTGATCACGCCGCGACCCGTCACCCCGACCCACCCCTGCGTGAAGCAGCGGACCCCCAAGAGCCCCAAGGCGAACGGGAAGACGTAGGCGGCGGCGCCGATGATGTGAAATAACACGGCCGCCAGGACCGCGCCGGCCGTGCCGATCAGGTTGTGCGCGGGGGTCTCGGCGGACGATCCCGCCCCGACGGACTGGACATCTCCGGGCACAAAGGAGACAAGACTCAGCAGTGTCAGGAGGCTCAGCGCGATAAGCAGGACGCCAATGATCTCGCGCTGGAGATGGGAAACATGGGACGAAGCACTGCGGGCGTCACCGCGCTTTGCCGTGGTGGATACACCCATACCGCGCGGATGGTAACACCTCGACCGGCATGGGGCAAGAGGCAACGCGCTGAAAATACGAATTCTGGATTATGCACGATGAATCATGGATGGCTGGCCAACCATTCAGAATGCTCAATTCAGACTTGCTCATTCATAATTCAGAACTTGCAAGAGCCCAGCACCATCGGCAGTGGACGTAATTCGCGTTTCATCGGGTCGAGGATGAATCCAAGGGCCTCCAGCGTGACGGTCCCGAAGAGGACGCTGTCCCCTTTCTCGCCAAAAATGACGGGAGAAGCCGCGACGTCGCCGTTCAGTGCAAAGAACGCATTGCCGATTCGCCTTGTGATTTGTGTGCCATCCGCCAGCGTGAAGACCCGAGAGCCATGGGACCTGATACCAAGACGCTTCAGCGTCTCGCTCGGCACGACGGTATAGAGCGCTCCGGAGTCGACCAAGAACCTAGCCTTGGCCCTCTTCTTTGGATTGGCCGGATTGATGATGCTCGCTGTGATATAGGTCAACCCCATAGGTCCCGCCTCTCTTGTTCCGCAGTCATGCTATCGAAGACACTTCGAGCGGTCAACCCCGTGTCAGCCCGTTAGCGAGACACAGGTATTCATCGAGTGAGAGGGTCTCGGCGCGACGGGAGGGATCGATGCCGCACTGCTTCAGCGCACGAACGATCAGTTCCTGCGGAATCCCTTCGTCCCGGAGCGAGTTGAGCAGGGTCTTGCGCCGATGGGCGAAGGCGGCCTTGACGATCCGACCGAAGCCGGCCTCCTCTTCCTTTCCCAGTCGGCCGGTGGGTTTTATCGCGAAGCTGACCACGGCGGAGCTGACGTCCGGACGCGGCCGAAAACACTCGGCCGACACCTGAAAAGCCAGGCGCACGTCGGCGGCGTAGCGGGCCAGCACGGACAGGACCCCGTAATCCTTGGTACCCGGTCGGGCGACCAGGCGCTCGGCCACCTCGGCCTGCAGCATCAGCGTCATGCGGGCGATCCGGTCGCGGGCATCGAGGAGCCGGAACAACAACGGGGTCGAGACATAATAGGGCAGATTCGCCACGACGACCGTTCGAAGCGGCAGCGACTCATACGGAAACTCCAACGCATCCCCC
>JBBIOW010000173.1:0-6096 GCA_037443165.1 Nitrospiraceae bacterium | reverse complement strand
GGAGGGGATCATGGAGAAGATCGCATTGGATCACAATCGGGGACACGAAAAGGATATTGGCTTTTGGATCAGTCGAAGCATCGTTCCCGTCTTGGTGTTGGGGTGGGTGGCCTTTCTCACGCCGCCGGCGCCGGCCAGCCATCAGGGTCATGCGGGTGATGCGCAAGAGGCGACCCATGAGCCGACCGGACCGGGATATGCGATTCCTGGTGCGTCATTTCGGGTCTTTCTGGACCCCGGGAAAGCCGCGTCGTCCGGCGGGGGGGTCGACCGGACCCACGTCGAGGCGGCCGTCCGGACCGTCGTCGAGGCCTTTACCGTCATGATGCAACATCGGACCGACTATCCGCGATTCGACGAAGCCTTGAAAAAAGACGCGCTGGATAAAGTGGTCGTTGAACCGGCCGTCGTGAATCGGGACGGAAAGGAGTTTTCGTTTCTGGTTGCGCGCACGAAAGATCCTGGCCGGGTCAAATTGCTGATCAGCGCGTCGTCATTGAAGGACAAGGGCTATCTGGGGCATCCCGACAAACTGGTTCCTGTCCTGGTCAGAGAGTTCCACTGGGTCGTCAGCAAAGCGGATACCGCTCCTCGACCCAAAACCGTCTCGGTTGAACGCGATTTCAAAGGCGCGCCGATTCGCACGGACAAAGAGATTCGGGAAATGTCGGGGGAGGAGCGGGAACGTCTCCTTGGCCAACTGTTCGACACGTATCTGAGAACCGTGGACGACTATAAAAGCTTGCAGGGGCAACCGTTTTACGAAGTCGGCACCACCACGCTGGTTCCCACGGCCCATCCGGATTCCACGATCAAGCTGTATGACATTCGGGTCCGTGAGGCCCTGCAAAAGATCGTGCGGGATCCGTATTTTGCGGAACACACGCCGAAGGCGGTCCGCAGCCTGTTGAACGGAAAAATTTGGAGCGTCGCGTTTGTCAAAATCGATCAGCGGGATTGGGCCACGCGCACGCGGGTATTGCCGGAAGAGAAGGCCGTGTTAGTGGGGAACAGCGAACACCCGATCCAGCCGGCTGCGGTGTTGGTCAACACCTATCGCACGGCGGCTCCCGATGACCCGTTTTATGCGGAGACGAAGGGGTTGCCGATGGGAGCCCTCTCGGCCGATCAGCTCGCGCGCGTCATCGCCTGGGAGATTCAGAACAACATTGTCGAGAAGTCCGTGCGAGGGCACGTGGTCCAGGACGCGAGCACCGGCCCCAAGTGAGGGAAGGGGGATGGAGTGTGCGACGGGCTCTCGCGGCGCGTAACTCGTCATTCACGCATATCTCCACTCATACTTTGAAACGCTTGCCGGAATAGGCTTCACGGAAGACAGAAAAAGCTGGCGAGGCACGGCATTCCGATGACCAGGTAGAGAGAAAGACGAGTTGGTATGGATGATGCCACATGGCTGTGGAAAAAGTAACAGTGCGCTGCTGCATTGCCGGAGGCGGCCCGGCCGGAATGATGCTCGGACTGCTGCTGGCCCGCGCCGGCGTTGATGTGCTTGTCCTGGAGAAGCACGCCGACTTCCTGCGGGATTTTCGCGGGGACACGATCCATCCCTCCACGCTCGAAGTCCTGCACGAACTTGGGCTGCTGGAGGATCTGCTAAAGCTGCCGCATCAGAAGGTGTCCCGAATCAATGCGCAGTTCGGCGACCTGGCGCTGACGGTGGCGGACTTCAGCCATCTCCCGACCCGGTGCCGGTTCATCGCCTTCATGCCCCAGTGGGACTTTCTTGACTTCCTCGCGCGAGAGGGCGCTCGATACCCCGGCTTTCAGTTAAGGATGCGGGCCGAAGTGACCGCTCTGATCGAGGAGACGGGTTGTGTAGTCGGACTCCGCGCGCAGACCGCAGACGGCCGGTTGGACGTGCGCACAGACCTGGTCGTCGCCGCCGATGGCCGGCATTCGGTCGTCCGGGCCCGGGCCGGTCTCTCGGTGGAAGCGTTCGGCGCGCCGATGGATGTCCTCTGGTTCAGACTCCCGCGTCGAGCCGAGGATTCTGAGGATCCGATCGGTCGCTTCGACTCCGGGCGGATTTTCATCATGCTGAACCGCGGCGACTGCTGGCAGTGCGGCTTTGTGATTCCGAAAGGGTCGCGCGACCGGCTTCAAGCGTCGGGGCTGGAGGCCTTTCGAGACAGTGTCGCGCTGCTTGCGCCGTTTGTGGCCGATCGTATCGGCGAGCTTCGCGATTGGGAGGCGATCAAGCTGCTCACCGTTCAGGTCGATCGGTTGCGTCAGTGGTACCGGCCCGGGCTGCTGTGCATCGGCGATGCGGCTCACGCGATGTCGCCCATCGGCGGAGTCGGCATCAACCTCGCCGTCCAGGACGCGGTTGCGGCTGCGAACCTGTTGGCCGAGCCGCTGCGGGAAGGGCGGCTGACGATCGACGATCTGCGCCGCGTCCAGCAGCGGCGGGACTGGCCGACCCGCATGACCCAACGCGTGCAGCTCTTTATACAGAATCGCATCATCAAACGCGTACTGGGAGAGGCAGGTCCGCTTGCGCCTCCGATGCTTCTTCGCCTCCTGGCGCGATTGCCGTCTCTGCGCCGGATTCCCGCCAGGTTGATCGGGATCGGCGCCCGTCCCGAGCATGTGCAAACGCCGGCCGTCTTCCCAACCCGGTAACGCTTATCGTTCCTTCTCCGACAGCTCGATCGCCACGTCGGTCTCCAGGGCGAAGCGGCCCCGGCCGCGCGGGACGAGCCGGACACGGGACACTTCTGTTCCATCCGTTTGCGCAGCAGGATCAGCCGGCTTTCTAAGTTATCCTTGATCTCGGGCAAGCCGAGCCCCGTGTCCAGGCGGAGCTCGCGGTTGGTGAACTCGGTTCGGCCTTCCCGGTGATACTGCGCGAGCAGGCGCCAGAGAATGCGGCCCGGCACATTGCGAATCAGATATTCGCCGTCCACGAAGGCGCAGTCATCGCGGTGAACGAAACAGAACTGACCTGCGCGCGGCGATGCAGGCGAATCTGTCACGGCTGGCGAGTTGGGTCGGCTTTGTCGGTGGGGGCTGCTATTGAACGGTACAGGCCAAGACCGAAGCGGCGAGACCGCAGAAACCGATCAACATCCAGATGAGGATGAGAAGCTGAGAACACCAACCGACGCCAACGGGTTTCATAGCGAATGTTTCGTCTACCCCGTTCCCCAGAGGCCATCTGGGAAGTTGGACAGAGCAAAATGCTACTCGCTCCTGCCGATTGCGTCAATGGGGAAGAAGGACGAGGTCGTGATGAGTCATTTGAAAAATTTGTCGGCGGAGGGACGGAGATCTTTTTCCAGGTCAAAGGACCGCCTGCCCGATGGTGACTCGAGGCCCTCGGGGGTACCCCTGCCGAGATCCTTGTCGAGGCTTTTCAAAATCTCGTCGGGACGTTTAGCGCCGGTGAAGTCGCGAAAGAGCGTCGGTCCCGGGGGCGGACTCGGCCCTCCCGGCGGCCCGACCGTGGGGGCCGTTCCAGGCCGGTCGTTGACCCGGAAGTCACCGGCAGGACCCAGTTGGCCCGGTTGCGCAAGCGCGGAGACGCTGATGACCAAACCAAGGAAGAGCAGAGGCACGACCGATCGCATGGTGGCCTCCATCTTTTCTTGAGGGTGGGAACGAGACAGGCAGTTCACTATACCACGCTGGAGGACGCAGATACAGGGGATCCTGTTCGAGACGATCGAAGCGGCGAATGGAAACCGGCGAACCCGGCCAGCGAGGCAAGCTGTTGGTCACACGGGGGATCCTTGATCCAGCTCGCGTGACCGTCCCTGTCCGAACTCGATACAATGGGCTGCGGGTTCGCTCGCCGGATAAATGTGCTCAACGGAGGCTCATCATGCAACTGGCTTTAGAACCGCAAGAGCAAGAGATCTTGCGGTGGGCGCTGAACGGCGCGGTTTCCGACCTAGGAGCCGAGATTGCCGATACGGAGAATCAGGAGTTCCGAGAAGACCTGAAGAAGCGAAAGGCGATCTTGCTGGGGATTCTCGACCGTCTCAAATAGACAAGCGGGCCATGTCGAGCCTGACGGCCGAGAATCGCTCCGAACGGAACGGTCGAGCATGGTGCGGGATGGAGGCGTATGATCCCGGCAGGGATGGTTGCACGCCACGCACGAACTGCGTACGATGTTGCAAGAAGGGTTCATCGTCATGGCCGACAAGAACATCATCGCGGCGGTAGGGGCGACGGGCATGCAGGGCGGCGGACTGGTCCGCGCGATCGTCAAGAGCAAGGACGGAGGTTTTGTGGTGCGGGCGCTCACGCGCAAGGTGGACTCGGACAAGGCCAAAGAGCTGGCAAAACTGGGAGTGGAGGTGGTCGCCGCCGATCTCGACGATGTCGAGAGTCTGAAGCGGGCGTTCTCAGGCGCCTACGGGGTGTTCTGCGTCACCAACTTCTGGGAGCATTTCTCTCCCGATAAAGAATTCGCCCAGGCACGGAACATGGCGCAGGCGGCTAAGCACGCAGGGATCCAACATATCATCTGGTCCACGCTCGAAGACACGCGGAAGTGGATCCCGCTCGCCGACACCCGCATGCCCACGCTCATGGGCAAGTACAAGGTGCCGCATTTCGATGCCAAGGGAGAAGCCGATAAGGTCTTCAGTGATCTCAGTTTGCCGACGACGTTCTTGTTGACTTCATTCTACTGGGACAATCTGATTCACTTCGGCATGGGTCCCAAGAAGGGGCCGGACGGCAAGCTGGCGTTCACTCTCCCGATGGGCGACAAGAAATTACCTGGCATCGCCGCCGAAGACATCGGGAAGTGCGCCCTGGGCATCTTCCAAAAGGGCCCCGAGTACATCGGTAGAACGGTAGGCATCGCCGGCGAGCATCTGACCGGTGCAGAGATGGCCGCGAGTCTCAGCCGGGCGTTGGGGCAGGAAGTGCGCTACAACGCCGTGACGCCCGAGGCATATCGAGGATTCGGCTTCCCCGGGGCCGAGGATCTCGGCAACATGTTCCAATTCAAGCACGACTTTAATGACGTCTTCTGCGGCGCGCGCGATCCCGCCGTCGCCCGCGTCCTCAATCCTGCTTTGCAGACCTTCGACCAGTGGCTGGCTCACAACAAGACCCGCATTCCGCTTGCCTGAGCCGGACGGGGCGGCGGCTTGCTGTTTCCCGGCATCAGCCTGTCGCGTGATTCGTGCGGAACGTGCCGACGTAGAGGGCCTTGTCGCCCGGTGCGATATCAAATTGCATACGGGGCAGGACGATCTCCGTGACGTCGTTCACCACCTGCCGCCGTGAGACGGTTCTGGTGATGTACGAGGTTGTGACCGTGCCCAGGACGGCGAAGCGTTTGTCTTTCGAGATTCGGAAATAAAAGGTCTCACCCAGCCGGGGATTGGTCACCTCCCACGTTTCCTCTCCCGCTTTCGGTTCTTGGGCCAGGTGGAGCAGTGCGCGATCGCGCAGCTTGTCGGCCGCTCCAAACGGGTCGAACGTGCCCATCTTCAGAACTTGCTCGCCGGGTTTCATCGCGGGATCAATTCCACACGACCGACAATCACGACGGTGTCCGAAGAGACTTCATCAAGACTCGTGACCTCAAGGTGGATCGTGCCGCGCCCGGCGAGCAGGAAGGCAGATAGCCATCGGGAGATGCTCAGCAAGCCGGCGAGCCGGGGACGCATGCCACGTCCTTTCTCAGTTCCGCGAGGCGTTTCTTTGCCAGGTGAATCTGCCGCGTGTACATGTTCAGGTCGCTGTCCGATTCCAACCGGGCAATCAGTCGCTGCAGGCGATCGCGTGATCTCGGTGACGAAAACTGTCGGACGACGTACAGAATCTGCCGCAAACCGGTTCGTGGATGTCCGGCTTCTTTGCCGGTGTCGGCGGCCCGCCGCCGGCGGATGGACGAAACCCGCTGGTTTCACATGCGGTTCAGCGGCGGCCCCGTTGATCGCGCTTCGCTGGAGTTCTGGTTGTTCTCCCGGCACCCGATTTGCGGAGGGATCTACACGGTCTGCCGCCCGGAGCGGCTCTAAGCACATGAGGCGCGGGACTGTCCATCCGCAACGATCAAGGAGCGATACCATGAAAACCATGATCCTGGTAGCAACCGCGGGATTGCTG
>JBBIOW010000172.1:0-6169 GCA_037443165.1 Nitrospiraceae bacterium | reverse complement strand
GCAGTCAGAGACCACTTGGGCTTATTCTGGTCGCGTGCTTAGCCGGAGAATAGGGGCTGAGCGGTTGCCTTGACTTCACAGGGACCGCTTGTTAGTATCCGCGCGCGGGGTGGAGCAGTCTGGTAGCTCGTTGGGCTCATAACCCAAAGGTCGAAGGTTCAAATCCTTCCCCCGCAACCAACCCGCCTTATTTTTTATATCCACGCCCTGCCGGCGTCGCGGGTAGGGCTTTTTTGCCAATGCCCCGACTCCGCCGCGCACTCGGCTCTGACCCTGGACTTCAAAGAGTCGCCGTGGCCGCAAGGCAGTCCAGCCTGTCGCTAGAAAGCGCGGGGGGCTGCCGACCGAGGTGCCCATCACCCGTTGGCATCCGTCGAGCAACGGGTTACCAGGCTGGTCGGTGACAGAACCCACATTTTTTAAGCAGGCCGTCGACGAAGAGCCCGTGATCCCGCAAGATCTTTTCGCGGGGCGCGCATAGGGACGGACAGGTCAGTTTTCGGTGGAGACAGGACCGACTCGTCATCGCCGCCTCGGCATCCTGGGAAAAAATTCCAATCACCCACAAAGGGCTGTTGACTTCTCAGGTCTGACCACGATATCTAGGGGACAAGAGCAATTCAACGCGTCGAATGTCGCACACGCCCGAAATCCTCATTGGCCCCGCTCAACCCAGAAAGGAGGTGACAATGTTCGTGGTCGCGGGGCAAAGTCTGTCCGCGTCCGAGGCGAGACCTGGCAGGCTGGTCGGGTTCCACGTGTTCAGCCTGTTCAGATCGAAAACAAAACGGATTCGCTCGTGGCTCAGTAACTTTTCTTTGGAGAGGTGACAACAATGGAAGACCTGGTAATCGAGGAAGAAGGCGCGTCATCTGCACTCAAGATTACGCTCGGAGACTTTCTCATTTTCATCAACTGGATGAACCAGACGGAAAAAGCGTTGGAGCGGGGGGAATCGCTTCCGCCGACGCCGGAATTGGATTCTGGAAAAGTGAAGGGCTGGATTCAACTGGTGCAGCGTCTCGAGGACCGGTTCCGGCGGAGCGAAGAGAAAAAGCTGGCGCTGGAGGCCAACGTCATCGCGCAGGAAGCGCAGCTCGGACAGTTGCTCGCGCATCTGCACGCCAATATCGCCTCGTTGTATGAGAACCTCGGTCAGGCTGAGAAGGCTCAAGAAGTCCGAAGGAGAGCGGAAGCGTTGCATTGCAGCTAAGCCCTGGTTCAGCCAACCCATGCGTCTCCCGGCAGGAGAAACCTGCCTGGCTCGTCTATACAGCCCGGCCGGGTTTCAGCCGGGAGCGCGCATGCGCCCTCAAAGGATTGACACCCCGGGTGAATCGCTGGACCGTGGCGGTTCTCTCGGTCATCTTTTGCAGGTTCCTCCTTCGTCTTCGCATCATCATCCAAACCCACGAGACGTCGAGTCGGTCGCCTCGGTCGTGATCCGCGCGGTCGTGCGGTGAACCAATTTGTCAATTTACTTGGTTGCAGAGAGGCTCGCAGTATACTGGCTTATCGTATCGGCGAGGTTTGATCGTAGCCACGCCCTGGCGGGCCTCATCGACCCTCGCGGGAGACAGAGCATCCGTGAGCGCGCCGGTGCTTCCGAGAGAGCCAGCTATGGTCAGGGTGCTGCTGATCGAAGACAACCCGGTCGACGCCCAGCTTACTCAGGATATTCTTGCGGAATGGGCTGACGATCGATTTGACCTGACGCGTGTCGGGACCCTCAGCGAAGGGCTGGCGCGCCTGGCGCGCGACCGATTCGACGCCGTCCTGCTCGACCTCTCCCTTCCGGATGCGCAGGGGCTCAACACCGTAACCCAGGTTCTGGCGACCAGCCCGGGCATTCCGATCGTCGTGCTCACCGGCTACGACGACCAGGAACTCGCGCTTCAAGCCGTTCAGCAAGGTGCCCAGGATTACCTTGTCAAGGGCCAGGCGCAAGCCGATTTGCTGTCGCGGGCGATCCGTTATGCCATTGAGCGGAAACGAACAGAGGAACGACTGACCTATCTCGCGCAATACGATCATTTGACCGGCCTGGTCAATCGCACGCTTTTCAGGGACCGGCTTCTCCTGGCTCTGGCGCGGAGCAAGCGCAAACAGCAACCGTTAGGGTTGATGTTGTTGGATCTGGATCGGTTCAAAGCCGTGAACGACACGTGTGGCCATGATGCGGGCGACCAGTTGCTCAAAGCCGTCGCAGATCGGTTCAGGAGTTGCGTGCGCGAGGTGGACACGGTCGCCCGGATGGGTGGAGACGAATTCGCCATGATTCTGGAAGGAGTCTCCGGCCAGCAGGATATTGTGACGGTCGCCCAGCGCATTATACAGGCCATCCGCGAGCCGTTTTTGATCGACGGGCAGCCTCAGTCCGTCGGCGTCAGCATCGGGATCACCGTCTATCCCCTGGATGACCAGAGTGTTGACGAACTGCTGAAGCACGCGGACGCCGCCATGTACCGCGCGAAGCAGCGGGGCGGCAACACCTTCCAGTTTCACCTGATCGACGAGAACCGCCCCTTCACCGTCTCCTCTTCCCAGGGTCAACGACCGCAAGCCTGATTACGCGGACGCCGAGACCGGCCTACCGACCGATCTCGGCCAGCGGTTTATCGGTCACGAAGAGCGCGCCGCGCGGGTTGGGCTCCAGCACATTGGAAGCGAGTAGGTGGTCACCCGCCGGGGTCGGTCGGCACTCCGGCGTCATGACCAACCCCCAATGCTGATTGTCTCGACAGGTGTTGTTCAGGAGGAGGGCTTCGGCATGGCGAAACAGGAGAACGCCGCTCAGCATGTTATCCCGGCAGAGATTGCGGACAACATCGGGACGGGTACCGGGGTCCCGAACCGCCAGGCCGAAATGGTGATTGTCGAAGCACAGGTTGTGCGCCACGCGAGGGCAGGCTCCGGCGAACACAAACACCCCAGATTCGCGGTTCCGGCAAACCTCGTTGTCGAGAAAAGCCGGCCGGCAGTTGGGACCGTAGATGACCACGCCCGAGAGAATGCCCTCGGTCGCGCGACATTGGGTGATCGTGCAGGAAGAGTCGAGAATGTTCATCGCCGCATTCTGATCGCTGCCGACATAGCGGAACGTGATCCCACTGATCCGGCCTGATGGGACGCGTTGCAGATACAGCGGTCCTCCGCGACGACTGAAAATGTGCACAAGGTCGCGTCCCGCCCCGATCAGCCAGATAGGATGGTCGGCGATGAAGAGCTTATCCTCATAGGTGCCCGGACGGACGAAGACTTGATCCTGTGGTCCGCCCTTCTTCAGGGCCTCGCTGAGCCTTTTATAAGCGCGGGGGTCCTGGGCGTCTACGATGAGCGTTCTTCCACCGGCGGGATTCGGAGGAGGATCGTACAGGACAAACCCTTCTGCGCCCGATGAAGGCGGCCCGCCCTCCTGGTGGCTCGGTTGCGTCAGTTCCAAGGCTTGATCCGTCGAGAGAAACCTCTCGCATGCGCGCTATTTCGTGTCAACGGAACGGGTGCGGCATTATTTCGGCAACCTCTCGCGAAGTCAAGCGCAGGTGCATGGCGGCGTGAGTCCCCGACGGCTTCAGGAGACACAAACGTACAATTCTGTCGAGCAGTGTCGGGAAAGGTCGGATCCTTTTTCCCGTGTCCTTCTTACCCATGCTTCTTACCCATGGGCCGATGCCTCCTTTCCGCCTCGTTTCCGACCTGTTTCGCGCCGATGACGACAGATTCTGGTCAAGCCAGATGGGCATGCGGCTTGCGTCCGTGAAGCGGTGCCCGAGCGGTCGGCCAACCGACGGGCGGGGTGGAAGCCATGATGACATCGGTCCGATGGATGATGCTGACGGTGGTCTTGGTACTAGGGGTGTCGATCGATTACCCTCTCCAGGCCGCCCCGACACAAACGCAGGATGCATCGCGTCGCCTCTATGATCGCGTGATGGAAGAATTCCGTCGCAAAGACTATGAAGCGGCGCTGGCGGGTTTCCGGTTGTTCCTGGAACTTCATGGGCAATCGGTTCTGGCGGCTAATGCGCATTTTTGGATCGGGGAGTGTCAATTCCGGTTGGGTCGATATAAAGACGCGCTCGCGTCTTTTTACAACGTGGTGTCGTACTATCCGCTGAGTGCGAAGCTGGCTTCGGCCACCTGGCGAATCGGCCTGGCTCATGCCAAGCTCGGTGATCATGAGAAGGCGAGGCTGATGTACGAACGCGTGGTGAACGACTATCCCGACAGCGCCGAAGCGGAGTTGGCGCGCAAGGCGCTCGAGACCCTTGCGGCCAAGGACCAAGCATTACAGGAATGATCCCGCAAGCGGTGGGTCGCCATCTTCTTCCGCTATTCGGGCGGATCCAGTCCCAGCAGACTCGATAAAGCGGGTACGGTATAGGACCTCTGCGTTTTGAGGCGTATGCACGCGATGCCCGCGGCCTGCAGCACCTGCTCCACCAACCGATCCCGTTCCCGTCGGTGCGGTGACGACAACGGCTCATCAAGCTCAACGACTTTCACCACAGTCCGAGTACCCGGGTGGACCAACACGAAATCCGCCCGCTTGAGCGCAAGCTTGCCCAACACGGCGGAGCGGGCCCTTCGATCTTCAGTCGAGATGTCGACCAGACACCATAGGGGCACCTGAGCGAAGACCAAAAATCGATCCTGGACCGCCAAGCGGATCAGGTTGTACAGGAACGCTTCCGCCTCGGTCAGGAGCGGCTGTGCCACGAAAGAGACCCCCTGCGGGATGGCACACGTAGCGGCCTGGACACGGCCGGTCCGGCGGACAGCCCAGGCGCGCCAGATGAGGCCGAACACAATCACTGCACCGACACTGATAAGGAGAGCCTCGGCGTGGGCCTTCACGTTGTTATCGCTTTCTGCGTTTTCGGCGGACGCCCGTGATCCAGTCTGGAACCCCGGGAACGATCGCGCCGAGCAGCACCGGATGGGTCGCACCGGTGACGGCCGGGAGGTTGGCACACTTACCGGCCATCGTCTGATAGGCCAATAGGGCGAATGCGACTGCTTCAAACGCCTTGCTGTCCCATCCTAGATCCTTAAACGTCTTTACTGGGACCGGATCGAACACCGACGTAAGATACGTCATCAACGTTCGATTGCGCACACCGCCGCCGCCGGCGACGACTTCGTCCACCGCGCCGTGCAGCCACCGCCGCGCACCAGCGACGGCTTGCGCGGTCCACATGGTACAGGTGGCGAGCAAGTCTGAAGGCGTGAGCCGACGTGCCCGCTGGGTGTTCAGGAGTCTGGCCACGACCGGGTCGCCGAACTCTTCCCGACCGGTGGACTTGGGCGGTCGTCGCTTGAGAAACGGGTGAGCCATGAGTTCGTTCAACAGTCGTCGGTCCACGCGGCCTGTGGCGGCCAGCCTCCCCTCGTAGTCCATCGTCGATCGTCCCTTCGTCAGCCGCTGAACGAGACCGTCCAGCACCATATTGCCGGGGCCGGCGTCGAACGCACGGACCGCGGCCAGAGACCCTCCCCGCGGGAGGTAGGTGACGTTGCTGATGCCGCCGAGATTGACGATCAGGCGGGACCGGCGGGGATGTCGAAGCAGCAGATAGTGGGCGTAGGGTGTCAGCGGGGCGCCTTCGCCGCCTGCAGCGAGATCGCGCGACCGAAAGTCGGCGATGGTCGTGACGCCGGTCCGTTCAGCGATGACGGCCGGCGCCGCGATTTGCAGAGTGGACCGCACTAGGCCGATTCCCGGTTCCCGGACCCCTTTCGGCAGATGGTGAACGGTCTGGCCGTGAGACCCGATGAGGTGAATGTCGCCCGGTCTGAGGCCGGCTTTCCGGATGACGCCCAAGGCGGCCTTCGCGAACAGCTCGCCTAGCAGGGCATTCAGGTGACAGATCTCCGCGACGGTGCCGGACGTCGAAGCCTCTACGATTCGACGTTGCAGCGACGACGGGTAGGGATG
Organism: Nitrospiraceae bacterium; assembly: GCA_037443165.1. Taxonomy (GTDB): domain Bacteria; phylum Nitrospirota; class Nitrospiria; order Nitrospirales; family Nitrospiraceae; genus DATLZU01. Next base: position 231 of record JBBIOW010000172.1, on the reverse strand, counting down.
CGGCCGAAAGGCGAGCGGCTCCACACGAAGGGCGCGACCGCGGCCCTGGATTCGGACCAGCGCGGCATCCACTCCATCGCCGGATGTGCCGGACATCAAACCGATGACGTTCATCCTCAAGCCTCGGCGTCACCCGCCATCGGTCGCTCACCATTCGCAGAGAGAACAGGGCTGGCGTGATCTTCCTGGATCTCGACTTCGGGAGACGGTCGGCGAATGACGAGTGACGGT
>JBBIOW010000171.1:0-6204 GCA_037443165.1 Nitrospiraceae bacterium | reverse complement strand
TGTTGCCTCTCCTGCTACGCATGAACGTCCAGGCGGTTCCTGCCTTGTGCACGCTGCTTGCGAATCTGGAATCGCCGAGCCATCAGGCCATCGTCTGCGAGGCATTGTTCATTGTGGCGAAGGACGCGCCGGAGACCGTCGCACGCGGCCTGTCCGACAAGCGAGCGCCCTATGTGCGCAATCTTCTATCGATTATCGCGCGATGGAACAATCCCAAACTCGCGGACGCGGTCGAAAGGCTGGTTCGATATCCCGACGCCCAGATCCGCAAGGAGGTCGTGCGGACCATCGGCATCCTCCGCCCGAGCGGAAACGGGACCAAGCTGGTCTCGTTCCTGAACGATACGGACGGCCCAGTGCGGCTTGCGGCGCTGAAGCTGCTCATGAACGGGCAGTACACAGCGCCCTTCACGGTCTGGGCGACGATCCTCTCCGCAGAAGAGTTCCACAACCGGCCGCCGGCGGAGAAGCGGGCCATTTATCAGGCGGTGCGACAAACAGCCGGGGATGAAGCCGTGCCGTACTGGCAGAGTCTCTTTACGGAGTGGTCCTGGACCAATCGCAAGAACAAGGAAGAATCCGCGGTCATGGCGGCGGAGGCGCTGGGAAAACTGGGAACGCCCGCCGCGCTCGCCGCCCTGGAGATCGGACAGAAGAAAGGCAGCTCGGCCGTCCGGCAGGCCTGTGCGACGGCCCTGACCTTGACGGTCAAACACCAGAAGACCAAAAGCGAAGGACGGCTCCCATGAGCGACCACGACACTTCATCCGCGCCGGCTCCTCCGGTCGACGAAAACCTCCAACCGATCCTCACGCACGAAAAGTCCCTCACGTCCAAGATCGCCAAGGGATCGGAAGCGGGCGACATCGTCGATCAGCAGATGATCATGTTGGGAACGCAACTGGTCACCCAGTTGAACGTCCTCATCAAGACTTCGCGCATCCACGGACGCACCAATTCGGCGCTGGACAAGCCGGTGGATGCGATGCTGACGTTGATCAAGACCCTGGCCCACGATCGACCGGTCGTCCTACGGCTGCAGAACGACTTTCTGTTCCTCGGAGAAAGCCACCTCAAGGTCAATTCCCAGCAACTGGCGGTCTTCACCAGCATCATTGACAGCCTCAACGCATGGACAATCGGCGCCATCTCCTTCTCGAGCACCGTGGATTCCAAGGATCTCCGAGAGCTGGCGCACCTGTTTGCGAGCCTCGATCCTGAAACTAAGTCGCTCGAAGACCTGCAGAAGGAACTGAAGGCGCGGAACATTCAGGGGATCGAACTGGAAGCACCGCGCGAGCTGAGGCTCAAAGACGGGGTGTCTTCGAAAGCCGGAAACAAAGATGCCGCAGAGGTCAAACGCCGAGCCAAGACCAATGCGAAAAACGGCTATGCGAGAGCGGCCAGTGCGGTGGAAAACCTGGTGCGGAATGCCAGGGAAGGGGGCACGATCAGCTTCAAGCAGGCCAAACGCGCGATTCAAAACATCGTGGACCTCATGATGCAGGACGAATCCACGTTGCTGGGTCTGACCACCCTGCGATGCCATGACCAATACACGCACAACCATTCGGTCAACGTCTCGATCCTTTCCATTGCATTGGGCAATCGCGCCGGCTATCCGAAAGTGGAGCTAGCCGACCTGGGCCTGGCGGCGTTGTTTCACGACATGGGCAAATCCACGATTCCCATGGAGGTGCTGAACAAGCCGAGCGAATTCACGGAAGAGGAATGGATCGCGATGCGGAACCACCCCACCGAAGGAGTACTCAGCCTCACGAAGCTGCGCGGGATCACCAATCTTCCCGGCCGCATGGCGGCGGCCGCGTTCGAGCATCACATGAACTACGACTTCTCCGGCTACCCGAAACTCACCGTACCCTGGAAACTGTCCCTCGCCGGCCGCATCCTGATGATCGCCGACTGTTATGACGCGATGACATCGTCCCGCGTGTACCGGCGTGAACCGCTCACGCCGGCCAAAGTCCTCAAGCTCATGTTCGCGAAAAGCAGCACGTCGTTCGATCCGACCCTCCTCAAGCTGTTCGTCAACTGCGTCGGAATCGTGCCGATCGGGAGCCTTGTGATGCTCGACACCGACGAACTGGCGGTGGTTTTGCGGCCCGCGACGAGCAAGGAACACGAAGAACGGCCTTACGTGAAAGTGGTTGCTGATCCGGACGGCAAGCCGGTCGAAGACGGTCCCGAGTACGACCTGACCGAAAAGAACGAGGCGGGTGAATACGCGCGCAGCATCGTGCGCCTCGTGGACAACGCCGAATACAAGTTCGACACCAGCCGCTATTTCGTCTAACCTGTTTTCTCGATTCCACCACAGCGTCGCCGGGTATCCCTCACCTCGCGACACCTGCCGGGTGACAAGCCTGTCCGTTCGGAGCGGGAGGAAGCGTTCCCTGTTCATCGTCTCGCTTCCGGCGGCGGCCAATCCAATTCCGCCTGCCTGCCGCAATAGAAACAGGACACCCGATAGCGGGCCCAATCCGTCTCGGATTGGGCATCGAAGTGAACACCACGGGCGTGTCATCGAAGGGACAAACTGGCTGCTGATGCAAGAGGTGCTCGTCCGCCATCAACAGCAGCGCCGCATCGTCCCACGGAGGAAGATGCTGTTCCCGACCGGTGATCCGCTGATGCCAGCCGCAACGGCGGCAACGGGCTTCGAACGTCTTCACACGGTCGTGAAGGCGGGACAGATCCGTCACCTCAACCGGACCATCACACCCGGTCCGGCCGCAGGGGATGGACTCATGCTGGAGCGCCTTCACGAATCGCTGATGTTCGGTCTGGCCGTCGGAGGTCATAAATCGGCGTATGGTCCCGGCGCAGGTCTACCAAGAGCGGACACGCTTCATTCAGAGCTTTTTGACCGGGAGTGTCAAGCACCCGGCGCCCTCCGCCGCTTGACAGGTCCCGCGGTCGCAGCTATTCTGCCGTGGTTTTTCGCAAGAGCTTAACATGGATAGTCTGTGAAAGGAGCGGTGCGTATGAACATTCGGCGGGATCGTCTGGTGCAGTCGGCTGAAACGGCCGTCTTGACCCTTGCACTCTGGGCGATGACTTCCCCGTTCGCTTTGGCTGCGGACTTCAAGATGGGGGTGGTGGACCCACAGGCGGTGTTGGAAAAATCCAAAGCCGGCAAGCGCGCGCTGGACGGATTGCGGGAATATGTCTCTACCCGCCAGAAGCTGCTCGCCAGCGACGAGGAGGAACTGCGAAACCTTGAAAAACAGCTCAAGGACCAGGAACCCACCTTGAGCGAAGCGGCGAAAAAGGAAAAGCAGGAAAAGTTCCGCATCAAGGTGCAGGATTACCAGAAACGCGCGCAGCAGTTCAATCAGGAACTGCAGGTGAAGCAGAAAGAGCTGATCGATGAGTATATGAAGAAGATCAGCGCAGCGACCCAGACGGTGGCGGAGAAAGGGGGATACTCCATCGTCGTCGACAAGGGCAGCGAGCAGACCGTCAAAATCGTCATTTACAACAAGGACACCATCGATCTCACCGATCAGGTCATCAAGGAATTCGACCGCCAGAACAAGTAGCCTTCCACGCGCCTATCCGAACAGATCACGCCTGACCGCGTCCGCCAGGCGGTCGAACTGTGCACAGTCGTCCACGGTCGATCGGACCACCAGTTCCATGTGATCCGGCCCTTCGACCCCCAACCCAAGCTTGACCCCCCGCTTGAGCTGGCGTTGGTCCCAGATCCGTTTTCCCTGCAACTTCGGCCACGCCCCGAAGGAGCGGATCAGCGCAATGGCGACCGCATCCAACGCCAGACGATCCCCGCTCAGCAACAACAGATTCGCAGGTGCGGGTGTGCCGCTGGTGGGCCCGCCTGCAATCATGACCGTCGTGCCGTCAGCGATGTTGAGATGCGGATGCACGCCCAGATTCAGTTCGGCGATCCGTTCGTGCCAATCGCCCGACAGGAACGCCAGGGAAGGGCGATACCGGGGATGGGTGATCCCGACCAGGTTTTTGAGGCAACAGGAGTATTCGGCGAACCGGTGGGTCTTGATGACGGGGACATTGATGAAGACATCGGCGTCATAGGCGGGCTTGGACAGATAGTATCGCGGCAACGATTTGGCGCCCGCCGGCTCGATCCTGACCCATGGCTCTTCGTCCAGCGCAAGCACCCGCGCGCCAGCCCGCTCCGCGGCAGCCCGGATGCCGGTGGCGGTAAGATTGCCCGACGTGGGGAACCGGATGATTCCAGAGCTGTCCGCCACAATGACCGCGGCGGCGCCGCCTTGCCTGACCGCGCGGACGACCGATGCGACGACTTGCGGATCGGTCGTGGTCGGCGGAGGTCGGTCGTTCACGACATTCGGCTTGATCAGGACCCGCTTGCCCCGAAAGGCAAGAGAATCAAGCCCGCCGATCAGTTCCAGGCCGGCCTGCAACATGGCGTCCGGGTCCCGGCCGTGCACCATCGCCACCAATGCCCGGCCGTTGCGCGTGAAGGGATTGACTGGAACAGGTTTGACCGGAACCGGTTCGCCATCCGGCTCGAACAGAAGGCTGCTCAGGACTGATCGCGGCGCCAGGGCGAGCGCGGGGCAGACACTCAGGCCGAGGCCGAGGCGGCTGAACAGCTCGCGGCGGGTGGTCCCCATGCGTTATACGCCGCCCCCCTGTTCCATCGGATAGCCGGCCTCGCGCCAGGCGCTGATTCCGCCCTCCATCGAGATGACGTTGGTATATCCCATCCGGCGGAGACTGTCGGCGGCCAGAGCGGACCGGAATCCTCCTCCACAGTACAGGATAATCTCGGCCTGTTTGTCAGGAATCACCGTTTCGATGTCGCGTTCAAGGATGCCGCGGCCCAGGTGTCTGGCGCCCTTGGCGTGATCTTTGGCGAATTCATGGTCTTCCCGCACGTCGATAAAGTGAAACCTCTCGCCGCGATCAAGCTTGGCTTTCACCTCCGCAATCGTGCACTCTTTGATGCGCCGCTTGGCATCCTCGACCAGTTTCAGGAAACCGGGATTGTGCTTCATCGAGCCTCCTCAGAACAACGTCGTTTGCTCGGCTCCGGGACGCCTGAAGGTGTTCGGAACCGGTGCGTCACGTTCGTCGGGAAATCCGGCCTTCCGCCGGCTGATTTCGAACAATTGCTCGATCATCCGCCAGTAGGGGCCGGTCCCCTCGTGCCGCGAGAAAAAGTCGCCCTCGGTCAACTTGCCGCCGCGGACCTCGCGGATCCTGCTGACGATGGTTCCGATCCGCTCCGGAAACGCCGCCGCCATGCGTTCGAGGAAGACCGGTTCCACGTTGCCGGACAAGCGAAGCAGCACCGACATGGCTTCTCTGGCGCCGGCCTGTCTGGCACGGACCAGCAACTCCGGAACGTCGTCGTCGTTGAGCCCCGGGATGATCGGCGAGATGGAGACCCCGGTGGGAATGCCCGCGTCGCTCAATGCCCTGAGCGTCTCGAGCCGCCTGCTGCTCGAGGGTGCCTGCGGTTCGACTTTCCTGGCGACCGAATCGTCGGCAAACGGAATGCTGAGGTAGACGCGCACCCACGCTTCCCGGTTCAGCCTGGTGAGCACGTCGAGATCGCGCAGCACCAGCGCGCCCTTGGTGATGATGCCGACCGGATTGCGATAGTCGGCGCAGACCTGCAGGCAGGCGCGGGTGAGCCCGTAGGTCGCCTCCAACGGCTGGTAGCAGTCGGTGTTTCCGGAGAAGACGATGAGCTCTCCTTTCCACGACGGCTTGTCGAAGGTCTGCCTCAACAGCGCCGGCGCGTCGGGCTTGACGATGATGTTCGACTCGAAGTCGGTGCCGGCGCCGAAGCCCCAGTATTCGTGCGTGGGTCTCGCGTAGCAGTAGGCGCATGCGTGAAAGCAGCCACGATAGGGATTCAGGCTCCAGCGAAAAGGCAAATCCGGACTGTCGTTACAGCTCAGGATCTCCCGCGTGGCATCCTCGAACACCTGCAACCGTACCTGCGGCGGCGGCTCCAGGAACTCGCGGTGCTCGGACTCGAACGGATTGGGCGGATTGGAGACTGTGCGCATCGTACCTATGCTCACTCTCTTCTCGTTGTCTTGTCAACGTGCCGCGGAGCTGGCGCTCCTGCTCCGAACGCCGGCGGTTGTTCCTCCGACCCCATCGCCTTAGCCCGCATTATTCATGACGGTTCGTCGCGAAATCGTGGAGTCGCGTCGCGAG
>JBBIOW010000170.1:0-6215 GCA_037443165.1 Nitrospiraceae bacterium | reverse complement strand
ATCAATTCGAAGCTCCAGCAGCCGTCCGCGCCGAACTCGGCGGATACGCTGCTCGTGCACCAGATGGTGGCCCGACCCTTGCTACCGGCGCTGATTCGCCGCCTGCTCGACGAATTCAAAGTGGACGTGCTCGGCTGTCCGAAAACATACTCGTTGATGGGCACAATGGATATCAGTGGCCACAAGTCAGTCAAGCCAGCGGCAGACGACGACTGGGAGAAGCAGTTTCTCTCCAAGACCATTGCGGTCAAGATGGTCAAGGATATGGACGAAGCACTGGAGCACATTGCGCGATACGGTCCGAGTCATACGGACACGATCGTCACCAAGAACTACGACCATGCCCTGCGCTTCGCGCGGGAAGTGGATTCGAGTGCCGTGCTCGTCAATGCCTCGACGAGGCTGCACGCAGGCGATGCCTTCGGTCTGGGCGGCGAAGCCGGAATCAGCACGTCGCGCCTGCACGCCCGCGGCCCTATCGGCTTGAATGAGTTGACCTGCCAGAAATACGTCGTCTTCGGGGGCGGACAACTCCGCCAGCCTCATCCGGTGCCTGTCACCTACGAAGACGCGATCATGCTCAAACGTTTCTGAGCGTTGCTGACCCGACTCCACGATGCACTCCTCATTCATCTTGCCTGGTGGGGACTTCGGCGCTTCGACTCCGACGCGGCCTATTTTCAATGGCAACGTGAGCGTCTCAGCCCGGCCGATCTGAACCTGCTCAACGAGCACATTGAGCGGAAACGGGCGTCCGGTGCCGGTGCCGAAGAAGAGAAAGCGTTCTACGACCTTTCGGCTCGCCCGCATATCGTCCCCGTGCTCTACAGTCAGCGGTACGACTACTATGTCGAAATCGGACCGCGGGTGGCGTCGCGGATCGGCGATGCGCCGTCCGTGTTGGATTTCGGCTGCGGGATCGGGGTCCTGACCACGTTTTACGCACGGCAGTTTCCCGACCGCGCGTTTCTGGGGATCGACCGATCACCGGCTTCCATCGAGCTGGCGCGCCGCCAAGCGGCCGCGCTCGGTCTCGCCAATGTCCGGTTCGAGTGCGCGGACGTGGAACAGAGCCGGCCGGCTGGCCCGTTCGATCTGATTGTCGCGACCCATGCGTTGATGCAGGCGGAGCAGGACCTCGGCCTTCCCAGTCACAGTTGGCGCACGTTCGAGCGTTCGCACGATCCTCGACTCCAGGACGAATTCGAACGGCGGACCGGGGTGGGCAGAAGGCTGGATCGGCTCTCCGCCGCATTGGCTTCGAACGGGCGCATGATCGTGTTCGAGAAGACGCGGACCTTGGCGCGGCGGATTCCGTTTCAGCGGGCGCTGGCGGCCCGCGGCCTGTGTCTCTTGGAACCGCCCGCGCCGATCCGGTATCGGCTGGTCGAAGAGAGCGCCGACGACGGACCGCTGTATGTTCTGGGGCGAGGTCCGTCTCCGGACGCGGAGCCGGCAGGTCTCGCTTGGGATGAATCGCCGGAACCGGACGATGCTTCCGCATTCGACGTCGCCAGCCTGAGCGGGAGGGCGCGTTCGGCCGACGAGCCGCTGTACGAGAACCATTGGCCGTCGGCCCAGCGGGTCTGGACCGAGCTCAAAGAACGACGGGTTCTGAAGGAACTGACCAGACAGGAGCCGGACGGGCGCGAATTCCATGTGGAGCTGGGACAGAGTGGGTCGCTTGTGTATGTGTATTGCGCCAATACGTTCGATCAGCGACAGATTGTGATCGTCGAATCCCAACGTGCTGAGCTGGTTGAAGCGTATTACCGCGAAATCGTGGGCGGGATGGGCGCCGAGCAGGCCTGAAGCACGAGGCAAGACCGCATTTCTCACCCTTGACCCGGCTGTTGGGTGGCGCATAGAATTGGCGTGATTTTCGCTAAATCCTGGAACTCCCTGTGAATTTCGATTTCTTCTGTCGTGCGTTGAGGAGGAACGGCCGGCCATGAGAATCGAATATTCCAAAGGCCAACGGGCGAGCACGGAGCTCATCCGACTGCACCGGCGCTCGTCAGAAGCGGCTAGCGGGCGGAAGATGAAGGTCCTGCTGATCTTCCCGCCGGACTGGTTCCCGTCCGAACCCTACCTGAGCCTGCCTACCCTGACCGCCGTCCTTCGCGCCGCCGGGCACACGGTGATTCAAAAAGACGTGAACCTCGAGATGTACGACTGGTACTTCAGCGAGGATTTTCTCAAACGTGTCCTCCGAAAGGTGCCGCAACAGCTCGATCGGCTGAGGAAACTTGCGAAAAAACGCGAGTTGGAAGCGTGGGAAATGGACCTCCAGCTCGCGTTGTGCGAGCTGACCCGCCAGCGAATCACCGAGCTGATCGAAAAGGCGGAACGGGCGAAGCTGATCGTCCGCAGCCAAGAGTTTTATGACATCGAGAAACTGGAGTGGGCCATCAACGCGTTCCGGGAAATCACCGCGGCGATTTCTCTGGTCTATGCCCCAGCGCGGATCTGCATGCCGCCGATGGAGACCGATCTCTCCTATAAAGTCTTCATGTCGTCCGAGGTGATGGATGCGGTGCAGGACACGCAGGTCAATGTGTACCGGGATGTGTTCGACCACCTCGTCAAGCCGGTCATCGAAGCCGAACGGCCCGATGTGGTCGGGATCTCGATCGTGCTCCAGCAGCAACTGTTCTCGTCCATGACGTTCTGTGCGCTGATCAAGGAGCAGTTCCCGCAGGTCCATGTCACGATCGGCGGCAATACAGTGACAAGGCTGCGCGATGTCCTGCCTGCTTCGCCGCTGTTCTCCTATTTCGACAGTGCGGTGGTGTATGAAGGAGAGACGGCTTTTCTCCAACTGGTGGAAGCCGTGGGAGCCAAGCGCGACCTGGCTGGCATCCCGAACCTGATCTACCGCGATGCCGGTGGCGTGCACACCTCGGAACTCAGCTATGCGGAAGACATGGGCTCGCTCCCTCCTCCCGATTTCGATGGTCTCCCGTTGGACCGGTATTTCGTGCCGGATCGCATTCTGCCGTACCTCGCGACGCGCGGCTGCTACTGGGGCCGCTGCGAGTTCTGCGATCACGGTGAAGGGTACACCGCGGGCTATCGGACGAAAAAGATCGAGCAAATTATCGAAGAGATCCGGTTTCTCAAGACCAAGTACCACACCCGGCATTTCCACTTTACCGATGAATCCTATCCGCCGGCGTTGTTCCGAAAGCTGGCCCGCCGACTGGTCGAAACCAAGATGGACATCCTTTGGACGACCCACATGCGGTTCGAAAAAAGCCTGCTCGATGAGGCGGTGTGGCAAGATGCGCGGGATTCTGGGTGCCGGTATCTGCACTTCGGCTATGAGTCGGGAAGCGAGCGGGTGCTCAAGCTGATGGACAAAGCCACTACGACAGAGGTGATCAAGCGGCATCTCGAACTCTCCGCCGGAGTGGGGATCTGGAACCACGTGATGGGTTTCTTCGGATTTCCAGGGGAGACGCGTGAGGAGGCCTGGGAGTCCGTTCAATTCCTGGAGAACAACAAAGAGCATGTCCACTCGCTCGGCTTCGGGACCTTCGACCTGAGCAAACACACCCCTGTCGCGAAGCACCCGGAGAGATGGGGCGTGACTCCTTACAAGAATCCCGACTGGGACCTGGCCCTGGACTATTACTACACCGTGCGGGAAGGGCTCAGCGTCGAGGAGGCGGAACGGGTGTTCGAGGAGTTCGAGCGCAACCATTATCCGGGATGGGACCTGCGTATCTTCATCCGGGAATACATCTTTCTCTATATCGCTCGGTTCGGGCTGAGCAAACTCCAAGACCTCCAGTTCAATCCGGATCGAATTCCCGCCGGGACGGCGTCAACTTAGAACGATGAGCCACCTGATTCACATCGAGGGAGCGAGTTCCAAGCGGGGGAACGGGCGCAAACTCAAGACCATGCTCCTGTTCCCGCCGGAGTGGGTGCCGACCGCCCCGTATTTGGCGCTGCCCTGTCTCGCCGCCGTCCTTCGGGAATACGGACATGAAGTGATCCAAAAAGACGTGAACATCGAGATGTACAACCACTTCTTCAGCGACATGTTCCTCATCTGGGTCAAAGCCCGGATGGGCATGCAGTTGAAGGAGTTGGAAGACAAGGAACAGGCGGGATGGCTGACCGAACGGGAGGCGGATCAGAAGGCCTGCCTGGAGGCCAGAGCCTCGGTTGATGTATTCGAGCTGGCGGAACGGGCCGAGCGGGCGAAGCGCATTGTCCACGGAGAGGAGTTTTACGACGCCGACAAGCTGGAGTGGGCGTTGAACACGTTCCGCGAGGTGATGCAGTACATTTCCGCCGCCTACTATCCGGCGTCGCTGGTGTTCTACCCGATGGAGAGCAATTTAGGGTACCGGCCTGGCGTGTCCAAAGAGGTCTTCGCCTGCTTGGACGACGACCAAGTGAATGTCTATCGGGATGTTTGCCGGCAACTGGTGCTGCCCGTCGTCGGTAGGGAATCGCCCAACGTAGTCGGGGTCTCGATCGGGACGCAGATGCAACTGCTGGCCGGCCTGACCTTCTGCAAAATGATCAAGGAAGCGTTCCCGCAGACTCACGTCGTGGTCGGCGGCAACGTCATCACGAGATTACAGGAAGAGCTGCCGAAGCACGAGCGGTTTTTCACCGAGGTGTTCGATTCGGCCATTCTCTACGAAGGCGAACATGCCTTATTGTGGCTGCTCGAAGCGCTGAGCGGGGAACGAGACCTGGCCTCGGTGCCGAACCTCATATATCGCGACACGCAAGGGATTCATACGAGCAAAGAGATCTATACGGAGAAGACAACGGCGCTGCCGCTGCCGGACTTCGACGGCTTGCCGTTGGATAGCTACTTCGTGCCGGTGCGCATTCTGCCCTATCTCGCGACGAGAGGATGCTATTGGGGGCGGTGCACGTTCTGCGACCACGGGCAGGGCTATTTCGACCAGTATCGGGGGATGCCGGCGCACCTGGTTGTAGAACAAATCAAGGCGTTGAAAGACAAATATCGCTGCGAGCATTTCCTGTTCTCCGACGAATCCTATCCACCGGCGCTCTTCAAGAAGGTCACGCAACTGCTCGTCGAGCAGAACGTCGGCATCAAGTGGACGACGCTGATTCGTTTCGAGGAAACGCTCCAGGATCCGGAGATCTGGAAGTTGGCCGCGCGGTCCGGATGCTGCACCCTTTATTACGGAATGGAATCGGCCAACGAGCGGGTGTTGAATCTGATGGACAAGCATGTCAAAAAGAGCGTCATCGAACACAATCTGAAAGAGGCGGCCAAGGCCGGCATCTGGAACCACGTCATGGCCTTCTATGGGTTTCCGGGCGAAACCCGCGAGGAGGCGCTGGAGACCAGGCAATTCATTCTCGACAATCAGCCGTACATTCACTCGGTCGAACTCTTCTATTTTGTCGCCTATCGCCATACGCCGATGGTCCGGAATCCCGAGAAGTTCGGGATCACCATTCACAAGCAGGAGGAGTACGACCTGCCGCTGGATTACTACTACACCTTGAACGAGCCGGGCGGCATTTCCTGCCTCGACGCAATGCAGCTCTGCGAGGAGTTCTATCGGAATGATTTTCAGCCCTGGGCCGTGCGGGTGAACGCCCGCGAACACGTCTTTCTCTACATTTCCAAGTACGGCACCAACCGCCTGCCGCAGATCTATGCGCAGCGGAAGGAAAGTGTGGGGGACGGTGTCTCCGGTCTGGTGACGTGGCCGGTCGCGTTGGGCGAGGGCGAGAGGAAGGACGGCGAGCCGTCGATGACCAGGGTGGTCAGCCACGCGGTTTCATAAGCGGGGAGCCGAAAGCGAATAGCTAATAGCGAATGATTGGCAAGACGAGGAGTCTGCAATCCTCTTTACTCCCAGCTATCAGCTACATGCTATTCGCTATCAGCTTTTCGATGACAGCCAATCGCTCAGCAACTGATAGGCCGTCTCGATCTCTCTGGTCATCGCCTCGGCTTTTTTGTACATCTGCATGTACTTGCGGGGGTTGTTGGTCAGATTGGCATACCGCGGGGGATGCCAGGTATACAGCAGTTCCCGGTGTTTCCGATCGAGCAGCTCCCGCGTGATGGGCAACGAGAGGCCGAACACTTCCAACGCGTGGTCGAGGTCCGATTGCTCCATGGCGTGAGCGCTTAGATCAACTGCCGGTCCCCATCTTTCAGCGAGTCTGTCAAAGAGCCGAAGAGCCTGTCAATCATGCCT
>JBBIOW010000169.1:0-6262 GCA_037443165.1 Nitrospiraceae bacterium | reverse complement strand
CGCCGATTGCGATGGATCAGGGGCTGCGGTTTGCGATCCGGGAGGGCGGCAAGACTGTCGGCTCGGGCATCGTCACGGAGATCGTGGCGTAGTAAGGCGCGCGGCAAGAGGCGCGTGGCGAGAGGGGAGGGGCGTTTTCTTCCACTGCCCCAAGTCTCGGGTCTCGGGCCAGGAGCGAAGCGAAGATGGCGGTCAAGGTTGATCAGCGGATCAGAATCAGGCTCAAAGGGTTTGATTATCGGGTGCTCGACCAGTCTGTGGCCGAGATCGTCGAGACGGTCAAGCGGAGCGGGGCCAAGGTTGTCGGCCCGATTCCTTTGCCGACCAGAATCGAGCGCTTTACAGTGCAACGGTCGACGCATGTCGATAAGAAGTCTCGCGAGCAATTTGAAATCAGAACGCACAAGCGCCTGCTGGATATTATGGAGCCTACTCCCGAGACGATGGATTCGCTGATGAAGTTGAATCTGGCTGCCGGGGTGGATGTGGAAATAAAACTGTAAGCAGTCAGTCTTCAGCTCTCAGCCGTCAGCCGGACGGGGGAGCGGCTGGGCTGTTGGCTGAGAGCTCAACGCGGGCGTTCATGACGAACGGATTGATCGGTAAGAAGCTGGGGATGACTCAGATCTATGACGGCAGCGTCTTGACGCCGGTGACCGTCATCGAGGCGGGGCCCTGTCGAGTTGTCGCGGTCAAGACGCGCGAGCGCGACGGGTATGAGGCCGTACAGGTGGCGTTCGGTGAAGTCAAGGAGCGGAAGCTGTCCAAGGCTGAGCTCGGTCATCTGAAGAAGCATCAGGCTCCGCCGAGTCGGTGGCTGCGCGAATTCAAAAAACTTGGGGACGTGACCGTCGGCCAGATAATCAAGGCGGACCTGTTCAAGAAAGGCGACTGGGTCGATGTCGAGGGAGTCTCCAAAGGAAAGGGCTACCAGGGAGTCGTGAAGCGGCATCACTACGGAGGGGGGCCGGAGTCACACGGGTCGATGTTCCATCGGGCTCCGGGATCGATCGGGAGCAGCGCGTTCCCTTCTCGGGTCTGGAAGAACAAAACGCTGCCCGGACATATGGGGTCCGAGCGGGTCACCGTTCAACGGTTGAAAGTCGTTGAGGCGCGCCCCGAGGAGAATCTGCTGCTTGTGCGGGGGGCGGTGCCCGGTGCGGACAACGGTCTGGTCATCGTGCGGAAGTCCAAGAAGGGGTAGGTTATGCCCACCGTTGACGTGGTGGATCTCAGTAAGAGGAGAATCGGCACCGTCGATCTGCCCAATGAGGTCTTCGGGTGCAAGGCGCAAAGCGCCTTAGTACACGAAGCGGTGGTCATGCAGCTCGCGTGCGAGCGTCAGGGTACGGCGTCGACGCTGCGGCGAGGCGAAGTGAGCGGATCCGGGAAAAAGCCCTGGAAGCAAAAGCATACGGGACGGGCCCGCGCCGGGTCGATCCGTTCTCCGCTGTGGAGGCACGGCGGGACGGTGTTCGGTCCCAGACCTCGCAGCTACGTGATGGCGATGCCGAAGAGAAAATACCGCGCCGCTCTCCAAAGCGCACTGTCGGCGAAGCTCGCGGGCGGCGGGGTGACGGTGGTGTCCGATCTTGCAATCGCGGAACCGAAGACGAAACTGCTCGCCAAGGTCTTGGCCGGGCTGGGGTTGCCGCCGAAAACGCTCATTGTGGCCGGAGAGAGCCGCCATGATCTTGCCAGGGCGGCGCGGAATCTGCGAGACGTGAAGCTCGTCCGGCCCGAAGCGCTGAACGTGTACGACGTTCTGTGCTATGACGCCATTCTGATTCCGGAGCGTGAACTAGCTCGAGTGAAGGAGGCCTGGTCATGAAAGCGGCGCTCCACGATGTTTTGCTGCAACCGTTATTGACAGAAAAAATCACCGCGATGCGTGAACGGGAAAATACCGTGGGCTTTCTGGTCCGGCGCGATGCCAATCGGATTCAGATCAAGCAAGCGGTGGAGTCGTTGCTGAAGGTCAAAGTTGAGCGGGTCAATGTGCTGAATGTCCGTGGAAAAACCAAACGATTGGGTCGGTTCGTCGGGAAGCGCCCAGACTGGAAGAAAGCGTTTGTGAAGTTGAAGGAAGGCGAAAAGTTGGAGCTCTACGAAAGCGCGTAATCGAGCCGCTTGGGACGAGGCAAATGCAAACATGGCACTGAAAGCATATAGACCGACGTCGCCGGGGCGGCGAGGGATGACGGCGTTGTCGGGCGAGGAGGTGACCAGGAAGCGACCGGAAAAGGCGCTCACCGTGTTTCATCTCCGCACCGGAGGACGAAATGCCGACGGGCATATGACCGTGCGTTTCCGGGGCGGGGGGCACAAGCGCCTCTACCGCGTGATCGACTTCAAGCGCGACAAGTTGGGAGTCCCGGCCAGGGTTGCGGCGATCGAGTACGATCCCAATCGTTCGGCCCGGATCGCGTTGCTTCACTACGCCGACGGAGAGAAGCGGTACATTCTCGCGCCGGTCGGTCTCAGTGTGAATGATACGGTCCAGTCTGGACCCTCGGCGGAGGTCAGGCCCGGCAATGCGCTTCCGTTAGGCGCTATGCCTTTGGGAACGACGATCCACAATATTGAGCTCAGGCCCGGCAAGGGCGGGCAGTTGATCCGGAGCGCCGGCGGGTTCGCCCAGGTGATGGGGCGTGACGGCGACTACGTCCAGGTCAGGTTGAAGTCAGGAGAGATGAGGCGGATTCTCGCGACTTGCATGGCGACGGTCGGGCAGGTGGGTAATCTCGATCATGAAAACGTGGCGGTCGGGAAGGCGGGTCGATCACGATGGAAAGGTCGCCGGCCGCATGTCCGCGGCGTAGTCATGAATCCCGTCGACCATCCCCACGGGGGCGGAGAGGGAAAATCTGGTCAAGGCAATCCCCATCCGGTGTCCCCTTGGGGGTTGCCGACGAAAGGCTACAAGACTCGTCGGAACAAAGCGACGGACAAATTCATCATCGCCCGGCGCAAGTAATTCGTTGTAGGAGAACGCGATGCCCAGATCGGTAAGCAAGGGGGCCTTCGTGGATGCCCATCTGCTCAAGAAGGTAGAGCAGATGAACCAGACCAGGGAGCGCAAGATTATTAAGACGTGGTCGCGGCGTTCAACGGTGATCCCGGACATGATCGGCCACACGTTCGCCGTGCACAACGGTAAGAAGTTTATTCCGGTGTTCGTGACGGAGAACATGGTCGGCCACAAGTTGGGAGAGTTTGCTCCAACCCGGTTCTTTAAGGGACATGGAGCGGCGAAGACCGAGAAGGCTGTTCCGCTGAAATGAGCGTTAAACGTTAAGCGCGAAACGTTAAACGCGAGACCTGGAAAAAGCTGGTCTCTGGCGGTTGACGAATACCGTTTGACATTTAACGAGGTGATAATGGCAGAGGCGAAGGCGGTTCTGAGATTTACGCGGGTTCCGCCCCGCAAGGCGCGGGTGGTTGTCGACTTGATCCGCGGACAGCAAGTCCCGAGGGCGCTCGCGCTCCTGAAGCATACTCCGCGCGCCGCGGCGAGGGTTGTGGAAAAAGTCCTGCGGTCGGCTGTTGCGAATGCGGAGCAGAAGGAACTGGGCGACAGCGAGGCGATGTGGGTCTCCAGAGCTTATGTCGACGGGGGGCCTATCTATAAACGGTTCAGGGCCCGTTCTATGGGGCGAGCCAATGCGGTGCATAAGCGGACGAGCCACATCACCATTGTAGTCGCCGCACCTGCGGCTGGTCGGGCGAAATAGCAGGCGACGACGCGACGGCAATTCACTCGACACACGAGGGACGCACAAACCGTATGGGACAGAAAACACACCCGGTAGGATATCGGCTGGGGTATAACTACACCTGGAGTTCCCGTTGGTTTGCGGGAAAAGAGTTCGCCAAACTTCTCCATCAGGACATCAAGATCCGCCAAATGGTCAAGGAAAAACTCTACCATGCTGGCGTCTCGAAGGTGGAAATCGAGCGGTCGGGGGATCAGACGCGGGTCATCATTCACACGGCTAGTCCGGGGATCTGTATCGGTCGAAAAGGTGAGGAGATCGATAAGCTCAAAGCTGCCTTGGAGAAACAATACGGAGGACAGGTCTATATCACAGTCAAAGAAATCAAGAAGCCCGAATTGGACGCACAGCTTGTCAGTGAAAACATTGCGATGCAATTGGAAAAGCGAGTGGCGTTCCGTCGGGCGATGAAGCGGAGCGTTCAGTCCGCCCTTCGCCTCGGGGCTCAGGGGATCAAGATCATGGTCGCCGGCCGGTTGGGCGGAGCGGAAATCGCGCGGACGGAATGGTATCGAGAGGGGCGGGTTCCTCTTCACACGTTGCGGGCGGAAATCGATTACGGGTTTGCGGAAGCCCATACCACGATGGGGCAGATAGGCGTGAAGACCTGGATATACAAGGGTGAACTGCTTCCCTCTCAGCAAAAGGGAAACAGTGGAATCGAGCGACGTCTCGTGTGATCTGTGCGAGTCGCCCGCTCAATCTCTGGTCGGCGGGGAATCGGTCAACGCTGAGAGGACTGTGTGCTGGCACCGAAGAAGGTTAAGTTCAGAAAGATGCAGAAAGGCCGGATGCGGGGAAAGGCTTACCGCGGAGGGCAGATCACCCTGGGAGAATTCGGCCTTAAAGCGCTCGAGCCCGGGTGGATCACGAGTCGGCAAATCGAGGCCGCGCGTATCGCTATTACGAGGCATGTGAAGCGCGGCGGCCAAGTGTGGACCAGAATTTTCCCGGACAAGCCGATTACGAAAAAACCGGCTGAGACCCGAATGGGGAAGGGCAAGGGCAATCCCGAGTTTTGGGTGGCTGTTGTGAAGCCCGGCCGCATCCTGTACGAAATGGACGGCGTGACGCCGGAAGTCGCGCAGGAAGCCCTGCGATTGGCTGCGCACAAGCTGCCCATCGCGACCAAGTTTGTGATGCGCGGGCAGTTCTAACCGCAACGGAGCGCGATCATGGAAATGAAGGAGCTTAGGCAGTTGACGGCTGCTGAGTTGGTGGAGAAGGAAAAGCAGCTCAAGCAGGAGCTCTTCAATCTGCGGTTCCAACTGGGCACGGGGCGCATCGAGAATCCCATGCAGGTTCGGAAAACCAGGCGGGATATTGCACGAGTCAAGACCGCGCTGCGCGAATTGGCCACGGAGCAGACCGGAGCATCGGCTCGGGCTAAAGGATAAGAGATCATGGCAGAGCGCACCAAGACACGCCGTGAGTGGTTTGGAAACGTCATCAGCAACAAAATGCAGAAGACCGTCGTTGTAGCGGTCGAACGCTCCGTGATTCATCCCGTCTACAAAAAAGTGATTCGTCGCGTAAGCAAGCTCAAGGCTCACGATGAAAACAATATGTGCAAGATCGGTGATCGGGTCAAACTGATCGAGACCAGGCCCATCAGCCGGCACAAGCGCTTCCGGGTCGTGCAGGTTATGGAAAAGGGACAACCGGAAGGATAGAAAGTCGGAATTGGTGTGTTGGCGATCTGGTGAAGTGAGCCTCACCAAAACAAGTGTGATGTGTTGCTCTGGTAATTGGGCGAATTAAATCGGTCATAAAAAACACGAAATCATCAAATCCTCATGGTTCAGAATTACACCTACATGGACGTGGCGGACAACTCGGGTGCCAAGCAGGTCATGTGCTTCCATGTGCTCGGCGGTTCCAAGCGGCGGTACGGTTCGCTCGGCGATGTCGTGGTGGTCACGGTGAAAGAGGCCATTCCGCAGGCCAGCGTGAAGAAGGGCGACGTCAGCCGCGCCGTCATTGTGCGAACCACCAAAGAAGTCCGCCGGGAAGACGGATCCTACATCAAGTTTGATCGCAACGCCTGCGTGTTAATCAATGCTCAGGGCGAACCGATCGGCACGCGCATTTTCGGTCCGGTCGCACGGGAGCTGCGGTGGAAAAAGTTCATGAAGATCATTTCGCTCGCGCCTGAAGTGCTGTAGGAAGATCGGCAGGAACGACCGTGCACGCCGTGAACAAATCCAGAATCCGCAAGGGCGACCTCGTGATGGTCATCGCCGGGCGAGAACGTGGCAAGACCGGGAAGGTCCTGTCCGTCGACCCGGTTGCGGGTAAAGTCGTCGTCGAAAAGCTGAACATCATCAAGCGGCACACCAAGCCCAATCAGAAGGTCAGGCAGGGGGGGATCATCGAGAAGGAAGCCCCGATGGCCATCTCCAACGTGATGTATCTGTGGCCCGTGACCCAAAAACCGACGAGGCTGGGCGTGAGAGTGCTGGAAGACGGGCGCCGTGTCAGGTTCA
>JBBIOW010000168.1:0-6263 GCA_037443165.1 Nitrospiraceae bacterium | reverse complement strand
CTGCACGTCCCTCCGTGCCCGGCGACCACCGCCCGAGCCGCAGCCGTTCATATAGGGCTTCATATTGCCTGACCATCTCGTGAATCTCAAATTCGCGGGGCAACGAATCCCGCCGGGCTCGGATCCGGGCCCGGAGCGCAGCATCTTCCAGCGCGCGACAGACCCGTTCCGCCAATCCGTCCACATTTCCCGCGCAGCACAGCCACCCGTGTTCCTCCTCGACGATCGCCTCTGCCGATCCTCCCACCCGCGTCGCCACCACTGGAAGGCCGCTGGCTCGCGCTTCCAAGAGCACGCGCGGCAACCCCTCCCAATGGGAGGTCAGCAGGAACACATCCAACGCCTGCATGACGGCCGGAATGTCCCGTCTCCAACCGAGGACTCCGAGACGATCCTGCAGTCCGGCTCGCCTGACAGCCTCCTCCACCGTTCCCCGCAATTCTCCATCGCCGACCAGGACGAAGCGAGCCTCGGGAATCCGCTGGCTGACCAGAGCCGCGACTGCGACGAAGTCCAACGGCGCCTTTTGCGGTTTCAGACAGGCGACCATGCCGACGAGCAATTCTCCCTCTTGCGCGCCCAGCTCCGCGCGCAACCGGCTTCGCTGAGCAGCGGCCAGTCTTGCGGAGAAGGGTCTCGGGTCGATACCGGGACGGATCAAGGACACGCGTTCGTTTGCAAACAATCCCCATCGGAGCCCCCGCTCGATGTCCGCCTTCGACACCGCCACCCAGTGCGTCGTCACCCGGCCGGTGAATCGCTCCAGCCCAACCAGCATGGTCCGCAGCCAGGCCGGTTGCTGCGGTGTGA
The DNA here is from genome assembly GCA_037443165.1 of Nitrospiraceae bacterium. Lineage (GTDB taxonomy): Bacteria > Nitrospirota > Nitrospiria > Nitrospirales > Nitrospiraceae > DATLZU01. Next base: position 5,453 of record JBBIOW010000168.1, on the reverse strand, counting down.
TCCCGTACCCGTGGACGGTGTGCACAATGACCGGGACCCGCGCGAACCACGCCGCCCAACGGCCGACAATTCCAGCCTTGGAACTGTGGGTATGGACGATGGTGGGGCGGAGCTTCCGGAACAGCCGCACGAGTTGGATCGCAGCGAGCAGATCGTGAAACGGCCGGATCTCCCGGAGAAGCGAGGGGAGCACGTGCACATCAACGTCGGGCAACGCCTTGGCTTCTGCAGTAAGCAGGCCGCCGGGACCTGTCACCAGTATCGGCCTGAAGCGCGCTCGATCGAGATGCGCCACGGCGAACAGCGCGACCTCCTGGGCACCGCCCAGTTCCAGCTTGGTGATGACATGAACGACCGTGATCGGCGGCATCTTCTCAGGTTTTTCTGGTCTGTTTGGTTTCTATGGTTTGTCTGGTTTCTCGGGTTTGTTTGGTTAACCAGATCAACCCGATCAACCGAACGAACCAGACAAACTCGAAAGGCCGGACAGACGCTGCTCGCTACCGGCGTGAGAGACGCTCCGCGAGGGCCTTACCCTGGGCAATCGCATCTTCCATGGAGGTATGTTCCCATCGCCCGTACCGGCCAATGGAATGGATGCCGCGAAGCTCCAGCTCTCGGAGAATCGCCGGCAGCATCTTCGCTCGATGCCGGTCGAACAGGACGTAGGCGTAGGAAATGTCTTTCACGTCTGCGACGAGAATCTCGTCGTCTTTCCGGAAAATGCCGGCTCGCTCCAGTCCTTGACGAACGAGGTCGAGCAACCGCGCGGGCGGCACCATGTCGTTTGGACGATGCGAGATTTCGACATAGAGCGAACTTGTGCCAGGCCGCCCCAACGCCGGCGAAAAATTCATCGGAAAGCCGGCCCGATAGAACGGGTATTCGGGTTCGGGGAAGTAGATCCAGTGCTTGTCGGACACCCGTTCCCGTGCGACGCCCAGGTTGACGTTGTAGACCGACACCCATCGCAACCCGGCTGCGGCGTCCTTGATGTCCCGGGGCAGATCGACGCAGCGGCGCACCAGTTCCGGAATCGGGATTGTCGAAACCAGGGCTTCATACTCTTCAACTCTGATTCCCTGACGCCCGTCGCGAAAAACAGCTCGCCGCCGTTCCGTCTCGATCTCGACCAGTTCCGTGTCATAGGCGATCCCGCGAATGGCCGGCAGGAAGGACTGTGGTAACACATTGATCCCCCCGGTCGAGGGATACAGAAACGTCGGGTTGTATCCGAACGCCTTGTCCTTGATGCCGAGAGCGCCGTTGACCACGTCTTTCAACTCCGGCTTCGGCACCAACCAGGACACCCAGTCGGACGTCAGCTCATCGAGCGGCACTTGCCACAACTTTTCGTTGAACGGAATCATGAAATGCTTAGCCATGCCCTCGCCGAGATTCTCCAGGATCCACGCCTTGAAGGATCGTTCTTCGGGCGGTCCAGGCGGAGCCGGATTGGTCAAGGTCGCGATGAATCCCAGCAAGCAGTCCCGGATCACTTCCGGAGGAAGACCGTAAGTATTCACCTGGAACGGATATTCGGTATAGGTCCGGTGAGAGTAGATGAAGGCGCGCCGGCTATGCTGCTCCAGACGACCGTCGAGCAGCCGTTCCACCAGCGCCTTGATTTCCGGTTGACGGAAGTGGAGCAGGTGGCCCGTCATATCGAAGGTAAAGCCGTCCTTCTGATACGAGCGACAGAGCCCGCCCGCTTCCTTCTCCCGTTCAAAGACCTGGTACGGCAGATCCCCCAGATGATACGCGGTGCTGAGGCCGGCCAAGCCGGCGCCGACGATGAGGATCATCCGGACGTCCTTCTTTCCGGCTGTCCGGCTGGCACAGGCCCTTGCAGGCCGACTCCTTTTCCGCTTCCCACATTCACGCGTGTGAGCGCATAGGCGGCGATGCCGAGTGACAGGAGTGTCAGCACGCTGAAGACCAGCGCCAGGTCCTGCGGCACCGACATGACCAACAGGCCGATTCCGCCCAGTACCGCGGCCGAGACATAGCTGATCAGCACGACCTGCGGCACCGACAATCCCCAATGCCTGAGGCGGATCGCCATATGGTCGGGACTGCCCAGGAAGATGGGCAGTCCTCTGAGGAATCGAATGTACATGACGAACAGAGTATCGAAAATCGGCACGCCGAGAATCATCACCGGCGTCAGCAGCGAAACCGAATGGCCGCCGGTGTATTGGCCGATCATGCACAACGCGCCGAGCATCAGTCCGATGAACATCGCGCCCGCGTCGCCCATGTAAATCGTCGCCGGATGCCAGTTGTACCGCAGAAATCCCAACAGACTGCCGATCAACGCCGCCAGCAGAAAGGCGATCGTCTGATCGCCGTTGAGCAGCGCGATCGCGCAGAGGAAGGTCGCGCTGATCACGCCCACGCCGGCGGAAAGCCCGTCCATGATGTCCAGCAGATTGAAGGCATTGATGATCCCGACCATCCACACCACCGTCAACGCCAGGTCGAGCCAGTCCGGCAATGCAGCGATCTCGATGCGAATCCCGCTCTTGATCAGGACGAAGACGGCGAGCAACTGCCCAGCCAGTTTCGTGCCCGGTGAGAGCACACCGAAGTCGTCCACCAAGCCGAGCATCATGACCAGCGTCCCTGCCAAGACAATGCCGAGCACGTCCTGGCGGAATTCGAAGGTGAAGGCGAGGCTGATCAAGAACGACAGATACATGGCGAGGCCACCCAGATAGGGTACAGGCTCTCGTTGATGTTTCAAGCGACCATCCGGACTGTCCACGATCCCGTACTTCAGCGCCGCTCGGCGCGCCAACGGCACGCCGTACAACGACAAGCCGAAGGCCAGCATCAAGGTGAACCCCAGCAGGATCATCGCCTTGCCGTCCTCACACGTGTCGATCCATCATCATCCACTCGCCGGCCCGCTATTCGGACCGCCTGCCGTGCCAGCATGAAGGAGTTCCAGATAGGCGCGGTATCGTTCTTCCGAATGATGCTCGCTCACGCGACGCCGCGCCGCTTCGCCCATTCGATGCCGCCGGTCAGGGTCTCGCAACAATGACACGACCGCTTCGGCCACCGAAGTCGCCTCCGGCTTGACCCGGACACCGGTCGCCTCGTCCACGAGGCGCCAGGTCAATCCCACATCCGTCGCGACGGAGGCCAGGCCTGACGCCATGGCCTCGAGCAGGCTTTGCGAGGGGTAGTTGTCCTGCCGTTGCAGCGAGACGAACACCGCCCCTTTCGCCAGCACGGGCGCAATGTCGGCCTGGAACCCCAGAGTCATCACCGCGTGCAGGTCGAACCGTGCGACGGCCGCCTCGACCTGAGGTGCGAGTGGTCCGTTGCCAAGCAGAAAGAAGCGCGCCTCCGGCGCGGCCCGCCGGATCAGCGACGCCGCTTCGACGAACAGCAATGGGTTTTTCTCTTCGATCAGACGGCCCGCGAAGAGCACCCACGGCTCCTTCACCGGGGCCGGCCGGAAACGTTCGAGGTCGACCACGCTGCCCGGCGAGACCGCGATCTTTTGCGGCGCAACCCCTCGCCGGATCAAATCCTCGCGAACCTGGACCGTCAAGGCATCGACCTGTTCGCAACGCGACAAGGCCGCCCGATACAACGGCAAGGCCTTGGGCGTGCCCACGTGGGCGGCTAGATCGGGATTGGTGATCGACACCACGAAGCGATGACTCGGCCGCACGACCATCAGCGGCAACGCCACGTATGCCCCGCCCAGCGCCAGATGAAACAGGCGCGGGCTTGCGAAGCCGTACCGCCCGAGCAGCCGGACGGCCATCAGCAGATAGTCCACTTTGGAGAGCCAGAAGCGCACCCCTCTGCCGAGCGGCCGAAGGCGATCCGACAACCATCTAAACGGTTCTGCCAGCCTCCACACGCGCGGTTCCCCGCCAGTCACCACGCCGCCTGCGACGAGCTTCTTCCAGAGACCTACGTTGACGATCAGTTCCGTCTTCGGATCCTCTGTCGCCAGACGGGCGAACAGGCGGCCCAACCGGCGTTCGGTGCCGCCGATGCCCGCGTTGTTGATCAACACGAGGGCGCGACGCATGCCGGGGCATCCACAAATTCACGGCACCAGAGCTCCACGTTGACCCAACGCCAGAGCACGAATCCGAGGTTCTTGCGTCTCGCCTGATGCGCGTCGAACTCGCGCCGCACCGCGTCGAAATTGAGATAGCCGCGCGAGCGGGCCCGCGAGTCGAACAGGACATCCTGGGCCATCTCCAGCAAGGACGTCCTGAACCACTCGTCTTCAGGCGTGACAAACCCGAGCTTGTCCGGCCTCCATCGCACCGGGTCGGGAAGGATCCCGTCCATCGCGCACCGCAGCAGCACTTTGGTCCATCCCTCGTGAAGCTTGAGATCGGAGGGCAGCGCAAAGGCATACTCCACCAAACGGTGATCCAGAAACGGCAGGCGGGGCTCGATGCCGAACGCCATGGCGTTACGGTCCTCATAATGGAGCAACGCGCGCAGCCCATTGCGCTCGAGCAGCCGGCGTTGCATGGCTTGGAGACGAGACTCATCTCGTCGATCTGCCTGCTCTTCCTCCTGCCAGCGCCGCCGAAACTCCGGAGCTAACCAGGCTGCGCTGCCCGTCATCAGAGGCCGAACCTTCCGCACCACCATTCCTGGAAGCAGCGCGCGGGCGAAATTCGCGATGGCTTGAGGAGGCAACGCCCCGTGCTGTCGTCGATAGGCGTACCACTCCCGACACAATCGCCCCCACCGGCCTTGAAGGAACAGATCAGCGAACCACGCGCCGAAGAACCCGTGATACCCGGCGAAAATCTCGTCCGCACCCTGTCCGTCCAGGAGCACCCGGATTCCGTGCTGGGCAGCCAGGCGCATGACAGTCCATTGAGCAAAAATACTGGTGGATCCGAACGGCTCGTCCTGCTGCCGAACCACCCGCCTGACCGTCTCGATCAACTCCTTCGGATCGGGAAAAGCATAGTGGGGCTCCACGCCGGTTCGCTCCACGACGAACCGGATGAAGCGACGCTCGTCGTATGCGGGATCCTCGAAACACGAGGAAAAAGTCTTCTGTCGCGCGCCGATGAGGTGGGACGGGACACCTGCATCATTCAGCAGCAACTCGTTGGCTACGCAGACGATCGACGATGAATCCAGCCCTCCACTCAGGCAACTCCCGACCGGCACGTCGCAGCGCAACCGGAGACGCACGGCGTCCTGAAAGAGATGACGGAACCGCTCGACATCATCCGTCCGCGTGCTTTGTCGCACCGCATCTGACTCCGGCAGGCGCCAGTATCGATGCGTCGAGAGCCGCCCTTCGCCGACGATCAAATAATGCGCCGGCGGCAGTTGCCGAACGTCCTCGAAAAACGTTCCCTCGTCATAGTCCAGATACGCGGCATCGAGGTAGGCATACACCGCCCGGTGATTCGGCTTGGGTCGACCGATGAACGGGAGGAGCCCTT
>JBBIOW010000167.1:0-6301 GCA_037443165.1 Nitrospiraceae bacterium | reverse complement strand
TCACCACGACCTTCCCCCCGAAGCGTCGACCTACGCCCTTCCGCAAGACTTGGCGTCCCGCCATCGCATCCGGCGCTACGGCTTCCACGGCATCGCCCACGCCTCTCTCACAGCCGGCTATGCCACCTTGGCTGACAAGCCGCTTGCGCAAGCCCGGTTGATCACCGTACATCTGGGGAACGGCTGCTCGGTTTCGGCCATCCATGGAGGCCGGTCGGTTGAAACCTCGATGGGCTTCACGCCTCTCGAAGGCCTCATCATGGGAACCAGGTCCGGCGATCTCGATCCTGCGATCGTCGCCTACCTCGCCCGCCGCGAGGGAGTCGGGCCGGACGAGGTCGAGCGGTGGCTGAACGAACGGTCCGGGCTTCTGGGGCTCTCCGGACTGTCGCATGACATGCGAGACTTGCTGGATGCGGAACACAATGGAAGTCCCCGCGCCGCTCTCGCAATCCGCAGCTTCTGCCATCGCGTGCGCAAATATATCGGGGCCTACCTGGCTGTGCTCGGCGGAGCGGACGCGCTGGTCTTCGGAGGCGGCATCGGCGAGCACGCACCGGCCATCCGCGCCCGCATTTGCGAAGGCATGGAGTGGTGCGGCATCGAGCTGGACCAGGCCCGCAACGAGGCGGTACACGGCCTCGCCGCGGGAGCAGCCGCGCTCGTCAGCCGAGAAGACGGCAGACTCCCGTGCTATGTCGTCGGAGTAGACGAAGAAACCGAGATCGCACGGGAGACGGTGCGGTGTTTGCTCAGAAAATAGCGGGCAGCAAATAGCGAATAGCCAGTAGCGAGCAGCAGATAGTTCCGAGCTACTCGCGTTCAAATGGGCTATTCGCTGCCAGTGTTGCGTCCATTCATCCTTGCCCTCTCCCACGCGGGGGAGAGGGAACAGGGAGAGGGCGACCGGCTGGACTTGTGAAGCGAATCTTCGGGACGAGACACGAGCTACCGGCTGTCATCAGGCTTGTGACGAGGGAAACCATGCGCAAAACAGACGAACACACCGACCGACACCTCGCCGAACGGGCGGCCGACCTTCGCGCCGCCGATCCGCAGTTCGCCCGGTGGGCCGAAGGCTACGGCGTCATCCGGCATAGCGACGAAACCCAAGTGAGGATTCACGCGTTGGCCGCGTCCGTGACCGGGTCCGGGTCACGTGGAGACGGAATCGCCTTCTACGACCTACTTACCGCATTGGATCGGTTGGCGAGCGCGGGCCTCTGGCTAGTCGTGCATCAAACCTACGCCCGCAACGTCTATCTGGACGGCCGGCCGCTCGCGCCCGACGATTTCAAACATCGCCCCGAAGGTCACACCGGCGGCTCCCTCAACATGGTGCCCGCCTATGCCGGCTATCTGGCGGCCAACGTGGTGACAGACCACACGCGCGGCTGGCTCATGGGGCAGGGCCACTGTGTGTCGGCCGTGGACTCCCTCAATCTCCTCGTCGGCAACATGACGGAGACCCACGCGACCCGCTACGCGGTCACCGACGAAGGATTGACCCGCTACGTGCGGGATTTCTACGCCTACCGGTTGCGGGCGGACGGCGCCCAAGAATCGCCGTTGGGCAGCCACGTGAACGCCCACACGGCTGGCAGCCTGGCTGAAGGCGGCTACCTGGGCTTTGCCGAACTGCAGTATGTCCACATGCCCCTGCCCGGCGAGCGGTTGGTCGTGTTCCTCTCCGACGGCGCATTCGAAGAACAGCGCGGCAGCGACTGGGCCCCGCGTTGGTGGCGGACGGAGGATTGCGGGCTCGTCACGCCGATCATGATCAACAACGGCCGCCGCATCGACCAGCGCACCACCATGTCGCAACAAGGCGGTGTGGCGTGGTTCGTCAATCATTTGAAGCTGAACGGGTTCGACCCGATCGTCTTCGACGGGCGCGATCCGGCCGCGTTCCTGTGGGCGATCCTCGAGATGGAACGCCAACTCGACGCGGCGACCCAGGAGATCCAAGCGGGGCGAAGCCGCTACCCCGTTCCCCTACCCTACGGCATCGCAGTGGCCCCGAAGGGGGCGGGATTTCCGGGCGAAGGCACCAATCTCGCCCACAACCTTCCGTTGATGGCGAACCCGCGGATCGACCAGCGGGCGGCGGACCTGTTCAATCAGGGAGCGCAGCGACTCTGGGTGCCGAAGGCGGACCTGGATTCCGCGGTGAAGACCTTCCGGCAGCACCAGTCATCCGGCCGGCCGTTGGAGCGGGACCATGTCTTCGTGCATCGCGACGTCGCGCTGCGCGAAGTCCCGGCACCGCCGTTCCGGCCTATCGATCAGGAGCGCCGATGGGATCCGACGTCGTGGACCTTCGCATCGCCGATGGCGACCATCGACCGTGTCGTCGTGTCGATCCTGCGGGCCAATCCCCATCTGAGACCGCGCGTCGGCAACCCCGATGAAATGCTCTCGAACCGGCTCGTGGAAACCCTCGCGCACTTGAAATTCCGGGTGACGGACCCGGAACCGAGCGTGCCGGAAAGCGTGGACGGAGGGGTGATCACGGCGTTGAACGAAGAAGCCGTCGCCTCCGCCGCGCTGGCCAACAAGGGCGGCATCAATCTGATCCATACCTACGAAGCCTTCGGCACGAAGATGCACGGGGCGGTCCGGCAGGAAATCATCTTCGCCAATCATTGCGCCGACGCGGGCCGCCCCCAGCGGTGGCTCTCGATCCCGCTGATTCTCACCTCGCACACCTGGGAGAACGGCAAAAACGAACAGTCGCACCAGGACCCGAGCATGGCCGAAGCGCTGCTCGGCGAACCGTCGCACGTGTCGCGCGTCGTTTTCCCGGCGGATTTCAACACGGCGGCGGCGGTCATGGAACGACTCTACCAGACGCAGGGCCAGATCTGGACGCTCGGGGCGCCGAAGGCGGACGTGATCCCGGACCTGTTCACCCCCGAAGAGGCCAGGCGACTGGTGGAGACCGGCGGTGCCCGGCTGGACTGGGCCGGCCATGATCCCGAGCGCGCACGGATCATCGTGACGGCTGTCGGCGCCTATCAGCTCAGCGAAGCGATCCGGACCTCTCGCCGGCTGTCGGAGCGCGACATCCCGCATGCGGTGGTCTACCTCCTCGAGCCGGGTCGCTTCCGGGCGGCGCGCCATCCGAAGGAAGAGGCCCATCAGGCGCCGGCGGCGCTGGTCGAATGGCTCTATCCGGCGGCCGTGCAACCCCGGCTCTTCCTCACCCACACCCGTCCGGAAACCCTGCTCGGCGTGCTGGGGCCGCTGCACACCGGGCCGCGCACGCGCGGGTTGGGCTACATCAACCAGGGCGGCACGTTGAACACGCCGGGCATGTTGTTCGTCAACCGCTGCACCTGGGCGCACGCCCTGCTCGAAGCGGCGCGCCTCCTGGAGCTGCCACGCGAGCGGCTGCTGTCCGCGGAGGAGTTGGAAGCGCTCGACGGGCAGCGCAGTCCCCATGGAACAATCATTCCGGATGTTTCCCAGTGATTACCGGTATTCTCCCTCCCACAGCCCGTCGAGGAATTCCCGATACGGCAGCACGGTCACGCCCGAGAGCTGTCGGGCACGCGGCTCGAGGCTCACGCACATGTAGCGCTTCAGTTTGCGCTCCTCGGCCAGGGCCACCAGCGACTTCAGATCTTGCGGCGACAGGTTCGCCCGGGCCTTCACCTCGACGGCCGTGTGATCGCCGATGATGAAATCGACCTCGAATCCTGACGTGGACCGCCAGTAGCTCAGCGGCTCACCCGAGACGTAATCGCTGTAGCTCGTCAGCTCGTGCATCACGAGCGTTTCCAGAGCCTCGCCGAATTCCGGCGTTCCGAGTCGGAACCGGCGGCCCTGGAGGGTCGCGACGACGCCGACGTCGAAGAAATAGTACTTGGACGAGGCGAGGGGTTTTCGCTTCTTCGACTTGCGCCATGCCGGCAGTTCATAGAGCAACAAGGTGTCCTTTAAAATCTCAAAATACTCGTATACCGTGGTCCGCGGCACCTGCGCGTCGTTCGCCGCTTTGGTGTAATTCACGATCGTCCCGTTGCACAACGCGGCAATGGTGAGGAATCGGCTGAAGGCCGGGACGTTCCTGGTCGCGCCTTCCGCCACGATCTCTTGTTGGAGATAGGACCCTGCATAGGCCTGAAGGTCCGCTTGCGGATCGTCCGAAAAATACACCGCCGGCAACAATCCGCGCTCCGCCGCCCGCGCGAGGTCGAACCGATCACCTAATTCACGAGACGTCAGCGGATGCAGGTATTTGGTACGGGCGCGACCGCCCAAGAGGTTGACTCCTCCTCGGCGAAGCTTTCTCGCGCTGGATCCTGTCAGGAGGAACCGAATCCCTCGCTGCTCGATCAGCCGATGCACCTCATTGAGCAGCTCCGGCAGGCGCTGGATCTCGTCGATCACGACCAGCCGGTCTTTCGAGGTCAGCTCCTGCGCGAGACGCCCGGGCTCCCGGCTCAGCGCCAGATAGACCGCCGTATCCAGGAGATCATAGACCCGTGCGTCTTTCAGAGTGTGCGCGATCAAAAAGCTCTTGCCGGTCTGACGTGGGCCGAAAAGGAAGTGGGACTTCCGTTCAAGGAGTGTCCGGATGTCGAGCAGGCGATCGATGTACGGAACCCCGTTCGCCACGGCTGGTTATCATACCAACCGTCGCCGCTATCGTCAAATGTCATGACATCTGACGAAATAGTTGACGATGGATAGGTTTAAGGGATCGGACCCCTTTGTTTCTACCGGTCTTCACCTATTCGGGAGATGTTCCGTTCCTGTGTGATGAGGTCATGGTCTCGATCAATACGGCAGCGATGATCGGCTGGCACGCCGGATTCTGGAGCGAGTCGGAGAAGAAGTGATAGGGGATTATGCCAGGTCGGCGCGCTGATCCGGTCCGAAACATCGTTACGAATCGAACGCCCAGATCAGTGCCACGATGGCCAGGTGCTGGCTGCCCGTCAGCCCGATCACGCCCGGCGCCACCTCGCCTCTCTTGAAAAAGCCCCCGCCGGGTCCCGTGGACTCGTCGAACCGGTACTCGAGTCGCAGCCATGCGGTTTGAGGGCCGAGTCGCACCTTGTGTTCGAGCGTCGTGGTAACGGCCTTGAGGAACTGCTCGGAGCCCGTGATGCGCCCGTTGCGATCCCAGTAGAACTCCGGTCGGACCGCCAGGCTCCAAGGCCCGGCGATGTTCCAGCGGACGAAAGCCGCGGCGGCGGTCCAAAAAGTCCGCGGGTGACCGGCCGATTCAGCCGCTTCTTCGGTCCCGATGTCGTACGACATGGCCAGCGTGACGCGATCGCGCCTCCATTCGACGATGCTGTCCGAGAAAAACCGCCAAAACCGCAGGTCCGTATCGGATTGGTCCGGCCCGTAGTAGAGATTTTCCGTCACGGTCAGGCTCTCCGTCAGCCGGTATGCCGCCTGGACACCGTAGCTCAGGTGGTCGTTGGGGTGCGAGAGATAGTTGTACCCGTTGATCGCGTAAAGCCCGAGCCGCAGGCGATCGGTCACCGGGTACTGTGCTCTGAGGCCGAACATGAAGTAGGGCGCATAGTCGGCCATATAGGACCGGGTGTAGTTGAAATTGTTCTTGGCGTAGATCGACTGATAGCCGATAAAGCTGTTGAAGAGGCCGGCCGTCAGCGTGAGGCCGTTGCCGACTGGCGCGAGATACGAGACATTGGCTCGAGACAGGTGGCGCAACGTGTCGGCGCCGCCGACGGGCTCGTCCCGCCCCGGCACCGGTCGAGGCACCAGCGCATCGGTGTCGTACCCGCCCTGAACGCCGAATTCGAGTCCCCATCGAGAGTGCAGCGTTGCGTCCTTGCGGACATATCCGAGCGCCATGTTAGGCGCCAGTTCGTTGACACGCGGCGTCGTGGTCTTACTGCGCCAGCGGTGATTCTCGGGAAAGTTGAAGTTGACCGCGTAACTCAGATCGACGAAGCCGCCGTAGTGCCAGTCCGACTGCCTACGCGGAGCCTCCTGGGCCGCAACCGCGGTCGCCCACCAGGCGACCGCCGCCGCGAAACACCCCGCGGCACATCGCCTCGCCCAACGGCTCCGCACGTCAGGGTTTGACGTCTTTGGCCAACGACGCATCGTCCGTCTTGACGAACGGATTGCCGAGCGGAAGGATACGCAGCCCCGGCGCCTGGTAGGTCTTGGGCAGGTACTGCTCCGGGATGGTGGTCTGATTCCCGTCTCGGATCTGCGTGTAGTGAGGCGACATGATCTCGACGCCGGCTTCGTTGAACTTGACCTGAATATTCTGGTGCAGTTCCGCGTAAATCTCGGGCATCTTGTTCCG
>JBBIOW010000166.1:0-6368 GCA_037443165.1 Nitrospiraceae bacterium | reverse complement strand
TCTGCACACGACCCAAACCAGATGAATTTATTTTGAAATCTGTCGGACACTACTGGATCCGACTCAAACGTGTCCGGGAAGCCGATGAAGTGCGATGGCGGGCTTCCCGTCGCCTTGTCGAGCCCGCGCATGTGCGCCACACATTGAATCGGTTGTGCGTTGCGCTTCGGGAGGCCTCCCTTGCAGAGGATATGAAGACGGCGCTCCTGTCGGCCATTCGTTCAGGAAACGCCGAGCGGATACAAGACCTGTCCGGAGAAAGGTTGAAAGAGCTGACCGGGCTTCCCCCGACCAAGGCGATCCGGGCCCTCTGTCTCCTCTTGAACCAGGCCGATGAACCGCGATCGGCCCTGCCCGTCTCAAACCTGACGGCCTCTCAAGTCGAACGCCTGGTTCGTGCCCATCGCAACCCGTTCGATCTATTGCTCGAAGCGGACGTGGCCTCGCTCCTCGACCTGGGAGCCGGCGATCTGTCATTCGCGGCGGAGCTGGCCGATCACTATCTCCCGCGCCTTGCAAAAAAGAGGCAGCCGCTCGTTCTCCACTGCGTAGACCGCCTCCGGCCCGGCTCCAGACTGGGAGGCCCGCTGCATGCCCGCCAAGATCGGCTCGAACGGCTCTCGCGTCTGGAACTCCTGGAGTTCAGGTTCTTCGGCGGTCAGGATATGTTCGCCCTCAACCCTTTGGTGGAGGCGGGTGAAATTGCCTCCCGCTACACGGTGGTGACGTGTTGGGCTCCGGCGACGCCGACCTTCGCCTATGAACCGACCAGGCTCTCGCGTGCGACGATCGAGGCCGACCTGCGACGGACCAAAGGGGCGTTCCGAACGGTCGAGGTCGACGGTGAAGCCGCGCTGGAAGTCCAACATGAGGGGCGGACGCTGCTGTTTCCCCCCTGGAAATTCGAAATACGCGGACCGCTTGCCTTACTGGACCTCGTTGCTCGCCGCGGGCTGCTCGCGGTGCTCGGCGCGGTCGATACCCAGGTGTTTTGGGAACTGCTCTCCCAGTTCGTCGCCGATCCGGCCGTTCGGCCGTCCGATCGAATCTTGACGCCACCCCTGCTGGCGGATCTCTTTGGCCCCGTCTATCGCCGTTTGGAGGAATTGCCGATCGGCAGCTCGCTGATCCTCAATGACCTGACGACCCTCAGGTCCGACATACCGCGCGTCCTTGGTGGGTCCCGCGAACATGGCTCCTCGTTTCGATTCCGGTACGTCGAAGTCAGGCGAGGTGCTGTCTTTGCGGGGATCCCCGCCAGCAGCACGGCGAAGCTCTTTCAGAACATGAGTCAGGAGGCGCCTCCCTGGTTCATGATTCTCGTCCCTGAATCTACCGAAGACCATCACCGGGCACTCACGAAGCGCGACGAACCGACAGCCGAGAAGAGCCGCGAGGAGCGCACAAAATCTAGGGAAAATTGACGCTCTCCAGACCCTCTGCTAGACTTCGCCAGTGTCCCGCCAATCCTTGAGCTTGGCCTATTTTCACCGATAGATCCCGACCGTGGACGCTGCAAAAGCCATCCGTTCCATCCAAGACAACATCGAGCGCGTGATCAAGGGCAAACCCCATGTGATCGAAATGGCGGTGGTTTGTCTCTTGGCGAGAGGACACCTGCTCATTGAAGATGTTCCGGGAGTGGGGAAGACCACTCTCGCGCATAGCTTGGCCCGTTCAATCGACTGCTTATTCAAACGGATCCAGTTCACCAGCGACTTGTTGCCTTCGGATATTTTGGGCATCTCGATGTTTAACCGGCAGAAGCAGGCCTTCGAGTTCATGCCCGGACCCATTTTCGCCAATATCGTCCTGGCGGACGAGATCAACCGCACGACGCCCAAGACGCAAAGCAGCCTTCTGGAAGCAATGAGCGAGGCGCAAGTCTCGGTGGACAGCCAGACTTATCCGCTGTGTCAGCCGTTCATGGTGATCGCCACTCAGAACCCCGCCGAATACCATGGGACATTTCCCCTGCCAGAATCTCAGCTTGATCGGTTTCTCATGCGGATTCGGATCGGCTACCCGGCCCCGGAGGAGGAGAAAAAGGTTCTGGACCGTCCCCAATCACTGCACCCTGCCGAAGACTTGCAGCCGGTGATGACCGGGGAAGAAGTCCTGGATCTCCAAAACCGTGTCGAAAAGGTCCGGCTCGACGAGAGCTTGATGGACTATCTTCTTACGATCGTCCTGGCGACGCGCTGCAGCGACCTCTTGGCCTTGGGCGTCAGCACCAGAGGTGCGCTGGCTCTCTGCAAGGCCGCCAAGGCCCTGGCGTTGGTCCGCAACCGAGACTACTGCCTGCCCGACGACATCAAGGAGATGGCTCCGATTGTGTTGTCGCATCGGGTCATGCTGAAACACGGACAAGGGATCAGGGGCAAGGGCGTCGACCAGGCCGAGCAAGTGATTCGCGATATCCTGGAGACGGTTCCCGTTCCCTTGTAACAGCCAATGTCCGCCCGCAAATCGGCCGAGTGCGGACAAACCTTTCAATCGCTTCCTCTGTTTCGTCTCGACTCGCCATGACAGCGGTGCGCCCACAGACACTGAGAGCGTTCTTGCGCCGATTTTCTCCGAATCGGTCGGTCCGGCTGACGGGCGAGGGAACCCGCTTCGTTCTTTTCACCTTGGCGGTTGGTATTGCCGCGGTCAATACCGGCAACAACCTCTTCTACTTGCTGCTTGCAATGATGCTCAGCCTGATCGTGATCTCGGGCTTGCTGTCGGAGCAGTGCCTGAGGCGGCTCGAGTTCCGGCGGCGAGTGCCCGATTATCTCATCGCTGGGCAACCGGCCGCCGCGACGCTATCGGTGCTGAACCGTAAGCCCTGGCTGCCCAGTTTTTCTCTCCGCATCGCGGATGTAGTGGACGGCATGGCCGCCGAACGGGGCATTCATGTCCCGCATCTGGGACCGCGATCTTCCGTTCTCCTCTCTTATCCGCTGCTGATCACGCGCAGAGGACTACATCGGCTCGAGGGAGTCAGGGTGACGACGCCGTTCCCCTTCGGCCTCTTTCTAAAAAGCGCCTTCGTTCCGCTCGAAACGACCGTCATCGTGGGTCCGGAAATCAAACCGGTCCCCGAGGGACTGGTTCATGAGTTGATCGCGGAGGGTCATGAACTGGCGATCCCCCGCCGCGGTCAAGGGGTCGATCTGTACAATCTCCGACTCTACCGGCCGGGCGATGATTCACGCGCGATCCACTGGATGACCACGGCTCGCACATCCAAGCTGATCGTTCGCGAGACAGAAGCGGAGGACCAACGCCGCGTCACGCTTGCGCTGTCGACCGTTGCGCCGCAGGAACAACAGGAGAGATTCGAGCAGGCCGTCATCTTAACGGCTTCTCTTGCGGTGTTTTTTCACGATCGTGGATTCGCGCTGCGGGCGCTCGTCGGAGACCGAGAGATTCCTCCGGCTTCAGGGAAAAGTCAGCTTTACTCAATCCTGCACGCGCTGGCCTTGTGCGGGATGGCGGAGCCCGCGGCGGCCGAGCCGGTCCGGGAGAAGTTCAGACGGGCGCTCGCCTCCGGCGACCTTGCCGACAGTTCGATCGCGATCTTGCCATGGCCGGACCCGGAGATCATTCAAGCGTGTCAACACGTGAATCGTCGGGTTACTATGACAGAGTATCAGGACGCGGTGTATGAAGCTCGACCAGGCATTCCAGCTTAGCTCGATCCTGCTTGCGGCTGCGGCGTTTTGCGGCTTGGCCATGGCGACGGGACTGTCCGTCTGGATCCTCGCTCTTGGAGGGATCGCGTTGGTTGCCCGGCTATCCCAAATCAGTTGGCGCCGGGCGGAAGGGGGTGGGTCGTTCATCAACCTTTCTCCCGCTACGTGGAATATGCTTGTGGTGCTGGCCTTCTTGGGCTTTTGGGTCGACCTGCTGTGGATCTCACAGGATCTTCTGCCGGCCGGGGTCCACTTTCTGATCACCCTCCTCGTCAACAAGTTGTTCAATCTTCACCAACGCCGCGATTTCCTACATCTGTACGCGATCAGTCTCATGGCCATCCTTGCGTCTGCGGCGCTCACCACGGAAGTCTGGTACGCCACGGTCTTCTTTGCCTATCTCCTCACGGCTGTGTGGACGCTGCTGCTCTACCACCTCACGAAGGAAACCGAGGAGGCGGTCTCTATCACGCCGAGACGAGCCGGTGTCGCGGAGTCGTTCCGCGTGAGCGGCCGCATTACGCCGCAATTTTTCTGGACGACGAATGCCATAGCGATGGGCGCTTTCTGCCTCACGTTGGCCATCTTTTTCGCAATTCCGCGGATCGGAGCGGGATTCTTTCACAAGGGTCGCACCGAAGGGTTGAAAACCTCCAGCTTTTCCGACAGGGTGGACCTCGGTGTGATCGGCTCAGTCAAACAGGATGCAAGCATTGTCATGCGAGTGGAGTTGGCGGATCGCTCAAGACCGGCCGCGGAGCGCCTGTATCTTCGAGGGGCTGCCTACGACCGCTATAACGGCGGTTCGTGGAGTAATAGTTTTACCCACCGTCGCATTCTGCCCGAGACCGCTCCGGGCACGTTTCGCGTACTTGGCTCCGTCGGCCGGCCAATGAGCAAAGGTTCGCAGAAGGAAGGGC
Organism: Nitrospiraceae bacterium; assembly: GCA_037443165.1. GTDB lineage: Bacteria > Nitrospirota > Nitrospiria > Nitrospirales > Nitrospiraceae > DATLZU01. Next base: position 1,768 of record JBBIOW010000166.1, on the reverse strand, counting down.
TCCGGCAGGACATTCTGCTGGAAGCGCTGGACACCACGGTGCTGTTCAGCGTCCCATTCGCCGATTCCATTTCCGGCGAGTTCTTGACCGTTCAGGGGGATGTCATGGGCGCCTTGTACCTGCCGTCCCCGCCCACGACCAGGCTTGAATATGTCGTCGTGTCTCGTGACAACCAATTGACGGAAGAAGACAGATCAGGGACGACATTCAAATATCACGAATTTGTAAGCTCTCACTTTATACAACATCCCCAGAACAGCCCTAAGGAGACCGAATTGGCCGCGCACGAGAACAGCCAGGCAGACACCCCCTATAGGAAGGTGATCGCGATCAAACAGCACCTCTTGGAACAGTACCGATACAGCCTGGATATCGGCTCAACGCTCACTGCGAGGCCGTTGGAGGATTTCCTTTTTACGCGCAAAACGGGGTACTGTGAACATTACGCAACGGCGATGGTCGTGTTGCTGAGGGTGATCGGCGTTCCGGCCCGATTGGTCACGGGTTTTCTCGCCACCGAATGGAACGATTTCGGCAATTACTATACGGTGCGCCAGAAGGACGCCCACGCGTGGGTTGAAGTGTTCTTCCCTCATTCCGGATGGGTTACAGCGGACCCGACCCCTACGATCGGAGAAAGCGCTCCGGATCTCTGGTGGCAATCCATCGGCAGAGTGATGGACTCAGTCCGACTTCGATGGGATCGCCTGATCGTTCAGTACAGCGCCAGCGACCAACTCGCGATGGTCCAGGGAATTCGGGAGGGCGGCGACTCGCTTCGAATAAAGATTTCCCAGTCGCTCACGGGCTGGCTGAACCCGCTGTCGAACGCCATGACTCGGGTCAGTCGGCTCGCACGACAGGCCGATCTGAGTCAGCTCGCGGTGATGCTTACGCTGGTGATGCTGGGCGGCGCCTTCTTCGTGGTGTTGATTCGGCAGATGATCCGGCCGAGGCGCGGCGACGGCGGAGAATGCCCCGCCGAGCAGCGCGCCGTCATTCAGGTTTACAATCGCATGGTCGATCTTCTTGCCACTTATGGACTGACAAAAGCGCCGAGTGCCGCTCCGATCGAGTTTGCAAAACAGGTCCGCCGAGAGCGGAATGACGCCGGCTCGCTGGTGGAGGCGTTGACTCAGTTCTATTGCCGCGTACGATTCGGGAAGACCCCCCTTGCCCGTGAAGACCTCGCTCGGGCCGACCAGCTTCTCGCACAACTTCACATTGTGTTGCGCTCTTCCGGCAGCGCCTCCTAGCGCGCATTATTCATGAGCGCTTCTGCTGCGATCGCGGATTCTCCGCTGCGACAAGCCCCCGATTGCTTCTGTCGGGGGCGGGCGGGCTCGCCGCTTGGTCGGTCAACGTACTGTTTCAAGTACGCTTCCCTCCCTCGCGGTTCCACACGCCCATCTTACCACGCGACTGCCGGGTACCCGTTGCTCGGGGCGCCCATTGCTCTTCCGAGTGCAATGGGCCAAAGCAACGGGTGCAACGCGACGAACCGTCATGAATAATGCGCGCTAGAGCCCCATCGTCCACCGCCACGTTGAGCCCGTAACCTCATTTAGGCAGTCTGGACCTGTTTTGGCTGCGGTCCGTGCAATCCATGAAGCTCGGCTCGCTCTGGACGAAGAATCTTCAAGGGCTTCTTGACCATGGCTTCAGCGTAGACACGCCGGCATAGACAACGCCAGAAAGAAACCGGAGGAGAAATCTTTGCGGGTAGGGCTGAACTTGGAGCGGGAAACGGGATTTGAACCCGCGACCC
>JBBIOW010000165.1:6178-6431 GCA_037443165.1 Nitrospiraceae bacterium | reverse complement strand
ACGCCCAAGAAAACCGGAAAGGCGGCCTTGTTCCGCAGGAGGCCGTTCGGGTATAGTGCCTCGACGCCTTCACTGGGAGGCGTCTTTTTTTGGAGAGAGAAGCCAGCTCGATTCATGACCCGACACGCGCCCCCAGGTGTTCAGCCAAGCGCCCGACGCGCTCCTCACGGGCGTCGGGCCGACATCCGCAACGTCGCCATCATCGCCCACGTGGACCACGGCAAGACCACTTTGGTCGATGCCCTGCTACGCC
>JBBIOW010000165.1:0-6117 GCA_037443165.1 Nitrospiraceae bacterium | reverse complement strand
CGACTCGATGGACCAGGAGCGCGAGCGCGGCATCACGATCCGCGCCAAGAACGCGAGCATCAGCTATAAGGGCGTCAAGATCAACATCGTGGACACGCCGGGGCATGCGGACTTCGGCGGCGAAGTCGAGCGGACGCTGCGCATGGTGGACGGCGTGCTGCTCCTGGTGGATGCGAAGGAAGGACCGATGCCGCAGACCACCTTCGTGCTCCGCAAGGCCCTGTCGCTGGGTCACAAGGCGATCGTGGTCATCAATAAGATCGACCGGACGGACGCGGTCGTGGATGATGTGCTCAACCGCACCTTCGACCTCTTCGTCCACCTGGGCGCCACCGACGAACAGCTCGACTTCCCGATCGTGTACACCGCCGCGATCAAGGGCGTCGCCACGCTGGATATCAACAAGCCCGGCTCGGACATCACACCTCTGCTCGACACGATCCTGGATCGGATTCCCGCTCCCGCGATCAGCGCCGACGCGCCGTTGCAGATTCTGGTCCTTGCGCTGGCTTATGACGCCTACAAGGGCAGGTTGGGGATCGGAAAAATCCAGTCAGGATCCATCGCCCGTCGTCAGAACGTCGTCCGGATTACACGAGACGGGACCTGCGTTCCCGGCAAGGTTACGGAGTTGGCGGTCTTCTCCGGTCTCGAGCGCCAGGACGCGGAGCAGGCCGAGGCAGGGGAGATCGTCGCGGTCGCCGGCCTGCCCGACATCGGCATCGGAGAAACCATCGCTGACGCCGAGCACCCTATCGCGCTGCCGCCGGTGTCCATCGACGAGCCGACGGTCCAGATGACCTTCTCTGTGAACACCAGCCCCTTCGCTGGACGGGAAGGCAGGTTCCTCACATCGCGACACCTGCGGGAACGGCTGTTCAAGGAATTGGAAACCAACGTCTCGCTGCGCGTGCAGGAAACCCAGAGCCCGGACCGGTTCTTGGTGGCTGGCCGCGGCGAGTTGCACCTCGCCGTCCTGATCGAGCAGATGCGGCGGGAAGGCTACGAACTCCAGGTCTCTCAGCCGGAAGTGATCCTGCATCATGAAGGCGGGCAGGTTTTCGAGCCCTACGAAGAACTGGCCGTACAGGTCCCGTCGGAATACCAGGGTGCGGTGATCGAAGAGATTGGCCGGCGGCGCGGCGAACTCCGACATATGAAACTGGTCCATGCCGAGGGCGCCGCGAGCGAGATGCACCTGGAGTATCACATTCCCACGCGCGGCATCATCGGCCTCAAAAACGTCCTCATGGCCAAGGCCCGCGGCACCGTGATCATGCACCATGTCTTCAAGGGTTACGAACCGATAGACGACCGCGCGCCGGTGGTGGCGCCGCACGGATCGCTGGTGGCGTGCGAGGACGGGGTCAGTACGGCCTATGCCCTGTTTATGACGCAGGAACGGGGGACCCTCTTCATCGGGCCCGGCGTCGAGGTCTATCGAGGCATGGTCGTCGGCGAGAACAGCCGCGATGAAGACCTTGACGTGAACGTGTGCAAGACCAAGCATCTGACGAACATGCGCGCCTCCGGCTCGGATGACGCGCTGATCCTCACGCCGCCCAGACAGATGACGCTGGAGTTTGCGCTCGAATACATTGGACCCGACGAGCTGGTCGAGGTCACGCCGACAAGCCTCCGCATCCGCAAGCACTTCCTCAATCCTGAAGACCGACGCAAGGCCCGCAAGGATCGGAAGAGTTGAAGATCCGGCGCAAGCCCCCCCAAGCCCTCCGCCGCCCGGCCGCTGTACGTGGTCGGCTACACGTTCCCGGCCCCGCCGAGCGAGGCTCTGCAGCGCCGGTATGACATGGAGTACGGCGGCCCGCTCCGGCTCACACCGGAATCCGGCAGGCCCCAGATCGATCGCGAGCATGGGACGTTCGTCGCCACCCATGGACCCTGGCGCGCTCATATCAGCCTCGCACTCCGGGACGAGGATGCAAGCCAATGGAGCGAACGGCTGAACTGGCGCCATTCCCACATCGGCTTATTGGCGGCGATCGGGATGGTGCCAGCCAACGCCGCGGACACGATCCTCTTGACCGCGCGCTTGGCCCGGGAATTCACCTTGCTGACCGACGGCACGGCCTACGACGTCGCCGCTCAGGCGTATCTGAATCCTTCCGATTGGAAGGACCTCGACCTGACCTCGTTCCACAGCGCCGACCATGTCCGCGTCGCGCAGGCAGAGGCCGAGCAGCTCGGGCGCGACTGGTTTCACACGCTCGGGCTGAGCAAGTTCGGCCTGGATGAGATTGAAATGTTCCAGCCCCTCGGTCTTCCCGGCGCACCGGCGATGGAGTTGCTGAAGGAACTCGCCGACGAACTGATCCGTCGTGGCCAGACACCTAAGGTCGGTGCCGTCATCGAGAGCCCGTTTCTCTCCCGTGCCGTCCAAGTGGTCCGACACCGAACCGCTTCGCCCTCCGGCATGCTGCTGATTCTCCGCGAAATACAACCGCTCCCCCTGAGCGGCCAACTCTAACACCCCGGTTTCTTAAAGGATTTCCCCATCTGAGCATGGTTGTCCCATTCTCAGGCTAGGGCTTTTGGCCCGTTGACAAACTTTCAGGCTGCGTGTTACCAACTTTTCATCTGCAGTTTCGGACTCTTTCACTCGAAAAGTTTAACCCCGAGAAGGAGGACGCGATGGCTACCGATGTGGCACCCGAGATCAAAGTGGGCGATATGGCGCCAGACTTCACCTTGAAAGATCAAGACCAGAAAGACGTGAAGCTGAGCGACTATCGGGGCAAGAAAATTGTCGTGCTGTGTTTTTATCCGCTCGATTGGAGCCCGGTCTGTACCAACGAAAACAAGTGTCTGACCGATGATTTCCCCAGCTTCCAAAGCGTCAATGCGGAAGTCTTCGGCATCAGCACGGACAGCTTCTTTTCGCACAAGGCCTGGGCGGACTCGCTCGGGTTAAAACACCGCTTGCTCGCCGATATGCACCGAGAGGTCTGCAAGAAATACGGCCTGTATTTCGAGCCGTTGAACTGCGCAAAACGCGCAACCGTGATCGTGGACAAGAACGGCAAGGTCGCGTATGTGAAGGTGCAGGAGATCAAGACGGCGCGCGACGACAAGGAAATTCTGGAGGCGCTCAAGAAGCTGAACTAAGCCGGGAAGGACTGCGCGACGAGGACTGAGCGGGCGACGGCTCGGCCGGCCCCTCAGTCCTCAGCACTGGCATGGCCGTCGAAGACGTCAGCGACGCGAATTACAAAGAGTTCACCGATGCGCCCGCGGCGGTGGTCGTGTATGGGATCGCCTCCTGCGAGCCGTGCAATCAATACGATCCGATCCTAGAACAGATCGCCTCGCGCTTCACGGAGGTGCGGATCGGCAAAGCCAAGATGCACGTCCCCGGCCGGTGTCGCGAGATCAAGAAGCTCCATTCCTTCGAAACCTACCCGACCACCCACTTCTTCTCCAAAGGCAAACTCCTCCTCACCCGCGAAGGCAAGTTGGAAGCCGACGAGCTCGCCGCGCTGATTTCGGATCATCTGGTGAAGTAAAAGCAAAGACAAGGACCCAAAATCCCAGTGGATTCTCAGCCGCCGTACTCAAACGCCAGATCTCTGGTTTGGACGAGACGGATGCGGTGGAGGGTACCGGCGGGGATGGCTTTGATGAGGCGGTCCCAGATGGCGCGCGCCAGGTTCTCGCCGGTGATCGGCCGGTGGCCTAAGACCTGCCGCAGGTCTTGACCGTCGAACGGCCGAATCACCTGCTCGTGAATAAGCCGATCCAGCGCGGCGATGTCCGTGACCATGCCGGTTTCCCGGTCAATCGGCCCGTGCACCGTCACGAAAAGATCCCAGGCGTGGCCGCTCCATGTCCCGGCCCCGCCTGATGGCGCACGCTGTCCCTCATAGACGGCGGTGAACTGCTACCGTCTGGTGACACGCGCCGTGTCCAATCCAGCCGCCGCCCTCACCTCGGCCTAGAGGTCTTCGTCCTCATACAGCCTGATGGCGTGGAGCGTGCCGATTTGCGGGCGGGTCTCCAGCCGTCGCCACAAGACGCGGGCGATGTTCTCGGTCGTCGGGATCATGTCGGTGAAATACGGCGTGTCGATGTTGAGATGTTTATGGTCGAACTCTTGGAGCACGTCCTGCAACGCTTGTTTGACGTCGAAGAGGTTCACGACCATCCCCGTTCGCGGATCGACTTCGCCCGAAACGGTCACTTCCAACAGATAGTTGTGTCCATGTCCCGGCTCGTTGTTGCAGGCGCCGAAGACCGCCCGGTTGCGGGCGGCATCCCAATTCGGCTTGTGGTAGCGATGGGCGGCAGCGAATTCGATACGCTTGGTCAACAAGACGGGAGGCATCGCGGGGTCCTTCTCAACGAGAGAACGGAAAAGGGCCGGGATCATGGTTCACCGTGACGGTGGTGATCCAGGCCTTTCCATAAAAAACGACTCGTGCGTCCGCAGGGTTACGCGCTGAAGGAGCTGCCGCACCCGCAGGTCGTCTTGGCCTGCGGATTCTTGATCGAGAAGCCGGAACCCTGCAGGCTGTCCACGTAATCGACTTCCGCGCCGCTCAGCAGCGGGGCGCTCTGCGAATCCAGAATCACTTTCACGCCGCCCTTCTCGATGACGGTGTCGTCGTCGGACAGCTTCGACTCGAACGCCATCCCGTACTGATAGCCGTGACACCCGCCGCCGCGCACGTAGATGCGCAGGCCGACCGTGTCCTGCTCTTCCTTCATGAGCTCAAGGATCTTCTGTTCCGCCTTCTCGGTAATGGTGATCATTGTCTTCCTCCGTTGTAACGGGCGTCGCTCGCATGCATCTTGGGACCGCCCGCGATCATCGTTAGTGACAGACTATAAGACCCCTCCGCGCGAAGTCAACGGACTCGATGGCGTTGCATTTCCCCCAGGTCCTCCAACCATTCCTGCCGCATCTCCGGCGGAACCGCCGTTTGCGCTCGATACGTGCCGTGAGAGACCCTGACCGTGACTGGGCTCCGCTCATCGGCCAGCGCTTGCACAAACTCCGGTGTCAGCCGGAATCGCACGAAATGCACGGCGCTGATTTTATCCTCTTTGCTGCGCCCACCTTCAAATTCTCCATAAATAACATGGGGCCCGGCTGCAATCGCGACCTTCTCTCCGCGATCGATGCCTTGGAACAGGTCCAGGATCGGCTGAATCCGCTCTTGCTCCGTCACCTCGATAAACAGCGTCGCGCTCAATTGCCCGTCGGCCGGCAACAGCGCGTTGTACACGTCCAGCTCGGCCTGGACTTTCTGGGGGTCGAAGATGTGCTCCACCCGAATCATTTCCTGGATTTGAAACTGAATCGTGTCGCGATTTTCAAAGACCAGCGTGACGAGGTCTCCGACCGAGATGCGGCGGCGGCGCTTCAGCGCGATGATGCGCGCGCGAAACTCATCCCGTTGCCGTTCATATTCGGCATAAGAAATCACATCTTCGAGTGTCAGGCCCTTCATCTGATGACCCTGCTCATCGTGTTTTCATCCCGTCACGCATCACGCATCACGTCCTTATGATGGCAGCCCGTAAGCGTCACGGACGATTTGAATAGGATGGAGCGTACGCTTCCCCCCGGCGTGATCGGAAGCGCCGGCCTGATCCAGTTGAAGGCCGGCAAGCGGACAATCGGACGCGATGAGATCGGCCGGCGTCTTTTCGATTTCGCGCACCGCCTTGCCGGCGATCTTCATCGACAGGTCGAAGAATTCCACTTTGGCCGCCCAGGTCCCGTCGTGGCCGGAGCAGCGCTCGACCACCTCGACCCAGGCGCCGGCGCACTCCATCAATTCTTTGGATTTGAAACCGATATTCTGATCCCGCAGGTGGCAGGGGATCTGATAAGCCACGCGACCGGGCTTGCGCAGGAAATCCGTCGCCAGCTCGCCTGCCTGCTTCAGTTTGATCAGGTACTCACACGCATCGAAGGTCCGCTGCGCCAGTTGTGCCGCATCGTCGTCCGGTAACAGATACGGGTATTCGCGCTTGAGCATCAGGCTGCAACTGGGCACCGGCACGACGACATCGTAGCCTTCGTCCAGCCAGGGTTTGAAGTCGCGTATGTTGTCCCTGGCCGCCTTCACGATCGCCTCGGTGTCACCGATG
>JBBIOW010000164.1:0-6457 GCA_037443165.1 Nitrospiraceae bacterium | reverse complement strand
TGCAATGGGTGATGGAGAGGGGGAAGGTGAGGGTGAAAGGAGATGGCCATGCAACCTCCGCGCCTGGTCTACTGGGAACTCACCAAACGCTGTAACTTGCGCTGCGCCCACTGTCGGGCCGTGCCGGAGGCGGAGGCCGATCCGCGCGAGTTGAGCACGCCGGAAGGGTTCCGGCTGATCGATGAACTCGCGCTGATCGGCCGGCCCTTGCTGGTGCTCACCGGCGGGGAGCCACTCCTGCGGGGCGATCTCTTTGTGCTCGCCCACTATGCGCAGCGGTGCGATGTGCCCGTGGCGCTTGCCACCAACGGGACGCTGGTGACCCGGGCGATGGCCGTCACAGCGGGATTCCGGCGGGTGTCGATCAGCCTCGACGGCCCCGATGCGGAGACGCACGACGAGTTCCGGCGCGTGGCCGGAGCCTTCGATGCGGCCGTCGACGGGTTCATTCACCTCAAGGAACTCGGGATGGCCTTGCAGGTCAACACCACCGTGACGGTGCGCAACCGGGATCGATTGGAGGAAATCTATGAACTGGTGCGGAAATTGGGCGCCGATGCCTGGCACCTCTTTCTGCTCGTCCCGGTCGGCTGCGGGCTGGAGATCGATCCTTCCCTGCAACTGACCGCGCGCGACTATGAAACGGTCCTGTGGTGGATCGACGAGCTGATTGAACGGGAGACCATGGAAGTCCGCGCCACCTGCGCGCCGCACATCCAGCGCATTCGCTTGCAGCGGCAAACGCTGGGCCACCCTCACCCGAGCCCTCCCCCATCTGAGGGGGAGGGGAAGGAAGGGGTGCGCCGTGGCTGTCTCGCCGGCACCGGAATCTGCTTCATCTCGCATCGGGGCGAGGTGTTTCCCTGCGGGTATCTCCCGGTCAAGGCGGGCGATCTCCGATGCCAGTCCTTTGCCCAAGTCTGGACCGATTCGCCGGTGTTCGCCGATCTCCGCGACCCGGGACGTCTCATGGGGAAGTGCGGGCGGTGCGAATACCGGATCGTCTGCGGCGGCTGCCGCGCCCGCGCGTTCGGCCGGACCGGCCATTACCTGGGCGAAGAGCCGGCCTGCCTGTATCTGCCTCAGCAGGTGGGACATGGCTGAGGGCGACCAGCCTGCTGCGACACAGCCGATCGCCGGTCATCATGCGCCTTGCCTCGTATCTCTTCACGCGTCTGTTCGAACTCGGGGCTGGTCATGCCTTCGGCATCCCTGGCGATCTCATCCTGCCTGTGTACGCCGAGCTGGAACACAGTCCGATCCGACCGATCCTGACCACGCACGAACCCTCCGCCGCATTTGCGGCTGATGCCTATGCCCGGCTCAAGGGGATCGGACTGGCCATCGGCACCTATGGGGCCGGTGCCCTCAACATGGTAAATCCCATTGCTCAGGCCTACGCCGAGAAATCGCCGGTGCAGGTCCTGAGCGGGGCGCCCAATCTCGCGGGCCGCTCACCGGAGTTGTTGATCCATCATAAAGTGAAGACCTTCGACTCCCAGCGGCGCATGTATGAACACGTAACCGTGGCCGCCGTTTCTCTGGAGGACCCGGCGAGGGCGTCTGCGGACATCGACCGCGTCATCGAGGCGGTCAGACGTGAGAAGCGTCCCGGGTATGTGGAGATTCCGTGCGACATGGCGCAGGCCGACATCGGCGACCCCGGCGCGACCGCGGTTCCGAACCACGAGCGGGACGAGGCGGCGTTGGCCGAAGCGATGCACGACATCACGGCTCGCCTCAACCGAAGCCGCAACCCGGTCATCCTGGCCGGGGTCGAGATCATGCGATTGGGGCTCAGGGATCGTCTCATTCAGCTCGCCGAACGGTATGGACTTCCGGTCTCCACATCTTTCATGGGGAAGGCCGTCTTTCCTGAGCACCATCCACAGTTTATCGGGACCTATATGGGCGCGGCCGGCCATCCGTACTCGCGCCGCATGGTCGAAGAGGCCGATTGCCTCCTCATGCTGGGCGCCTGGCTCACTGATACCGAAACCGGCCTGTTCACGAGCGCGATCAAGCGAGAATCCATGATTCAGGTCCTGGCCAACGAAATCGTGATCAGCCATCACCGCTATGAACGTGTGGGTTTGGTCGAAGTCATGACCTCGCTGCTCGAAAGCGGGGTGATCGAACCGCGGACGTTCAAGAACGACTATGCGCCCGACAGGCCGGACTCGCGCGGAGATTCGCTGATCGCCGGCATCTTTGCGGAATTGAGCCGTCTGAACGACCGGCGCCACGTGTTCACCACCGATGCCGGCGATTGTCTGTTCGGCTCGGTGGAATTACATGCCGAATTGATTCTCAATCCCGGCTACTATGCCAGCATGGGATTCGGCGTGCCGGCCGCGCTGGGCGCCGGGTTGGCCCTGCCGGACCGGCGACCGATCGCATTGGTCGGGGATGGCGGCTTCCAGATGACCGGGATGGAGATCGCCACGTTGGTGCGGTATGGAGTGCACGCCGTCGTGATCGTGCTCAACAACGGGGGCTATCGCAGCCTGGAAGCCTTAGGCGCTCCGCCGACCGTGTGCGAAATTCCCTCGTGGGATTATGTAGCCATCGCCGAAGCGCTGGGCGCGATCGGTGTGCGGGTGAGCACGCGGACCGGATTTCGAAGCGCCCTCCATGCCGCCTGCGAGAGGCCGGGCGTGACCGTCATCGAAGTGATGATCGATCCGTCCGATCGCTCGCCCACGCTCGACCGGCTTCGAGCGGCCGTCCTCTCGCGGCGAGCTGCTGCCGGCGCTCCGGGGAACGGTTCACGATTCGCCGGATCGGACCGGCCGGAAACGGTCGCATGACGGTGTTGCTGGTCTGGCTTCATCTGCTGGCGGCGGTCAGTTGGATCGGGGGGATCGTGTTCCTCTCCCTCGTGCTGGTGCCGACGCTCAGGCGTGGAGGCTCCTCATCCCCACAGGCTCTGCTGTTCCGGGCCATTGCGCTGAGGTTTCGGGCTGTCGTCTGGAGCTCCGTCGCGGTCCTGCTCGTCACTGGCCCCATCCTGCTGGCGCATCGCGGCCTGTCGCTGCTCGAGCCGAGCCGGTGGCCCGCCGTGTTGACGGCCAAATTATCCCTTGTCCTGCTGCTCCTCGCGCTGACCGGGGCCCACGATTTCGTGGTCGGGCCCCGCGTCAGCCGCATTCAGCAACAACCGGAGGTCGATCGTACCGGGTTCGATCGCGCCCTGGTTGCCTGGTCCCCCTGGCTGGCCCGCCTCTCGCTGCTGCTCGCGCTCGTGATTGTGCTGCTGGCCGTCTCGCTCGTACGCACATAGCAGTCGGAACTCCACTGCGACCGGAGGTTGCGGGGTGGGGCGCCGTGCGGTCGCTCGGTGCCGCTTGGGCCGATTGAACGGTGCGGTGCCGTCATGCTACTAAAGGTGAGGGTGAATTCCGCGTTGCAGCCCCCTTTACCCTTCCCTCTCTCCCACGATGGGGAAAGGGAACTCTTTACTCTTCACTGCCGGCCGCACACGGTGTTCACGAGGAAGGGCTGTCGATGATCCACATCGAGCGAGTGTATGGCCTCCAGCGACGCGGCCGCGGCGCCTATTTTCTGGTGGACCGGCTCTGGCCGCGCGGGATCAAGAAAGAGGCGCTCCATCTTGACGGCTGGCTCAAGGACGTGGCGCCCAGCGACACGCTCCGCACCTGGTTCGCGCACGATCCGAAGAAATGGGCCGAATTTCAACGCCGCTATTTCGCGGAACTCGACCGCAAACCCGAGGTCTGGCACCCGCTGCTGGAGGCGGCGCGCTCCGGCCCGGTGACGCTGCTGTTCGCAGCCAAGGATGCCGAGCACAACAACGCCGTCGCGCTCAAGTCCTATCTAGAAGCAAAGCTTCATAAACCGTGAAGTCCAGGCCTCCGACACCCGTCGAGCCTGTAGCCTTCCTCCACACACAAGAGGCGGGATCCTGTAGCAGGACTCCCCTCGGTCAGCCCGCTGTCACTGGGCTTGCTCAACAACTCCATGATTTTCTTGCGCAAAGACATACTCTCACGGACCAAGGAAGAGTGGGCCTTGCCTTGCAAAACGAGACAGAGGTGCTTGCCTGTACAAGGGTCACACAGGCGGAGGCACGCGAGCCGGAGGTCACGCGGTTGCGTCAGGTATTGACCAGAACATCCGTCCTCCAATTGTCCAAGCAATATGGCTTCGTCGCGGTGATCATGATCGCCGTTGCCATTGGTGTCCTTGTGGCACTCAAACGCGGTGTCTGGAACAGCGGCTTGCCGAACGGGCTGATTCAAGCCAACGGGCGCATTGAGGGGGACCACGTGACGGTTGCGAGCAAGTTCCCCGGAAGGATTCAGCAACTGCTGGTCAGGGAAGGGGATACCGTGCAGGGAGGCCAGGTGCTGGTTCGTCTGGATGACACCCAGACGCGGGCCAAGGTGGAGCAAGCGAAACGGGCCTTCGAGGCGCTCGAAGCCCAGGTCCAAGCGGCCCACACCTCGCTGGCCGTGTTGAACTTGGAGGTGCCGCTTGCTATCGAGGCCGCGGACGAGCGGGTCGCCAGCTCTCGTGCGGCCGTGGCGAAGGCTGAAGCAGTGGAGCAGGAAGCGCGCCGCGATGCGGAACGGATGCGGCCGCTCATCGCTGAACAAGCGGTGTCGCAGCAACAGCTCGACCAAGCCGAGGCCCGATGGAAGGTGGCAAAGAACGAATTAAAGGCGGCCAAGTCGGCGCTGATTCAGGCGAAAAAGGAATTGGCGCAGGCGGAGTTAGGCTGGAAACGGATTCGCGCCAAAGAGGCGGAGGTGGCGGCGCTGGAACGCGAGCGTGACCGGGCGGAAGCGGCCTTGACTGAAGCCGAGAGCGTGCTGGCGGATCTGACGGTTCTCGCGCCTACAAGCGGGACAATCACGACGCGCATGATCGATGCTGGAGAAGTCGTGGCCGCAGGAGCGCCGCTTCTCGAACTCGTGGATCTCGACCGTCTGTACCTGAAGGTGTATGTCCCGGAGGTGCAGATCGGCAAGGTCCGTCTGGGCTTGCCGGCCCGCATCTACACCGACGCGTTTCCCGATCAGCCGTTCGAAGCCGTGGTTCGCTCTATTGCTTCCAAGGCCGAGTTCACACCCAAAGAAGTGCAGACGCGAGATGAGCGTGTCAAACTGATCTACGCGGTGAAGCTGTATCTCAAAGAGAACCCGGACCATCGACTGACGCCGGGATTGCCGGCCGACGCGGTCATCAAATGGCGGGACGACGTGGCGTGGGAGAAGCCGAGATGAGGGTAGGGTGGCATGGTGCTCGCTCGATGCGCGCAGTCGAAGGCAAACGAACCGCTGCTCGAAGAGAAGAGACTGAGAGGGAGCGGGCGGTGCCGGGGTACCCGTTGCTTTCAGATGCAACGGGTCGGTGATGCGCGCAGTACAGGACAATCCAGCCACCCTACCCGTGGAGGGAAGAAAACGGATGAGGGGAGAAGTGAAGGATGATGGTTCTCTTGTCCGAGTCATCGGATTCGTCAAGCGCTACAAGAAGCACGTCGCCGTGCACGGTGTCGATCTGACTGTCCGCCGCGGCGAGATCTACGGCCTGATCGGCCCGGACGGGGCCGGAAAGAGCAGCCTCATGAAAGCGATCGCCGGCGTGCTGTCGTATGAGGCCGGGGAGGTCGAAGTGTTCGGCGTGAGGGTGGATTCGGAGCAGGCGGCAGAGCAGGTCAAGCACCGCATCGGGTTTCTTCCGCAAGGCCTCGGCCTCAATCTCTATCCCGAACTCTCGGTGGAAGAGAACATCGACTTCTTTGCACGGCTTCGGCTCGTGCCCGACGCTGAGTTGGCCGCCCGCAAAACGCGCCTGCTGGCGATGACACGACTCGAACGGTTCCGCGAGCGACCCATGAAGCATCTGTCCGGCGGCATGAAGCAGAAGCTGGGGCTCATCTGTACGCTGATCCATGAACCGGAATTAGCCATTCTCGATGAGCCCACCACCGGCGTCGATCCCGTGTCCCGCCGCGACTTCTGGACCATCCTGGGCGAACTGCTCCAGGAGCGCGGAATGACGGCGTTGGTGTCGACCGCCTATATGGACGAGGCGGCGCGGTTCCATCGGTTGTCGTTTTTATCCGGCGGGAAAGTGCTGATTTCGGGAACTCCCGCAGAGGTTCAGGCGTTGGTTCCCGGAACGATGGTGACGTTTGAGGCGACACCACAGATTGAGGCGCTCGCGCGGCTGAAGAGGACGTACAAGCAAGTCGAAGCGCTCGGCCCTTTCCTCCATGTGCTCACGGAAGAGACGGATCCGGGAGTCGCGGCGACAGGTGTCGAATCCAGTCTGGGCGGCATCAAAGCCGAGCAACTCCGCGTGGAGAAGCCGGAGCTCGAAGATGTGTTCGTCGCGCTTTTGCTTCGCCAGCACGACGCCCCTTCTCCTTTCCCCTTTCTCGTGGACGGGGAGAGGCGGGGGAGAGCGGGGGAAGACGCCGGTCTTG
>JBBIOW010000163.1:0-6487 GCA_037443165.1 Nitrospiraceae bacterium | reverse complement strand
ACCCCGACCATGACGGGACGGCGAAACGTCGAAAATTCCCGGAGGCGAGCCAAAAGGGTCAGGTTATGGCCCAGGAGCTTACCAAATCCGATCCCCGGGTCAAGGACGATCTGCTTCGTCGAGATACCCGCTTTGACGGCGACCTCGATGCGCTCGCCGAAAAACTCTTTCACGTCCTGCACGACATCGGTATACACCGGATTTCGCTGCATCGTCCGGGGGGTGCCTTGCATATGCATGAGCACGAGACCAGCCCCGGTTTCGGCGACGACCGCGGCCATGTCCCGATCAAACCGCAGCCCGCTGATGTCGTTAACGATCGCCGCGCCGGCTTCCAGCGCTTGACGGGCAACAGAGGCTTTGGTCGTATCGACCGAGACGGGAATCGACACGGCTTCGCAGACGGCTTTGACGATCGGAATCAAGCGCCGTGTCTCTTCCTCCTCATCGATCGGCAGCGATCCCGGCCGCGACGACTCTGCCCCGATGTCCACAAGATCGGCGCCGCTCTTCGCCATGGCGACCGCGTGAGCGACAGCCGCCTCTCGATCGACATACTTGCCGCCGTCAAAGAACGAGTCCGGCGTCACGTTCAAGATTCCGACGATCAAGGGACCGGCGCCGAACCGGATCACCCGACCTCTGGCCCGGATCTCCAGCTCATCACGTGAGAACGACTCGGCTGGCGTGGATACCATCGCTTTTTTCTCGGTAGAAAGGACCTGCGGGGCACGAACGATCCGTGAGCGGGCGGCTAAGCGCGCCGCGAGCACGGTGCTCGGAACTCGGGCTGCTGAACGCTGACCGCTCGAGGCTAGGCAGGGACAGTCTGAGAAGCGGACGACTGCATGATGATCTGATCGATCTCCGGCGCATCGAGCACTTCTTTCTCCAACAAGGCTTCAGCGAGGGCCTTGAGGGTCGTCATATGCTCGGTCAACATGCGCTTGGCGCGCTCGTAATTCTCGGTGACGAGCCGCTTGATCTCATGATCGATCTCCACTGCGACCTGCTCACTGAAGTCGCGCCGGGTCGCGATCTCGCGGCCGAGGAAGATTTCCTCCTCTTTCTTGCCGAACGTCAGCGGCCCGAGCTTTTCGCTCATACCCCATTCGCACACCATCTTCCGGGCCAGATCGGTCGCGCGTTCCAGATCGTTGCCGGCTCCGGTGGTGATGTGTTTGAGCACGAGTTCCTCGGCCACCCGCCCGCCCATCAGAATCGCCAAGGTATTGTAGAGGAATTCCTTCGAATAGTTGTGGCGGTCGTCCGTAGGCAACTGCATGGTGACGCCCAGCGCGCGGCCGCGCGGGATGATGGTGACCTTATGCACCGGATCGGCGCCCGGCAACAGCTTCGCCATGAGTGCATGCCCGGCTTCGTGATAGGCGGTGATCCGCTTTTCCTCGTCGCTCAGGATCATGCTCTTGCGCTCGGCCCCCATGAGGACCTTGTCCTTGGCCATTTCAAAATCGACGAGCTCCACTTCTTTCTTGTTCTGTCTCGCGGCCCATAAGGCGGCTTCGTTCACCAAATTTTCTAAGTCGGCGCCGGAGAAGCCCGGCGTGCCGCGCGCGATCTTTTCCAGCTCGACATCTGCCGCGATTGGCACTTTCTTGGTGTGGACCTTCAAGATCTCGGAACGGCCGCGGAGATCGGGACGGTTCACGACGATCTGCCGGTCGAAACGTCCCGGGCGCAGCAGCGCCGGATCTAAAACATCGGGCCGGTTCGTCGCGGCGATGAGAATCACGCCCTCCGTCGTGTCGAACCCGTCCATCTCGACCAGCAACTGATTGAGGGTCTGTTCGCGTTCGTCATGACCACCCCCCAGTCCGGCTCCGCGCAACCGGCCGACTGCATCGATTTCGTCGATGAAGATGATGCAGGGCGCGTGCTTTTTCCCCTGTTCGAACAAGTCCCGGACGCGGGACGCCCCGACCCCGACGAACATCTCGACGAAGTCCGATCCGCTGATGCTGAAGAAGGGGACCCCCGCCTCGCCCGCGATGGCCTTGGCGAGCAGCGTCTTGCCGGTGCCTGGAGGCCCGACGATCAAGACCCCTTTGGGAATCCGGCCGCCGAGCTTCTGAAACTTGCGCGGGTCCTTGAGGAATTCGATGATCTCCAGCACCTCTTCTTTGGCCTCGTCGATCCCGGCAACATCGGAGAAGGTCACCTTTTTCCGCTCTTCGGTCAGCATCCGCGCGCGGCTTTTGCCGAACGAGAGCGCCTTGTTGCCGCCGATCTGCATCTGGCGCATCAGGAAGAACCAGAGCCCGAGGAACAGGATGAACGGTCCCCAGGTGACCAGGAATGTGATGTACCATGGACTCTCGTCCGGCGGTTTGGCTTCGATCTGGACGTTCTTTTCGCGGAGGAACTTGACGAGATCGGGATACTCGACGGCGTAGGTGCGAATCCGGGTTCCGTCCTTGAGAATGGCGCTGATGTGATTGGCCTTGATGGTGACTTTGGTCACCTCGCCCTTGTCCAATTGCGCCATGAAATCGCTGAAAATGACTTCGTCCTCGGGGGCATGGGTCGGGACGCTGAAGAGATTGAACAGGAGGATCATGAAGAGGCCGACGACGACCCAAAAAAGCAGATTCTTGACCCGAGAATTCATTCAATTCCCTCCCCGGAAGCGCCCACGCACAAAAAGCCTTTGAATGTTAACACAGTCTCTCGCGCACTGACAACAGCGCTCGGATCGTCACTCGGGTTCTTCGACCGTATCCAGCACGGCCAAGTAGGGCAGATTCCTGTATTTTTGTCGATAGTCCAACCCGTACCCGACGACGTACTTGTTGGGGATCTTGAAGCCGACATAGTCCACCTGAGCATCGACCTTGCGGCGCTCCGGCTTGCTCAGGAGCGTGCACACCTTGATCGATCGGGGCTTCCGTTTCGCCAAGGTCTTCACCAGATATTGGACCGTGAGGCCGGAATCCACGATGTCCTCCACCAACAACACATCCCGCCCTTTGATGTCCTCGGTGAGGTCGGACACCATTTTGACTTTACCGGTGGTTCTGGTTTTTGAATCGTAGCTGGTCACCACGATGAAATCGACCCGCATCGGGATCCGGATCGCCCGGGCCAGATCGGCATAGAAGGCGTAGGCGCCTTTGAGCACCCCGACCAGAATGAGGTCCTTGCCGGCATAGTCGGCGGTGATTTGTCGGCCGAGCTCTCTGATGCGCATACGCATCTCCTCCTGGGTCACGATCGGTCGCCCGAAGATGCGCTCCATGCTAGCCCTCTCCTCCTGGCATGTGGTCCCCGGTCACGGTCGCCACAAGCACGCGCGCGGTCGACGAACCGACGGCGAACCGGTGATCCGCTCGATAGCCGACAATCCAAAGTATACCCTCCGGGGCGACCAGCAGGGGGATGTGCTGGCGTTCCGCGCGCGGGATTTTGAGATCGGTGAAATAGTCCTGCAGTTTCTTGCGCCGTCCCTGCAGCCCCAGAGGATGAAACAGGTCGCCGGGCGCCCACCCGCGAAGCCGAAGTCGATGGGTGAAGCGATCCGCGTCGAAGGCCGCCGTCCGAGCCGGATGAGCGCCGGACAAGATCTGCAGGGCGGCGTGCCGGTCCATCAACTTGACCTCGATGCGTTGCCCCGTGCTTGCCCAGACGACCGTCGAGGGGATCGGCACCTCTCGCTCACCCGATGGCCCCGCATCGGCTTGCGAGTCCGGCCCGCAGCCGCGAGCGACCGGCCTCGAGTCCCGAAGGGGATGGAACACAACCCGGTCGCCATCTCGCACCACCCACGCTCCCCGTACCGTCAGCGCCGCGCCGGATCGTCCGTGCGCCACCCGTTCGAGCACGGCGTTCACGGCCCCGAAGGACGGCGGTTTCCCGATTCCGTTGGTTTGTCCGATCATCGAACGGACAATCCTCCGTTGGAGCGCCATCGGCAGGGCGAGGAGGCCGTTCCGATCCACCGAGAGCGTTCCCTCCGCAGTGGTCCTGACCAACCGGGCCAAAGATTCGGCAGTATACTCTTCCAGACAGGTGTCGTCTTCGCGAAGCACCTCGGCCAGCCGTCCGATGGCATCGACCGCCTTCGGTGCCAATCGCGTGATGACGGGCAGCAATTCCCGCCTGATACGGTTTCTGAAGTACACGGGCGTCGCATTGCTCGAGTCGATCCGATAGTCGAGTCGCCGAGCCTCCAGATACGCCAGGATATCCACGCGGCTCACGTCGAGTAGGGGTCGGACAAAGAGCCCTTGCCGGATGGGCGGCATCCCTCCGAGACCGGTCGTGGCCGTCCCCCGCAGCATCCACATCAACACCGTTTCAGCCTGGTCGTCGGCCGTATGACCCAGCGCGATCCGGTCTGCGCCAAGACCGTCGCCGATCTCTCTCAGCGCCCGATATCTCGCCTCGCGAGCCCGCTCCTGCAGTGAACCGGCGCGCCGGCCGAAGCGGGGGGGGAGCGCAAGCCGCCGGGTGATCAGATGGACTCCCAGACGCCGGCAGAGATGGGCGACAAACTCGGCGTCTTCGTCCGACTCTCGACCGCGGAGCCCGTAATTGAAATGAGCCACCGACAGCGTCAATTTCCACGAAGGCGCCAGTTCGTGCAACAGCGCAAGAAGGGCGACCGAATCAGGCCCACCAGACACTGCGACCAGAACATGGTGGGTAGGTTCGAACAATCGCTTTCGCCGGATCGTCTCGACGACCCGCTGCAGGAGCTTGGGCCGCGCCATGACGGTCGGGGTCGATCCTTTCGCGGACCTCGTCTTCATGAATCCACCGTCGCTTGCGAGGCCTTGCTCAGGCTGGCTCTTGCCAGGCTGACATCCAGGTCGATTCGAGCCGATAGCTCTTCCGCGTTGGCGAAGGCTTGATCCCCCCGCAGCCGCTCCACAAACTGCACCGACACTTCCTCGCCGTACAGGTCGAGAGCCTGATCGAGCACATAGACCTCCAGCAGCCGTTCACCTGGACCGAAGGTCGGCCTCTTGCCGATGTAGGCGACGGAGGGGAACGTTCGCTCCTTCCAGATCGTATTCGTCGCATAGACACCGTCCGGAGGAACGACCCGATCCGGCGGCAGGTGAAGGTTGGCGGTCGGCCAACCCATCGAGCGACCCCGTCGTTCTCCGCACACCACCACGCCGCCAAGCGCATACGGTCTTCCCAATAGTCTCGCCGCTCTGGACACCTCGCCCTCCTGAATCAGCTGGCGGATGCGCGTCGAGCTGACGATTTCACCGTCAATGCGGACGGGCGGCATCGGATGCACGCGGAATCCGTACTGACCGGCCAACCGCTGCAAGTCCGCGATCCTCCCAGCTCGACCTTTGCCGAACGCGAAATGTTCTCCTACAAACAGCTCCCGGACGCCGATCGCTTCGACCAGCACCTGCCGGACAAATTCTTCCGGCGTGAGCGCGGCAAACGCCGGCGTAAACTCCAGAAACACCACCTCCGCGACTCCCGCCTCGGCAAATCGCGCCAGTTTCTCTTCCATCGAGGTCAGCAACCGTAACTCGACCTGAGGCGCGAGGATTCTGACCGGGTGCGGGTCGAAGGTCAGCACAATGGGGGTGCCTCCGGTGGTTCGTGCCGCCTCCACCACCGCCTCTAACAACGCCCGGTGTCCCCGATGCTGACCGTCGAAATTCCCGATCGTCAAGACTGGATAGGGAAGCGGAGTGTAGGCGGCGAAGCCACGGGTGACCTTCATGCGCGTCATCAATTCAGAAGCTTGGCCGCATCCTTGGCGAAATAGGTAAGAATCAGATCCGCCCCGGCACGTTTGATGGCCAGCAACGACTCCAGTATCGCGCGCGTTTCATCCAGCCAGCCTGCCCGGGACGCGGCCTTGATCATACTGTATTCACCGCTCACCTGGTACGCGGCCAGGGGAACCAACACCCGTTGCCTGGCCGCCGCCAAAACGTCGAGATAAGGCAGCGCAGGCTTGACCATGACGATATCGGCCCCTTCGGCGATATCCAGGTCGATTTCCCGGAGCGCTTCACGCAGATTCGCCGGGTCCATCTGATAGGACTGCCGGTCTCCGAATTTCGGACTCGAGTCCGCCGCGTCCCGGAACGGAGCGTAAAAGCAGGAGGCGAACTTAGCCGCGTAGGCCATAATGGGCACGTCCGAAAAACCCGCCCGATCCAACTCGTCGCGGATGGCGGCCACCCGCCCGTCCATCATATCAGACGGCGCGACCATGTCCGCACCAGCTTCGGCGTGGGTCCGAGCCATCGCCCGGAGACAGTCCAAGGTTTCGTCGTTCAGCACGCGACCGTCTTTCACCAGCCCGCAGTGCCCATGGGTGGTGTACTCGTCGATGCAAACATCGGTGATCACCAGGAGATCTGGCACCTGCTCCTTGAGCGCGCGGACAGCCTGCTGGACGATCCCGTAAGGATCGTACCCCGAACTTCCCCGCTCATCCTTCCGATCCGGGATGCCGAACAGGATCACGGCTGGAACACCCAGTGTT
>JBBIOW010000162.1:0-6513 GCA_037443165.1 Nitrospiraceae bacterium | reverse complement strand
GTCTCCGCCCGATGCTGCTAGAATCCCCCGCGTGGACGTCGTCACCACGCATCTCAACGCCGATTTCGACGGCCTGGCCTCCATGGTCGCCGCGCGCAAGCTCTATCCCGGTGCGGTGCTGGTCCTGCCGGGTGGCGCGCAGGAAACCGTCCGCAGTTTTCTCGCGGTGCATGACCTCGGCGTGACCCGCTTGAAAGATCTCGACCTTACGCAGGTCACGAGGCTGATCCTCGTCGATACGCAGGATCCGGAGCGGATCGGTCCGTTGAAGGACCTCTGTGCGAAGTCGGAGGTCGAAGTGCACTGCTACGACCATCACGAAGCGGGAATCGACGACACATCGGACACAGAAAGGGCGTTCCAGGCCCGGGTCGGACTGCGGGTCGTCGAGCCGGTCGGCGCGACGACGACCCTCATGATCGAGCAACTCCGAGCCCGCGATCTTCCGCTCACGCCGTTCGAGGCGACCGTGTTGGCGTTGGGCCTGTACGAAGAGACCGGCTCGCTGGCCTTTGTCTCCACGACGCCGCGCGATCTGGAAGCGGCGGCCTATGTCTTGCACGCCGGGGCTGACCTGAACGTCGTGTCGGACACGCTGCGGCGCCCGTTGGACCCGGACCAGATCGCGCTGCTCAATGATCTGTTGCGTTCGAGCGAGACCTACTACCTGGAAGGCCGCAAGATCCTCGTCGCGTCCAGCGCCTATGACCGGTACCGGGGTGATCTGGCCGGGCTGGTGCACAAGCTGGCGGAGTTAGAGGGATTGGACGCGGTGATCGCGGCCTTCGCGATGGAGGACAAGGTCCAGGTGATCGGCCGCAGCCGTCGCCCGGAGATCGATGTGAGTTGGGTCGCCCGGGAGTTCGGCGGGGGCGGACACGCGGTCGCTGCCGCGGCGAGCGTCAAAGGCAAAACGCTGATCGAGGTGCGGGAGCGGATCGTGCAGTTGCTGACCGAACGGTATCGTCCCACCTTGCTGGCGAAGGATGTCATGACCAAGCCGGTCAAGTCGATCGGCATGGACGCCACGATCGCCGAGACCGAGGCTCGCATGACCAAGTACGGCGTCAACGTGCTGCCGGTGCTGGATGGGAAGGAGCGCTATCTGGGGCTGATCAGCCGGGAGATCGTGCAGAAAGCGCTGTTCCATGGATTGGCCGACGCGCCGGTCGAACAGTTCATGCAATCCGACGCCTATACCGCCGAGCCGGACACGCCGTTCCACGAGATTCAGACACGCATGATCGAGCAGAACCAACGATTTGTGCCGATCCTCTCCGGCGGCGCGGTGGTCGGCGTGATCACCAGAACGGACCTGTTGCGCGCGCTGCACGAGGACATCCTCGCCGGCGCGAGACCGAAAGCGAAGGATGCGGAGATGGCCAGCACTGGCGCGATGCGCCGGCGAAACGTCGGCGGGATGTTGCGGGCCAAGCTGCCGGCTCATCTGGTGTCGTTGCTGAAGGAGGCGGGGGAACTGGCCGACCGGCTGGATATGTCGGCCTATGTGGTTGGGGGGTTCGTCCGGGATCTCTTGCTCGGCATCGAGAACCTCGACGTGGATGTGGTCATTGAAGGTGACGGCATCGCGTTCGCCCGCGCACTGGCGCGGGCGGCTGGCGGGCGGGTCAAGGTCCACGAGCGATTCGGCACCGCCGTGGTGGTCCTGTCGGACGGGTTCAAAGTCGATGTCGCGACGGCCCGGACGGAATATTACGAATATCCGACGGCGTTGCCCACAGTCGAGCGGAGCTCGATCAAGAAGGATCTCTACCGGCGGGACTTCACGATCAACACCCTGGCGATCCGGCTCAATTCCCGCTCTTTCGGCCAGTTGATCGATTTCTACGGCGGCCAGCGCGACTTGAAGGAGAAGACGATCCGGGTCCTGCACGGCTTGAGCTTCGTGGAGGATCCGACGCGTGTCTTCCGTGCGATCCGGTTCGAACTGCGGTTCGGATTTCACGTGGGGAAGGAAACCTTGGCGCTCATCAAGGGCGCGGTGAAGATGGACCTCTTTCACCGGTTGTCCGGCCATCGACTGCTCGACGAGCTCAAATTGCTGTTCTCCGAACGGGAGCCGCGACGCGCGGTGAGCCGGATGGCCGAATTGGATCTGCTGCGCTTCATCCACCCCAAGCTCATCTGGTCGCCCCGGCTGGAGGACTTGCTCGCCGGCGTGGAAGAAGCCCTCGATTGGTACCGCCTGCTCTATCTGGATCGACCGATGCAATCCTGGCTGGTGTGCATGATGGCGCTTCTGGAGGTGCTGCCGGCCCGTGCGGTCCGGGACCTGCTCAAGCGCTTCCCGTTCACGGAACAGGAAACCGAGAAACTGAAAGCGGCGCGGTTCGCCTTGCGGGGCCTGCTCAGACGGCTGGCGAAACGGCCGCCTCCACGTCCGGCCGAGACCGCGCGCTTGCTGACAGGTCTCGCCGATGAAACGCTGATTTTCATCATGGCCAAGGACAAGTCGGAGTCGGTGAAGCGGCAGATCTCCGCCTATCTCACGACGTACCGGCACGTGAAACCGTCGCTCACGGGGCGCGATCTCCAGGCGATGGGCCTCAAACCGGGGCCGCTCTATCGGAAGATCCTCGATGCGTTGCTGGACGCCCGTCTGAACGGCGAAGTCAACACGGAGGCGGAAGAGCGGGAGCTGGCGAAACGGCTGGCCGAGGGATGAACCGGCGCGGCGGCTGTTCGAAATGTTAAACGTGGAGAGTTTACTTCCGATTAACGCATCACAGTGAACGACGCACGGACTTCACAGCGATGCCAGCCTCCGGTCGTGTTCCATCTTGCCGAACAGGTCGTTCAAGGCGGCGTGCAGGGCCCGGTTTACCGGTTGCTTGTCGTCGTCTTTCCCGCCTCGGGCGACCTCGCCGACCGCTTTGCCGAAGCCGCTATAGCTCGTCAGCAGGCGGCCGTTCCGCGGGTCTTTGAGCAACGCGTCGACTCTGGCGGCATAGATGTAGTTGAAATCGAAAGCTCTGCTGGGGTCGATATAGATGGTGCCCTGTAGCTCCAGGTCGAGATCCGCCGTTCCCTCCTTGATGAGCTGTCGGAAGGTCTGTCTGGCGGTCACGTACTGCAGGATCGCCGCTTCCCACCGTTCTCGCGGCGAGACCAGCGAGTCGACCGGACTGAGGACGTGGTTCTGCAATCCGGGATCAGCGATCATCGTCGCGCCCGGTTCGACCATGAACGCGCCCAATGGGCCGAGCTTCAATCTGACCGAATAGGGAAGCTGGTGTTTGGTCGGAACGACGGGGGCGGGATCGAACGGGATGGTCGCGCAGCCGGCGAGCAGGCCGATCAGCAACGGCGCAAGACCAACGGGTAAGCGCGGACTGACACGCGAGCGGGGCGTTCGTGGTACCACTGCTTTCTTCCTCCGGTGTGTGAAACGTGTTCCTTTCACCAGGGCCGCAGGACGACGTGAAGCTCACGATCACCTTACACACCCTGACAGTCCGGGTTCAAGGGCGGCCGGGCCGTGCACCAGGTCGCCGGGCGGTCTCTCTGTTGATCTGACGATGGCGTCGGCGTTTTCGCATGTCGTGGTCGCCGCTGCGTTGGGGATGGCATGGAGACCGGCCGCGCGGTCGCTGCGTTTCTGGGTGTTCGGCGCCGCCTGCTCGGTCGGACCGGATCTGGACGTCCTGGGGTTCTGGTTCGGCGTTCCCTACGATCACCCGTTGGGCCATCGAGGCATGACCCACTCGCTGCTCTTTGCCGCGCTGCTCGCTCTCGGCGTCGTTGCCGCAGCCTTCGCCGGGCCGGAGTGGTCCGGCGCTCGTTTGAGGGTCTGGGGGTACCTGTTTTGCGCGACGACTTCGCACGGAATTCTCGATGCCATGACCAACGGCGGCCTCGGCGTGGCCTTCTTCGCCCCGTTCGATTCGACCCGATACTTTCTCCCGTTTCGGCCGATCGAAGTCTCGCCGATCGGGTTCGGCGAATTCTTCACCGCATACGGGTGGGCCGTTCTGGCCAGCGAAATCCGATGGGTCTGGACCCCCAGCCCTGCTGTTCGCCGCGTCCGCGTGGTTGGCGCGGCGCCGACGCGGTTGATCATTTTTCTTCGCGGTCTTGCTTGCCTTTGTCGGGAGGCTGTGAGGTGGACGCCGACACCTCGCCGGGATGGAGCAGCGTAATGGCCGCTCCGCTCTCGCGGTCCGGCTGGATCAGGGCGTACAGCGGATAGGATTGCGGAATGTCTTGGGGCGGAATCGCCAGCAGTGCCGGAAAACCGATCAACGGTGACACCACCTGGATCGTCTCGAAGCGGAGACGAAGGGCCATGAGGACATCGCGGACGCGACCCTCGATCAGCGGTTCAGGAATCTGTCCCGAGGCAGTAATGGCCGCCTCCCATAGCGTTCGGGTGATGGCCATGGGATAGGAGAACCCGAGCCGCCGCGCAATCGGCGTCACATCGACCAGCGCGCCGGATTTCAACGCTTCTTCTCTCGTCAACAGAATGGCGGGAGGCGGCTCGTGGGAAGATGCGGCTGTGTCCGGCGGCTGGAGGGACGGTGAAGACGGAGATTCTTGCGGCTTCCGATGCGCCGCACGGCGCCGCCCCTCCTCCGCGGCTCGCTCGAGCCGCTCGATTTCATCCAACTCGGCCGGCCGCGGGAGCACCTTCAGGATGCCCTCGTAGATGGTTCGGGCTGAGGCGGACCAGCGAGGATTGCACGGCCGGCCGCTGAAGGCCGCCTCGGCCGCCGCTCGCTCATCGGGCGTCAGAAGCCGTGCTGTCGGACACTCCGGCATGCCTGCAAGATAGCGCAGGAGCAAGGGAAGTCAAGGGCTGGTCACCTTATGTCCGGTCCTCGACCGGCGGGAGCAGCCGATCCAGCCTGGCGCGCTGGGTTCGGGCGATCGCGCGCCCCTCAGCGGCGTCCACAGGAGAAAATCCGATCGTGTCACCGGGCATGAGCTGTGCGGTCAAGGGCAGGTCAGCCGAGATCACGACGGCGATCTTGGGATAGCCGCCGGTCGTCTGGCAGTCGGCCATCAGGAGGATGGGCTGTTGATTGGCTGGCACCTGGATCGCTCCGGGAACCGTCGCATCGGACACGATATCGGGTGGACCGGAGTGCGGGAGCGGCGGGCCAGCCAGTCGGTAGCCCATTCGGTCCGCCTCGGGCAAGACGGTGTAGCGTCGGCTGACGAGGGTCTCGAGGGCTTGGGCGGTGAACGCGTCATGCTGAGGGCCAAGGACGACGCGGACGGTGGGAGCCGCGCTGTAGGCTGGTCGAATCGAGTCAGGGATTGAGCGGCCGATGAGCGTGCGCCAATCGGTCGGCGGGTCTCCTCCGGTCAGCACATCGCCCTTCACGAGGGCGCGCCCCTCGTATCCACCGGTTCTGCTTCGGAGATGGGTGGAGCGACTGCCGAACACGAGCGGCACGTCGAAACCGCCTGCCAGGGCGAGATAGGCTCTCGCCCCGCTCAGCCGTCCGCCGAAGGTCAGGATGCTTCCGGCGCGCACGGCGACGGCGGTCCAGTTCCGCAAGACGACCCCGTCCACCGCGGGCGACAGATCTGCTCCGGTGATCGCGATCAGCCCGTCGGTCTCGAACCGCAACTCGGGGCCCAGGATGGTGATCTCGAGGCCGGCGGCGTGATCGGGATTGCCGACGAGCCGGTTGGCAACCCGGAGCGCGAGGTTATCCATCGCACCGGCGATGGGCATGCCGTATCGTCTGAAACCGAAGCGACCCAGATCCTGCACCGTCGTCAAGAGACCGGAAGGGGACGATGCGCGGACTGGGCATGCCACCGGTCAGGCGGGCCACGCGGTAGCCGGCGGTGGGCCGCGGGGTCCGGACTGCGCGGGCCAACCGGTCCGCGCCGGGTGTGTCTCCGTGCAGGCAGAGGGTGTCCGCTCGGACACTAACCGGAAGACCGTCCAGACTCGTCACGGTTCCGTCTCGCGCGAGACTCAGTGCGCGGGTGATGACCGTCGCTTCATCGTGGATGACCGCTCCGGGCCGGTCTCGCGGGACCAGCGAGCCGTCCGGCTGATAAGCCCGATCGACGAAGGCCTCTTCCGCGGTGATGAGGCCAGCTCGCTTGCCGGCGGCGATCAGCTCCGATCCGGCGAGTCCCACCAGGATCAGGCGTCGATCGACGGCGACGATGGCATGGGCGACGGCGTCGGCCAGTTGGCGGTCACACGCCGCCATCGAATAGAGCGCGCCGTGGGGTTTGACATGCGTCACGTTCGCGCCTAGCAGCGCGCAGATGCCCGCCAGCGCGCCGACCTGATAGGCGATCAAATTTTCCACTTCGACCACGGTGAGAGCGCGCTCGCGGCGACCCTTTCCGTCCCGATCGCGCAGGCCGGGGTGGGCGCCGATCGCGACTCCATGGGTCAACGCCAGTTGCACCGTTCGCCGCATGAGGTCTGGATCGCCGGCATGAACGCCGCACGCGATATTCACCGACGTGACATGCGCCAGCACGCGGGGCTCGACGTCCCATTGCGCCGGTTCGGCC
>JBBIOW010000161.1:0-6575 GCA_037443165.1 Nitrospiraceae bacterium | reverse complement strand
AAACTTAATCTCAGATTCCGCGGCAGCAATGCCGCGGCCCCATTGAAGCTCGGCGATAACACGCACTACCCCGCCCCGCGCGGGACGATTCCGCGGCAGCAATGCCGCGGCCCCATTGAAGCGGTGCCCGCCTCGTCATAATCGTAGGATCACCTGAGTGATTCCCCGGCAACAATGACCCGTTTGGCGATGTGCCGGAGAGCTTCGGCCGCGCGTGTCGCGCACGAAACGAGCTTTTGTGTGAGGCTGTAACGCCTGCAGGTGACAGCGGCATGCATGCCAAGGGGCATGTGCGTGCTGCGAGAGCAAGACGAGATAGGTTCTGAATCCGGCGATGGACGTCTTTGTCCGCATATGGCTTTCATGTGAGAATCTGCCGCTAGCCTTGGCTGGTGCGATCAGGCGAAGAATGAAAAGAGGAATTGACAATCACGAAAGCGGATTTAGTTTAAGATAGCTGCCGTTGCCATCCTGGACAGCCGGCTTAGCCTGCAGGACAAGAAGAAATCGTGGCAGAGCGTATGCGTATCGCCCAGATTGCCCCGTTAATCGAGAGCGTACCACCGAAA
This sequence comes from Nitrospiraceae bacterium, assembly GCA_037443165.1. GTDB lineage: Bacteria > Nitrospirota > Nitrospiria > Nitrospirales > Nitrospiraceae > DATLZU01. The sequence goes on along the minus strand of JBBIOW010000161.1, from coordinate 6,006 downwards.
CTCTATGGAGGCACGGAACGAGTCGTGGCCTATCTCACCGAAGCCTTGATCGACTTAGGCCATGACGTGACATTATTTGCGAGCGGAGATTCCGTCACCCGCGCGCGGCTGATCTCACCCGTGCCGCGCGCGTTGCGGCTCAACCCCGTCGCCATGCCCCAGCTCTATACGCTCGCGATGGTCGAGCGCGTGCGGCAGATGGCACACGAATTCGACATCCTTCATTTTCACGAAGTCGATTTTGTTCACTTTCCGGTGTTCCGATCCCAACCGACCCGCACGATCACGACCTTCCATGGGCGACTGGATTTGCCCGATCTTCAGGTGCTGGCGTCCGCGTTTCCCGACATGCCTGCGGTGTCGATTTCACATGCCCAGCGCACGCCCTTGCCGGGTTTGTGCTGGACCGGCACCGTCTATCATGGTCTGCCGCGTGATTTGCTCGCTCTCAGTACCGAGCCGAAAGGGTACTTGGCGTTTCTCGGTCGGATTTCCCCGGAAAAAGGTCCGGAGACGGCGATCCGCATCGCGCGGCGCGCAGGGTTGCCCTTGCGTATTGCAGCCAAGGTCGATCGCGTGGATCAGGCGTATTTCGACGCGGCCATCCGGCCGCTGTTGAAAGAACCAGGTATCGAATTTCTCGGTGAGATCGGTGAGACGGAGAAAGCCGAGTTTTTGGGAGGGGCCTTGGCGTTGCTATTTCCGATCGATTGGCCCGAGCCGTTCGGATTGGTCATGATCGAAGCGATGGCGTGCGGGACACCGGTCATCGCGTTTCGTCGTGGCTCCGTTCCTGAGATCGTGGAAGACGGTGTGACGGGGTTGATCGTGGAGGACGAAAAAGACGCCGTGGACTGTCTCGGCCGGATTTCGGCGCTGGATCGCCGAGCCATTCGGCAGGAGTTCGAACGACGGTTCACCGCCGAACGAATGGCGAGGGACTATCTTCGGCTATACCGGCGACAACTTGGGAACCATTCCTCTTCGCCAGCAGAGATCGCCGCATGAGCACACCTGGAGCGTCCGCTCCAACCTTCTACATTCCGGCAGTCGGCTCCGGGCTGGAACGCAGCCGGATTCTGAAGTACGGCGATACCTTCGCCGTCTTCGATGTGCTCGGCGATCTTTCCGGCCTCGCCGGCGGCGTGGAAGGACTGTATTTTCGGGATACCCGGCATCTGAGCTTCTTGCGCTTGCGCATCCAGGGGCAACCCCCGCTCTTTCTGAGTTCGAGCGTGCAGCGGAACAACGCGCGCTTGAACGTCGACTTGGCCAATCCCGACCTTTGGACCAACGGCCAACTCCAGCTTCCGCGAGACTCGGTGCACATCCGCCGCATGAAGTTCGTGTGGGACGACACCCTGTACGACGTCTTGACCGTGCGGAATTTCGCCGGGAAGGCGCTCACGTTGACGCTGGCGCTCGAATTCGGCGCGGATTTCCGCGATCTCTTCGAGGTGCGCGGGATTCACCGCGCGCGTCGCGGGAGCTTTGCCGCCTCGACCGAGGAGAACCGCCGGGTCTGGCTCCGTTACCAGGGACTGGATGGGCTGAGGCGTTCGACGAGAATCGAGTTTTCACCGACGCCGGCGGCGTTGACCGCCGAACGAGCCGAGTTTGTCTTGCAGTTGGCTGCCGGCGAGCGGATCCGGTTGGCGATGGCGGTTCGCTGCGACAGCGACGGACACGACGAGCGCCCCGTACTGCCCTTCGCGGTCGGCGTGCGCCGGGCGCATCAGGCGCGGATCGCGGGGAGTCGCCGGCTTCCAGCGGTGGAAACCTCGGACGAGCTGTTCAATGAATGGTTGTGTCGGTCCACCGCGGACCTCGTGATGCTCACGACGGATACGCCGCAGGGACCGTATCCCTATGCCGGCATTCCGTGGTTCTCGACCGTGTTCGGACGCGACGGGTTGCTCACGGCCTATCAGGTCCTGTGGGCCAATCCGGACTACGCCCGCGGGGTCTTGCGGTTTCTCGCTGCCTATCAAGCCGATTGCTTCGATCCGTCGCGCGATGCGGAACCGGGAAAAATCCTGCACGAGATGCGGCAGGGTGAGATGGCCCGTACGGGCGAAATCCCGTTCGGGCAGTACTACGGCAGCGTCGATGCAACCCCGCTGTTTGTATGGTTGGCAGGGGAATACTACCAGCGGACGGGGGACATCGACACCGTCAAAACCCTGTACCCGCACGTGGAGCGGGCCGTCGAGTGGTTCGACCGGACCGTCGATGCCCGAGGGTTTTTGACCTACGGCGAGACCGCGCGCGGCCTCCGCAATCAAGGATGGAAGGACTCCGAAGACGCCGTGTTCCATGCTGACGGGGAATTGGCTCGGGGGCCCATCGCGCTGGCCGAAGTCCAGGGTTACCTGTATGCCGCGCGGCGGGCGGCCGCTGTGCTCGCGCGCCTGTCGGGCGACAGCGCGTTTGCGGAGGCACAGGAACAACGCGCTGCGGCGCTCAGACGGGAATTCGAACGGCATTTTTGGTGGCCGGAGCAAAACTTTTACGCGCTCGCGTTGGACGGCGCGTTACAGCCCTGCCGGGTGCTCACCTCGAATCCGGGTCATTTGCTGCTGACGGATATCTGTGAGCCTGTGCGGGCTCGAGCCGTGGCCGACCGGCTGCTGTCTCCCCGGTTCTTTTCCGGGTGGGGCGTGCGTACGGTCGCCGTCGGGGCCGCGCGCTACAATCCGATGTCCTATCACAACGGGTCCGTGTGGCCGCACGAGAATGCGCTCATTGCCATGGGCTGCTCGCGGCAAGGTTACCGGGCCGGTTGCCTGGCGATCTTCCGGGCGATGCTCGACGCTGCGGTCCATATGGAGCTGCGGCGTCTCCCGGAGCTGTTCTGTGGGTTCAGTCGGCGCCGGGATGCCGGCCCAACTCTTTATCCTGTCGCCTGTGCGCCGCAAGCGTGGGCGGCGGCGGTGCCGTGGGCCTTGCTCGGTGCGGTGCTCGGGCTCGCGATCGATCATGCCCGCTCCACCCTCGTGCTGATCCGTCCCTGTCTGCCGCGCTTCCTCAACTGGGTGAGAATCCGCGAGCTCGGCGTGCTGGGCGGCGAGTTGACGCTCCAACTACGGCGGACCAAGCGGGCGGTCGCCGTCGAAGTGGAAGATGCCACCCCAGGCTGGCACGTCGAGGTGAGGCCGTGACGGTGAAGACATGAGGCGTGACGCGCGACGCGTGAAATGGCGGCTCGTGTCACACTGGCGTCGCTGGCTACCGTGCGTAGTCGGGGGCGTTGCCGGGCTTCCACTTGATGCTGCAGCCGATGCTGGGTTTTTGGTTCTTGTCGATCGGCTGGCCAGCGAGCGCCGCCTCGACGGCGGCGCGGAGGTCGCGGCCGGTGACGGGAAGGCGATTGCCCGGTCGGCTGTCGTCGAGTTGCCCGCGATAGACCAGGCGCCTGTCGGCGTCGAACAGATAGAAGTCCGGCGTGCACGCCGCCTTGTAAGCTTTGGCGACCTCTTGGGTCTCATCGAAGCAGAACGGGAATCGAAAGCCCAGGCGCTGGGCCATCTCCTTGAGCCGCTCGGGCGCGTCATCGGGATATTGCGCCGGATCGTTGCTGCTGATCGCGACAATACCGAGTCCCGAATCCGCGTAGTCCCGGCCGATCTTGGCGATCTCGTGCTCGACGTGCTGCACGTAGGGGCAGTGACGGCAGAGGAACATGACGAGCAGAGCGGGTTTTCCGGCGAACGAATCGAGCGAGTACGTCTGCCCGCTAACCACATCGCGCAACGCGAACGGCGGAGCGGCTGTACCGAGCGGCAGCATGACCGATGTCATCGCCATGGGAACCTCCTCGTGACAGGGCCTAAGCCGATCGAGGCGGTACTGTACCCGTGCTTTTCCTTGCGATGCAAGCCGACGCTCATTCCTTTCCCTTGCCCTCCTTTGCTCCGCCGATCCGCGACGGCTCCAGCCCGATCGCCTTCGCCAGTTCACGGTGGATGCGGGCGACACGCTCCACTTGGCCTTTCGCCGGGAACCGCTCATAGAAGCCGTCCACGCGAAATTGCCGCGTCAATTCTGTCCACGGCGCGAGGCGGTGCTCCCAGCGGGCGAGACGGTCGCCGGTCTCGCCTCGGTCCTGCGCGGCCAGGTCGGCGCAGACCCGCACCATGGCCTTGAGCGTGACGGGTTTGGTGACCATGTAGTTGGCATGCCCCCAGGTCTCGCCCCACACCCGCTCCGCCGCTTTGAAGAAATCGCGGACGACCCCGTAGAAACGGGTGACCTCCTTGACGCCGGTGCCCTCATTTTCCAGTTTGCGCCAATCTCGGTTGACCCACCGGTGGAGCTCGTTGAACAGTTCGGCCTGGAGGATCCATTTTTCCTGCTTGCTGCGGCCGCCCAGCCGATTGATCCGATAACGGAGCGGGCTGTCAGGCTCGCTGTACAGCCGTTCGACGATGCGCGCGGCGAATTTCTTGTCCGGAGCCGCCCACGAGACGCGCTCGTAGAGGTCCACCAGGTGGCTCTTGTTGATCCGGGTAGGTGTCGAATTGATGATGACGAACATCTCGGTGGCGAAATCTTCGCTCCGCCCGTCGAAGATGACGCAGGGGACATGGATGGTCCGGGCTTCGGCCGGCCGATCCCGATGGTAGAAGTGGAGGGCGGCCAGGCGGTGCTGGCCGTCGATGATCAGATAGGGGCCGCTGGGCTCTTCCAGATGGCCCGTATGCTCGAAGGATCCGACCGGCTCGAAACGGAGCCGCTCCGGGGTGAAAAGCAGCACCGTGCCGGGGATGGGGGGCTGGCTGACCGCGGTTTCGTAAAAATTGGTGATGGCCTTCACCTTCGCGCGCGAGAGCTGGCGCTGGAACGCCTTGTCGCTGCGCTCGATCTTGGCGATGAAGTGCGCGATCTCGTCTTCTGCCTCGATTTCTGCCGGCTCGATCCGCTCGCCTTCACCGTAGAACCGGCTCATGAAGCGGACTTTGCGTAGCAAATCTTCGGCCGGGTAGGCGACGAAGTAAAAGACGCTGTCCTTCTGACGAACTTGCGTGGCCAGCATGCCGTTGCCTCCTTCTCGAAAGGGTGGACCGATCCCTTCGGCAGACCTCCTGCCCGTGCAGGCCTCCGGCCCACATCTAGTCAGGGCGCCTCGCCGCGCCTCGACCGCGGAGTCCCAGACGGCGCGATGCGGATTCGACCCTAACAATCCGGCCTGAAGCTGTCAAGGACACGAAGCCCTGTCCAGTGTATGTTCATGAGGTTTTGGCCTGGGAATTCGTTATGAAGCTGCCGGGACGGACCCGCTTGCCTCAATCGGACCGGGCGAGCTTGCGGGGCGTTTCGACCCAGTGTTAAGATGCGCCACCAACGTAAACCGTAACCTGAACCTGATCGCTTGATATGCCGAACGTCGTCTTGCTGTATTCGCCGACCTGCGGGGCTTGTCCTTCCGCCAAGAGCCTGTGGAAAGAATTACGCGTGAAGTACAGCTTCAGCTATCGCGAGGTCGATATTACGACGCCGGACGGGCAGGAGCTGGCCAACCGGCATGCAGTCCGGGCGGTGCCCGCAACGATCATCGATGGCCGGCTGACGTTCGTCGGCGTGCCCAGCCGCCAGAGCGCCGAAAAGGCGCTGCAGTTGAAGATGCAACAGCGAGGCGTGTGAGAGGGGGCCAACGACGTGAGACGAGCGATGCGATACGAGATGCTTTCTCATGTCCACTGACGACGACGATTTCGAGCTGCCTCCTTTGCCGGTGATCGACAAAGGCCCTCCGCCGGACTGTCCGATTTGCGGAGACCCGATGGCCTTCATCGACGGCGACTGGGCTTGTGTGGATTGCAACGGCGAGCTTCTGGGGCCGGAGACGGGGTAACAACGACAATGTGGAATTATGAATGATGAATGAGGAATGGTCCGAGCACGACAATTCCACATTCCTCATGACTCATTCATAATTGTGATGTTGAGCATCGTCACCGGTCCGTTCCATCCCCCCCAGGAAACGACCCTCGCCGACGAGATTCG
>JBBIOW010000160.1:0-6599 GCA_037443165.1 Nitrospiraceae bacterium | reverse complement strand
GAAATCGACGGCATAGGCTCGTTGGGGGTCGTCTGGAAGCGGGGTGCTGATCCAGTAGGCTGAAGCTTTCACTCCACGGAACGGATGATCGACAGGCAGGGTGGGCATGGCGGCAACGCCGTGCGCGGGAGGATGCACGAGTGTCATCAGCTCCAGGAAGGACGGTAATCGCCAGCCCCGTCGCCCACCGGTTGATTTGAGTGCGCAGTAAGTCGGAGCATTGGCCCATGCCGTGCCGGTGGGACTCGGGGTGCGCTCCCAGATCAATTGGGTTTCCTGATCGAGCACGGCTTCGTCCTGGAATTCAGCCAGGATCCGGAATCTGGCGGACGGCATGTCCTCGGCCGATCGCGGCGCCAGCGGCACGGTGGCATCGATCATGCCCAGGGCGGCAAGCGCTCCCAGTGCGATCACCGCTCTGCGCCGAAAGCACATCGGTTCTTGCGTTCTCATAGAACCTCTCGTCGCGAAAGCAGGCTGTTGACGGAGCGTCAGCAAGACCTGGGCCTTTCCGCGTCGGGACAACGACCGGCCCGGCAGGAGCCCGGCCGTTGAGAGAATAACGCGGGCTTAAGTACACGAGATCAATGGGTTTTGCTCCGGTTGCGGGCCGCGCAGTTCGGACCAAAGCGGTCAGGAGATCTTGCGCAGAAGGCGCGGGCTTGTTCTAATTTGTGCCGATCGCGACCGGTTTTGGTCGATGCCGGCGAATCTCGGTCGAGCGAAGAGATGTGCGGAGCGGTGGGTGAAATATGAACCTGATGCGGTGGGATCCCGAGGCAGACGGACCGCTCTCCGAATCGGCGCTGCGGCGGAAACTTGAACGCTTGGGCTATTCAGTGACGAGGTATGTCTATCCCCCGGGGACCTACTTTCCGGATCACACGCACGGTGTGGATAAGATGGATGCGGTGATTTCCGGACGGTTTCGCCTGATCGTCGAAGGGGAAGAGGCGATCCTGGAAGCAGGCGATATCCTTGCAGTGCCGCGCGGCGTCGTCCACTCCGCGGAAGTCGTCGGTCAGGAATCCGTGGTGAGTCTGGATGCGGTCAAGTCCTCGGCATCCTGTCCGTGAAACCCGGTCCCGCGTTCAAGAAATTGTTCGCCGGCGCCGTGTGAGCCGGATGCCGATGGTCATGGCCGTCCCCAGAAGCGGGTTATGGAACGAATGATCGTCGGGTTTCATCAGGATAAGTACCAGGATTGGGTGGCGGATCTGGACTGCGGCCACGGCCAGCATGTGCGCCATCAGCCGCCGTTCATGAACCGGCCGTGGATTCTTACGGAAGAAGGCCGCAAGCGACAGCTAGGACAGATGCTGGTGTGCAAGACATGCGATGGCGAGGAAGAGAGAACGAGCATTACTCGATAATCGTCACGTCGAGACCGGCGTCGGTCGTCAACCCCAGGCCGGATTCCTGCCAAGGCTGCAGGCGCGGACCGTCGTAGCGATACCCGCCTTTGACCGGGTCGTCGGCGAGCAGGAGCGGTGTGTCGAGGTCGAGCACATCGAACCCGCCGAGTCCCAACACGATCCCGAACGAGCAGCCCATCGCGATCCGCGTCTCCACCATCCCGCCGACCATGAGCCCCAGGCCGGCCCCACGGGCAAAGGCGGCGATGTCCAGTGCCTGGATGACGCCGGTCTTCATGATCTTGATGTTGATGTAGTCCGCCGCCTGCTTCTCCAGGACCCTCCGCGCGTCCTCCAGCGAGCGGACCGATTCATCGGCGGCCACAGGGATGCCCGTCAGATGGCGCAGCGCCAGCAGACCGTCGAGGTCGTCCCGCGCGACCGGCTGTTCCAACAGGACCAGGCGCCCGCCGAACCGCTTCACGCCGTTCACAAACGCGATGCACTCGTCGCGGCTGAAGCCTTGATTGGCGTCTCCAATGAACGCGATGTCGGGAAGCGCCCGGTGCACCGCCTCCAGCCGGCGCACGTCGCCGTCTACGTCCCTCCCGACCTTCATCTTGAACAGCCGGAACCCTCGGGCATGCCATCCGCGCGCCAGTTCGACGGTACGGTCGAGATCGGTGATCGGAATGGTGATGTCCGTCTCGCGTGCGTGCACGTCGGCGCCGCCCCACAAAGCCCAGAACGGGATCCCCGCGGCCCGACTGAAGGCATCGAGCACCGCCGTCTCCAACCCGCAGCGTGCGGCCGGGTGTGAGGGCGCTTGGTTCAGCAGCATGCCGGCCACGCGTCTGTACTGCACCGCGGACTGTCCCAGCAGCGTCTCCCCGAGTTGGATTGCAACGGAGAGACAAGTCGCACGATCCTCCCCGCCGACTTCCGGGAACGGCGCCATCTCGCCGTACCCCTGCGCGCCGCCCTGCAAGGTGATCCGCACGAACACGTTCTGCGCGACGACACGGCTGCCGGTCGCGACGACGAACGGGTCGGTGATGGGCAGATCCACCGGCCAGAGTTCGACTTTGGTGATAGCGCCGGGATGTGTGCAGATGATCGTCACGCGTCGTGAGGTGCAGAGAAAGGTGGTGCTTCCGGCGATCGAGAGCGCTGGAGGACCATGCTCATCCGTACCGGTCGTTCCTCCACGGCAGGGCGGTGTTCGAATAGCCGCGCACTTCCCAGAAGCCCTTCTGGTCACGGTCGGAGAACGTGCTCTCTTTGACCCACTTAGCGCCCTTCCAGGCGTAGCGTTTGGGCACGATCATCCGCACCGGCCCGCCGTGTTCCTTCGTAAGCAGTTGGCCGTTCCATGTATAGGCCAGCAGGACGTCGTCATCGTCGCAGGCTTCGAGCGGCAGGTTCGTGGTGTAGTCGTCGTGGGCTTTGAAGAGGACGTACTTGGCCAGTGACAACGGCTTCACCACCTCGATCAGCCGCTTGAAGCTCACGCCTTCCCACTCGTTGTCGAACCGGCTCCAACTCGTGACGCAGTGAAAGTCCGAGACCGACTTGAAGGTCGCTTCTGCGAGAAACTGCTCCCAGGTCCAGGTAATCGGGTTGGCGACGAAGCCGTTGACCGTGAGCGTCCATTCGGACAGCGGGATGTCGGGCTTGTAACCCAAGTCGAGCACCGGCCAGGTTTCGACGAGGTGCTGGCCCGGCGGCAGCCGATCGTTGCCTTCCTCAAAGACCTCCCGTTTCTCGCCGCCGCGGCGTGCCCGCGCCCAGTTCTCTTTGGCCTTGATCAGCCGCTCGTTCGTATCCATCGGAAAAGCCTCCCGGGCAAGAGTAGAGCAAAGTCCGGCGGGCTTACAAGTCCTTCACGCCGGACTCCGGCGGCATGACGGCGCCGACGGTCGGAGAGCGGAGAGCGGAGAGCGGAGAGCGGAGAGTGTAAGGCCTTCCGCACGATTGCGACTAACGAGCGGAAGGAGGCCCGCGCCATGCAGGGTGTCCGGCGGAAGTTAAGCCCCGAACAATTACGAAAAGAAGAGGCAGCGACGCTGACCAATCCGCCGAAACCGTATGGCTTCTTGGCGAGAATCCTCTTCGGCGTCATGGACCTGTTGTACGGTCGAGGCCGCAGTTGGAGCAAATTCAAAGTGCTGGAGCTGATCGCGCGCGTGCCTTACCAAGCCTGGGAGCATGTGGCCTACATCGCCATCACGCACACGTACGAGCACGAGGACTTCGCCCGCCGCATCTTCGACCGCGTGCAGGAGAGCCGGCACCAGCAGGACAACGAGCAGTGGCATTTGCTCCTGCTGGAAGAGTGGATACATCGGCAGAAGATTCGCGAAGGGTTTCTGCGGTACCGGCTGATCCCCCAAGTGATCGCCTTTGTCTACTACCAGATCAGTTGGTTGTTGTATGTGATTAAGCCCGCGTGGAGCTACAAGCTCAACGCCGATTTCGAGACGCACGCCGAACGCGAATACATGTTGTTCGCTCGCGAGCATCCGGAGCTGGAGCGGGTACCCTTCGAGAGTGCGTTCAAGAAGGACTACGGCGACTTCGATACGATGGCCGACGTCATCCGGCAGATCGGCGTTGACGAGCGGAGGCATAAGGAAGACAGCATGCGGCGGATAGCGATGGCGCGATTCGGGTGAGAAGGATCCATTCCCTCCAAAGGAACCACGATCAGGAAAGCGAGGAGCAGGTGCTATGAAAGCTGTAGCCGTATTTCCCGGTAAGCCCGACTCGATTCATCTCGCCGAACTGCCCAAGCCTTCGGTCAGCGACATCCCGAACGGGCGAGGCGTGCTCGTGCAGGTGCTGCGGGTCGGCGTGGACGGGACGGATAAGGAGATCAACACGGCGGAATACGGTCAGGCGCCGCCCGGCTGCGACTTTCTCGTGATCGGTCACGAGTGTTTCGGGCGAGTCGTGGAGATCGGACCGAACGTGACGGAGTTGGCGCCGGGCGATTACGTCGTGCCGACGGTCCGGCGGCCGGGTGGCAGCTTCTACGACACAATCGGTCAATATGACATGACGACCGAGGAGACGTACTACGAGCGAGGCATCAACCTCCGCCACGGATATTTGACCGAGCTGTTCGTGGAAGATCCGGAGTATCTCGTGAAGGTCCCTCAAGGCCTGAAGCACGTCGGCGTGCTGCTCGAGCCGACATCGGTGATCGAAAAGGGTGTCATTCAGGCCTTCGAAGCACAGCGGCGTTTCAAAATTTGGCGGCCCCGGCGCGCGGCGGTGTTCGGCGCCGGCACGATCGGGCTGCTGGCGGCCATGTCCCTCCGGATGCGGGGCCTGGAGGTGACAAGTTTCGGCCGAAGCCCGCGCCATATCTCAACTCCGATCTGCTGCAAGAAATCGGTGTGCGGTATGTCTCGACGGAGCAGATGTCAGTCAAAGACGCGGCCGTGAAGTACGGGCCCTTCGATCTGATGTTCGAGGCCACCGGCTATTCGCCGCTGGTGTTCGAAGCCATGGAGTGCCTGGGGAAGAACGGCGTGTTAATTCTCTCCAGCGTGACGGGCGGCCACCGGTCGATCCCGGTGCCGGCCGACATGATCAACCTGGGGTTCGTGCTCGGCAACAAGGCGGTCGTCGGGACGGTCAACGCCAACCGCGAATATTTCGAGGCCGGCGTCGATGACCTGTGCCGGGCGGAGCTGGAATTTCCCGGCTGGCTAGCGAAGTTCCTGACGCATCCGGTGAACGGGCTCGACAACTACCGGGAGATGATGCGGCTGCTCACGCAGGCCAAGGGTGCGATCAAGGTCTTCGTGAATCAGGTGCCGCAGTAAAAACGTCAAGCGACATCCGTGGATTAAAGGAAGATAGCTCGTTTGTGTCCGATTGACGATTGACGAATGACGGTTGACGACTGACGTGGATGCAGGAGAGATCATGAAACGGTCAGGGAGAACAGCGGCCATGACGGCTGCGCTGTGCCTCGTCTGCTCAGCGGCCATCGCCGGCGAGTTCTACGAAAAGGACGGCGCGGCGATCAGAGGCTATGATCCGGTCACGTACTTCACCGAGCGGATGCCGGTTAAAGGGTCGGAACATGTCACAGCGGAATACAAGGGCTCGACGTTCCGCTTTGCCTCAGCCGCCAACCGCGAAACCTTCCTCGCTCATCCCGACACGTACGCGCCTCAATACGGCGGCTTCTGCGCCTTCGGCATGGCCAAAGGGTATAAGGCGGCGATTGATCCGGCGGCGTTCACGGTCGTCGGCGACAAACTGTATCTGAACTACAATGAAGACGTGCGGACCAAGTGGCAAAAAGACATCCCCGGCTATGTCGGCAAGGCCGACCGCAACTGGCCGGAGGTGCGAAAGACGACCGGAGTGGTCGAGTGAATGCGACCACATCGGGTCTGGTTCGAGTCCTTCTCGTGATTAGGTAGCTGCCTGGCTGCGCACTCTCCTCCTGTCTCCCGCATTTCACCTGTAGTACGCTGCGCCCAGCGTCCGCGTTGCTTTGGTGGAGGCCGTGATGAACGGCTCTGCGAGACGACGAGGCCATTCAAACAGAGGGGCGACTTCCTTGCCGAGATGCACGAACGGGTAAGGCCGCAGCTCTGCGATGTGGAAAGCTGCTGGATCGTCGAGCATGTGCGCCTGCTGTTCGCAGCGGCGAAACGACAGGAACATCGTCAGTCATAGGGGGAGGCGATGAGGCTCACACACATGCATGGGAACCGGCTCGTGGCCGGGATGCTGTTGCTGTTGAATCTGCTGATCGTCTTGTGGGCGGTTTATACGACATCTGCCCAGGAGCCCAAGCGGTTCCAGTACAAAGTCGTCGATTCGACCGCGGATACGCAGGCTCTGCAGGCGATCTTGAACGACTACGGCAACGCGGGCTGGGAGCTTGTGGCCGTGGCGATCGGCGACATTCAGGTGCCGCGGCTGATCTTCAAGAAGTAAGGGGTCCGCCGCAGCCGGAGCAGCTTGGTCGAAGAGACTCGGCGGCGGGCGTTTGGGTCCGCTGTGAAGCGATCGCCTCGGTCGATCCCGGCGCCGCAGCGAGGAACAGGCGCGCCCACCAGGCGTGGGGATAGCGCAGGACCAGATTAGGAGTAAGCAGAAGGACGGCCACGACCAGGCCGCCGGCCAGGATCAGCGTCCAGTGGGCCGACACCACCGAGCTGCCGAAATAGGTGAAGGCGAAGGTTGGCGGGGTCATCCCGATCAGCGTCGCCAGGG
>JBBIOW010000159.1:0-6626 GCA_037443165.1 Nitrospiraceae bacterium | reverse complement strand
ACCGCCGGCGGAACGGCCAGCGACTGATGGACCGTGCAACCCTGCGCGACCTTGAGCAACCGCTCTTGTTGCACAGCCGTCACGTCGGCAGGGAGCCACAAGCGGAGCGCCACGGCGCCGACGCGGTGAGGCTGTTCGGCCATGGACCACTCGGCGTCGATCGTCAATCCGTCGGCAGGAATGCGATGCCGCGCGCAGAACCGGGCGACGAAGTACCCGACGCAACCGGCAAGTGAGCCGACGAACAGCTCGACCGGGCTCATCCCGGCATCCGTTCCGCCGTCTTCGATCGGCTGGTCGGTCATCACCGTGTGCCGGCTGCTGGTGATATTGAATCGCGTGCCGCCCTGATAGGTCACGGTGAGGTTCATGATGGCTTTCCTCTCACACCTGGACGCCCAACAGCTTGATCGTATTGGACACGATCAGCCAGAGCGCAAGGCCGACCGTGATCGTGGCGGCGGTGGCGCTCATCGCCTTGGGCGAAACTAACTGCCCGAGCTTCGCGCCGAGCAGGATACCAACCGCGCTGCCCGCGATCACCAAGGCGGTCAGCCTCGGATCGAGCGAACCGAACTGCAGATGGCCCAGGATGCCTCCGAGCGAGATCAGCGCGATGATCGTCAAGGAGGTCCCCACCGCCGGTCTCGCCGGAAATCCCAGCACGAGCACCAAGATCGGCACGATCATGAACCCGCCCCCGACGCCGAAAAACCCATTCAGCGCGCCCACAGCCAGCCCAATGCCCGCCACTTTGATCCAGCACGTCCGAGGAAAGGCCGCGGCGCATGGCTTCTCCCCTTCCGACAGCGAAGCGAGACCGTCGTACCGTATCATCAGCGCCCGCGCGACCAGGAGCATGAGACCGAACCCGATCAGCAGGACTTCGCCCCGAACCAGCTTATGGGCGTACGCGCCGCCCCACGAGCCGATCATGCCGGTCCAACTGAACGCCAGAGCCGCTTCGGCTTTGATCTGCCCGATCCTGCTGTATTCCCACGCACCCAGCAACGCCGACGTGGCGACAATCACCAGCGACATGGCCGCCGCCTGTTGCACCGGGATGCCGGCGATGTAGACCATCATCGGCACCGCGAGGAGTGCCCCGCCCGTCCCCGTGGCGCCGAGTTGTAAGCCGATCGGCACCCCGGCAAGGACCGTCAGTAGCGCATGCCAAATCATGACTCCCTGCGGCAAGCCCGGTGTACCGATCGAACGGCGACCGGTAAGAATCTATGCTTCAAGGCCCATACCCAAACCTAGCCCGATCCAGGCGCGCAGGAGATCATGCCTGGTGACCGTATAGACCACCTCGCCGTTCTTCTCCACCGGTAGGTTCAGGAGACGCTTTTCCTCCATGATTTTCACGGCTTCTTGGATCGTCGTCGTATCGTTGATCGCAATCCGATCCTTGGCCATGACCTGGTCGGCGGTGCATTGGCTCAGATCTTTTCCTGCCTCGAGTGCGCGGAGGACGTCGAACTCGCTGATGAACCCGATGAAACGGTTCTTCTCGTCTACGACCGGCGCCCCGGGTGTGTGCGTGGACAGCAGCTCGACCGCGACCGCCAATCCGTTCTGCTTGGCGTAAAACTTCAGCTCATTCGTGGGCACGATCTGCCCGACGGTTTTCAGTCCCCCGACCGGTACTCCTACAGCGACATTCGCCATGGCTCCCTCCTTGATGGATTTGAATGATGGGTGATGTTGCATTACTCCCTGACGATCACGCCGCACGCGATCCGGGCTCCCCCAGGTGCGTCTTTGGTCGGAGGATCCGGGAGATACTTGTCCTCCTGCTCATGGATGATGAATGCGCTCCCGTCTTGGTCGAACAGCGTGGTCAGGCCCGGCGAAAGCGTGACACGGCTCGTGATCGTATAGAGCGAACCTTTGCGGGATTCATTGACCATGAGGTTGGGCAGATCGCCCAAGTGATAGGGATGATTGCCCAGGCCAGGACTCACGTTCGCTTCGGGATTCACCTGAGGATCCACGTGGCCGTCATAGTGTCCTTTGGCCGCCGAAAACGGCTCGCAGTTCCCTGTCTCGTGAATATGGATCGCATGCCGGCCCGGGGTGAGCTTGCTGTCCGGCGTCCCTTCGATGGTGAGCGTGATCCGCACCCGGCCTTCGTATTGTTCATAGAGGCGCGCCTCTCCCGTGATGCCTGGTCCCGACAGGATCGCTTTGGCTTTCAATGGGGTCTCCAGTTTGCCTGTGTAAAAACGGGCACAGCCGGCGAGCGCGAGCAATGCGGCGACGGCGATCAACGAGCCGGCGATCGGATTTTTTCTCATGTGGCAATGCCTTTCTGGGATATCCTCTTGCTGTGAATCGGACGGTTCGCTCACGCCTGTTGGTGCAACTTGGCGATCCCCAAAGCCTTCAGGATCGCCTTCTCGTAAAAGGGTTCGCTCACACCCTTTTTCATCTTATGGAGGAAATATTTCTCCAGCGCGATCTTGGCCAGGTGCACCCATTTGCCCTTCTTCGCCCAGGTGACGTCACGCGGCGCCATCTGCGGCAAGGCCACGAAGGCCACGCCCGTGTCACCCATGTCGGCCAGGCAAATCGCGTTCCAGGTCGCCGTCTCGCGCTTGGGGTTGTTCTCGATGTCCGCCTTGATGTTGTGAACGGCCGCCGAAACCATCGATTCGATCATGTAGCCGGTCTTGGGCGCGCCGGTCGGAACCGGCGTCTGCTCCACCGGCGGGATCGCCACGCACACGCCGACCGCGTAGATATTCTTGTACCTGGGATTGGCCTGGAAGGCATCGATGTTCACGAAACCCTTTGGATTGCACAACCCGGGCGTTCCCGCCACCGCGTCCACGCCAGCGAACGGCGGAATGAACATCGAATAGCGGAAGGGAATCTCCTGGCCATCTTCCAGCAGCAGCTTACCCGGCTGGACTTCCTTGATCGCGACGTTCGGGATGGCCTTGATCGAGTGGTCCGCGAACTCGTCTTCCATCAAACGCCGGGACTTGCCCACGCCGGCTAGCCCCATGTGGCCGATGTAAGGTTCGGGCGTGACGAAATAGATTGGCACTTTCCGGCGCAGTTTCTTCTTGCGCAGATCCGCATCCAGGATGAAGGCCATTTCATAAGCCGGCCCGAAACAGGACGCGCCCTGCGCCGCACCCACCACGATCGGCCCTGGATCTTTGAGAAACGACTGGTACGCGCCCCAGGCCTGCTCCGCGTGGTCCACGGTGCAGACCGACTGGGTGTAGCCGCTCGGCCCCAACCCCGGCACTGCAGAAAAGTTCAGTTTTGGCCCGGTGGCGATGATCAGGTAGTCGTACGGCACCTCGCCCTTGGCCGTGACGACCCGGTTTTGTTCAGGCTCGATCCGCTCCGCCGCAGCATGGATGAATTCGATCCCTTTCTTTTCCAGCACCGGTCCGAGGGGAAAACTGATGTCCTTTCGCGTCCTCCACCCGACCGCCACCCAGGGATTGGACGGCACGAAGTGGAAGGAGTCCACGTTCGAGACCACCGTGACCTGGTGTGTGTTCCCCAGCAGCGCCTTGGCTTCATAAGCCGCCGGCAATCCGCCGATCGATGCGCCGATGATGACGAGACGAGCCATGCCCAACCTCCACCCAACCTCCGGTTGAAATTATGAATTAGGAATTGAAATTGCCGGTTGTGGGCCACGTAGCGACAACCTGGGCGTCACTCCCCAATTCAGAATTCAGCATTCAGAATTGCTTTCCCGTCACGGTTTCGTGCTTGGCGAAGCCGCGCAGGTGTTGATGCCGAACAGCTTCCAGGCCGGGCAAAAGCCGATCGCGCCCGTGACGAGCGCCACGACCCCGACGACCATCATGATCCCGGCGCCCATCGGCGGCAGTTCAGACAGGACCCCGACAGCCAGGAACAACACTCCCAACACGATGCGAATCGACCGCTCGACTCCACCGACATTGCACGTCATGGCGGCACCCCCTTGACTCAAGCCGTCAGCTATCTATGGTCGGCTTTCAGCCCTGAACAAGCCTCCCGGGAAGACCAATTCCGAAGAGTGCTCCGTCTTACCCCGTATGAGTTCTCACGGTGAAAAAGGATTCAGTGTGATGCGGCGGGTCCTTCCTTCGTGCTGCGCTTGAACTATCAAGCTGTTGGCTGATCGCTACAAGCTCTTCGCTGACAGCCGCCGTCTGATCGCTGATAGCCGAATGCTGATGGCTGACTGCTATCGTACCGCCGCGAACCGATACCGATCGTGAGACATCGTGCAGCAGGCGAGACGGCATGCCCCGCTCACCTGTTCAAGCTCCGGATGTAGGCCAGCACATCCCGCATCTCCTGCTCCGATAACTGGCCTTTCCAGGCCGGCATGGCGGTCGGAGGTTTCCCTTCCCGGATGATCTTCAGCAGGTCCGCGTCCGATTTCTTTTTGGTCGCCGCGCTCGTCAAGTCGGTGGCCGGAGGAATCAGGACCTTGCCGGTAGGACCATCGCCTTTCCCTTGCGGGCCATGACAGGTCAGACAGAGCTTCTCGTAGATCGCTTTGCCGTTACCCGCTTCCTGCCCAGCCGACACCCACTGTTGCGGGAGACTCCAGAACCCATTCACAATACCGATTCCGATCAGGACCGCGGCGCGCGTCCATCGTGTGCGTCGAGCGCCGCTGTTCTGTTCTTTCTTCTCCATCCCTTCCCTCATCCCTCCCCTTGTCGCCCTCCCAGGATCGGAAAAGTGTGCGATGAGCATGCCACACGTTGCCGCCGGGCAGACAGCATGAAGAAGTGTTGGAGATTCGAGGCTTACGAGGAATTGGACCTTAAGAAGAAAAAAGCGAACAGGGGAGAAAGACCCCATTGATGGGCGAAGTCGCTGGCGCGAGATGCCACACAGCAACAGCGCGCGACCGGCGAGACTCGTGAGACATGTGGGACAGGTGGAAGCGCCCAGAGCCCGAGAGTATGATGTGTGACCATCTCACCAGGCGCTGTTACCACGTACACCTATGGCCAGTGAGTATGACGCCATCATTATCGGGGCCGGTCACAACGGGTTGGTAGCCGCCTGCTATCTGGCCCGCGCCGGCTGGAAGGTCTTGGTGCTCGAACGGCGGCCCATCGTGGGCGGAGCCTGCGTCACGGAGGAAGTGTTTCCCGGCTTCAAGGTCTCGACAGCCGCCTATGTGGTCAGCCTGTTTCGCCCCGAGATCATCCGCGACCTCCGTCTTGACGCCTACGGCTTGAGGATCCTGGAGCGCACTCCTTCTTCCTTCACCCCGTTTCCCAACGGGCGGTCTCTCCTGCTGGGAGCGAACCCTGATCTGAATCACCGGGAGATTTCCAAGTTCAGCGTCTACGACGCGGACACCTACCCCCGATATCAGGGCTGGCTCGAAGGGCTCGCAGAGAGCCTTGAGCCGCTCCTGACCGTCACCCCGCCGAATGTCCGCCGCCCCCGGCCGAGAGATCTCTGGAGGCTGCTCAAACTGGCTCGCATGTGGTCACGGATCGGCCCTCGGATCGGCGACCTGGTGGAGATCCTCACCGGAGCGGCCAGGTCGATCCTCGATCACTGGTTCGAGTCGGAGGAGCTGAAGGCGACGCTGGCCACCGATGCCATCATCGGTACCATGGCCTCGCCCTCGACGCCTGGGACCGCCTCTGTCCTGTTTCACCACGTGATGGGAGCAACCAACGGGAAGCGGGGAATCTGGGGGTATGTGCAAGGCGGAATGGGAGGACTGACCCAGGCGTTGGCCCAGGCGGCTCGAGACCTGTCGGTCACCATTCGCTGCGAAGCCGAGGTCAGCCAAGTCCTGGTCAAGAACGGGAAGGTCGTCGGTGTCGCGCTGACCAACGGTGACGAGGTCAAGGCTCCGGTGGTTGCCAGCAACGCCGACGCCCACGTCACGTTCACCCGCCTGCTTGATCCCAAACAACTGCCGGAGGACTTCGTGCAGGCGGTGCGACGGATCGATTACCGCAGCGCGTCGCTCAAAATCAATCTGGCCTTGTCCGAACTCCCGAGCTTTCTTGCTTGTCCCGGCACGGAGCCGGGCCCGCAGCATCGGGGAACGATTCACATTTGCCCCGATCTCGAGTACATCGAGGGGGCCTACGATGACGCCAAATACGGCCGGCCTTCCGACCGCCCGGTACTCGAGTGCACCATTCCGTCGGTGGTTGATCCCTCCGTCGCCCCGCCGGGCTCCCATCTCATGTCGATGTTCGTCCAGTACGCGCCGTACACCCTGCGTGGGGCGACGTGGGATCAAATACGGGAACGCTTTGCGGATTGCTGTGTGGATCTGCTGACGGAATATGCGCCGAACTTCAAGGCCTCCATCATTGCCCGGCAGGTCTTGACGCCACTGGACCTCGAACGGACGTTCGGCCTCACCGGCGGCAATATCTTCCAGGGCGCGATGACGCTGAATCAATGGTTTTGCTTTCGGCCCGTGCCGGGATACGCGGATTATCGGACACCGATCGCAGGGTTGTATCTCTGCGGGGCCGCCGCTCATCCAGGCGGCGGCGTGACGGGAGCCGCCGGCTACAACGCTGCCCGCGAAATCCTGTTAGGGAGGACATGGGGGCTGCTTTGAAAATGCGGGTCCTGTCGCCGACCACCCCGTCCGGTCCGGCCGCCTC